>LJUP01000150.1 GCA_001303955.1 Bacteroides sp. SM23_62 | reverse complement strand
AGTCCCATCCCCCTGTCCATGCACCACAGGTTGTCGGCCGAATAACGCCTGATGTTGGAAGCCTTTAAGGCCACGAAGGACAAAATAGAACTCATCTTGCCGATGCTTTTGGTCCGGGGGAACGACGATTGTTCAATGACCACATCGATCTCATATCTCTTTAGAAACGGCAACAGACATAATATTCCCGCTGAGCTGCTCTTGAATTCTTCTGCAACAACATCGAGATGGATGCTTTTCTCGGCATCAATGCGGGGTGTCTCTAACTGCTGTTTTACTGCCTTCATCCTTCGGGGAAGACGCGAAAAACCTTCCGAGGCCAGGATGTTATAGATGGTCTTTTCGCATAACTTGTATCCCTTGCTGTCCAGGGTGACCTTGATATCCTCAACCGAGTAATACTTTTTTCTAAGGTCGATAATGATGCCACTGGCCTGATCAGTTTTTTCACTTCTTTTTTTCCCTTTACCCCGCTCAACAAAGTAATAGCCGTGCGTATCCTTTTCTTTCAATTTGGCCCTGAAATCACTTACCAGGGTGGTAAACCCCCGGTATGTGTAACCGAAATTCCTGGCAACCTCTTTAGCAGATTTTTTCTCAATGAAGTACATGCGCAGAGCTTCATACTGTTTTTGGGCCAGGACCCCAGGTTGAAGAAAGAAATCTTCGGGTGTCACGGTTACGTATTTTAATTACCGTGATAAATATACAATAACTTTCTTTAAAATCCCAATAATTTATTAACAAAATTTCAAAATGCCTTATTTAAGGGCATTACAGAGCCATATATGGTTGATAAAGAAGACAACGAGGCAAATATCAAAATATTTATATGTATTATAAAAACGTAATTACAATGATACCAAAAAAATGAAAAAGCCGGGAAACCTCCATCAATCCTGGCTTCCGGGAAAGTGGATGGCATGAAGTGTTGAAAACATTACGTACTTTTATTTCCGTGAAAATCTATGATAAATATACAACTTATTATGCGGCAAGTCCAATCTGGCATGGTATTGCTTGTACAGCAATTCAAAAGCTTTTGCATTGCCGCGCTGTAGTTCACGGATAAGTAGCTTCTCATGCAATAACATGCAGAAAATGGGTTTTATGCAAGAAACTTCTTTTTAAAACACGGTCTGGAATGATACTATCTCAATGCATTCCAAAATTTAACCATTGGGATGGGAGTAAAATTTAAATGAAGGTTGTCAATTTATCTAATTTCTGTTTCTTTTCCTGATCCATAATTGCAAATCTAAGCCAAATTCTTATAATCCCGCAGAGCATACAAACCTTGCCGGTCAATATTTGCTAAAGAAAGAGTCGATTTTTCATTCCAATTGCAAAACCGTTATTAGTGTACACTGAGCCCATTTGAATAAGTATAGTGGTGAAGATTTTCCCCAATCCACTCAGCTGTCGAAGATTATTCAAAGCACTGTTGAAAGCATTAAATGAACCTTTCGTGGTTCGAGGAAATAGGCTTATTTTGCCTGTATACTTACTATTGTTTTACCTTTAAAGAAATCGCCGTATACGGACCCGTAAGTACGGTGGTGTAAGAGGGAGCTAAGGCCGGGTTCGCCCGCCCTTAGTCCATACTCGATTTAATAAAAACGCTCACTGCATCATGGATTCGGTCTTTGCCCAGAGATTGCTGACGGACAATTCCAGGGCCCTGGCCAGGTCTGCCTTTGCCAGGTCTGTCTGGCCCAGTCCTTTGTAACCCAACCCCCTCAGCGTATAGGCTCTTGATTTCCTGACATCCTCGGATTCACGTGCCCCGAAGATCACTCCGAACTCGGATTGGGTGGTTGGGTTGCCGATCTGCCTGTTCCCTTTCTCGATCATCGCTTGGAATACTTTTTCAGCCCCGTCAACATCTCCGGTCTTTCTAAGGCTGAGTCCCTGGTAGTAAGCCATAATATCTTCAAAATCTGCTTCCTGGGAAGCAGCCCAGTTGAAGTATTCTTTTGCCTGTTTCTTGTTTCCCAGCTTTTCATAGGCCATCCCGATCAGGTAATTCACCTGGATGCCCCTGTTGCCCATGCGTCTGCTTCCGGCTTCCTCTTCGGGGATCTGTGCCTCCAGGAACAGGTCGAGCGCACTTTGGTATTGATTTTCTTCAAGGTGCTTCAATCCTGCCATGAGCTGGGCATCGATCATCACCTCCCTGGCCCGGCTGTTGCCTTCGCGGTAGGAGAACTTCATCCCGCTCATATACGCTAGGGCCTTGTCGGGCTGACCGGCCAGCGTGAGAACGGCCAATTGCCTGACAAAGGCATCGTCCCGCTTCTTGACCACCTCGTTCTTACCATCAAACAGCGCCAGACGTTTCACGGCAGGAGCATTGACCATCTCGTACAACTCATCCAGCTCGTAATAGTAGATCGGCTCGTTCCCGTTCAGGGCAATGGCCTCCTCATAACAGCGGATCGCTTTGTTCAGGTCACCGTAATGCCGGTAATATCCCCATCCCAGGTTCCGGTAAGCAATGGCCAGTCCGGGCTCTTTTTCAACGGCATCTTCCCAATGCTCAATGGCCCGTTCGGGCTGCTTTTCATACAGGATATTGCCCATATAGTAACTGGCCTTTCCGTCCTGCGGATTATACTTTAGCGCTGTCTGAAGGGGATCAAGGGTCCTGAGCCGGTAAGGGAAGACATAATCCACCGGCCTTCCCGATGCAGAAAGAAACATCCTTTCGGCACCCTCCCGGTCCCCCTCCAGGTGATCGAGATATCCCAGGTAGTACTCAATGACCGGATGATCCCCTTTAAACCTGAGAAGTACCTCTTTTGCCTCCTTTCTCAGCCCGTCTTCAATGTACCCCGCGGCCAGTTCGAGGTAATTGTGGTGGAAATTCCTCATCTTCCTGTCCAGGGAAGCAAGTACGCCGGCCGATCTATCCTGTTCACCCGCATCCCTAGTTGCGAGATACAGCTCATTCATCAGTCTGAAATCGAGCGGATCACCCTCTGCTACTGCCAATACGGTCCGGAGGGCACCCTGCACATCCCCCGTCTTCCTCTGAAGGGATGCCTTAAGTGCAATGGCCCGGTTGTTCCTGGAATTGGTGCTCAGCGATTCGTTCACCTGGATGAGTGCCTCCCTGAAATCATCCCGGCCAGCAGAGATCTGTGCCAGCTGGTAATAAGCCGCAGCATGCCAGGTATGGTCCCAGGTTGCACGGTACAGGGTATCGACCGCCTCGTCGATGAGACCCATAGCCCGCAGGGTCAGCCCCTGCAGGTAGAGTGCCTCACAATCGGACGGGCGTGTATAATCCCTTGTTAACCTCGTAATGGCCCTTGAGAAATAGGAACGTGCGGTTTCATAGTCCCCGTTCTTCAGGTAATAATTCCCAACCGCGGTATTGGTCCTCACATTACCGGGATCCCTATTAAGGGCTTCATGGTACCAGTCCATCGGATCATACCTGGGTGCATAGAATTGTTCCACCCGCCTTCCTGTCAGGTAAAGTTCCTCTACCGTCCTGATCTCTCCGGGATCCGCATAACCCTTTACCGTTTCAGGGAGCTCCTCCACAGGGTCAAGTTTTACCGGTTGGTAGCTCACCAGCACCTCTTCTGTGGACGCATCGGTCAGCTCGGTATAGAGATCCTCTTCGGCAAACGGGCCATCCAGTTTAACGGTCCGGACAAAAGGCTTGTCCGGTGAGATGGTCAGAGACTGCTCGAAGACCAGCTCGCCACGGTGCTTCAGTCTCACCGAGGCCCGGTCCACCTTCCTGGTGGCATGGTACCCAAGGAATACCATGCCATTGTCTCTCTTTTCCAGGTTGACCGCCCCGTTCAGATTGGCATTCTTGAAGCCCTCGATCCCTTTTACAGGGTACCAGTATTGCCTCCAGCGCTTGGTCTCATAGGGCCGGATCCAGCTGTAATCGGGCTGATTGTCCGAATAGGCACCCACCATGATCTCCACGTAGGGTCCATCATCATCGGTCAGCCTGGCCTCGGTAGCCTGCCCGCGGGGACCTGAGCCCCATTCCCACAATTTGGCCCCCTTGACAATATGGTGATTCCCGATATGGACCGTGCCTGCGTTCCTGCCATGGTCATACCCGCCCATGAAGTCTTCCTTCAGATCATATGCAAAAAATGAGTTGCTGGATTCAACATTCTTCCACCAGCTGACATCCACACCCTCCGTGAAATCCGCCCCGCGGTATACTTCAGTGGATACGGGCCACCTGGTGAAATGGGTCTTTGAATGATAGGTGGCCACCTGCACACTGGGCGGAAAAATGGCCTGGTAATTCTCGTTGGTATGCGCGGCCACATTGGCCCAGTAGAGAAACGTATGTGTAAACGGCGAAGCGTTGTGGATCATGCCTTCGGCCTCAAAATAGGATTTCCCGGGATATATGGTGATGCCGATGGACCACCTCATCCCGTGGCGTGGTTCCGATTCCCCGATCCAGATGGTTTTGCTCCCATCCTCATTTTCGGTCGTTGTATAATCCACCTGCCGGAAGGTCGATGCCCTGTGGTGGTGGAGCACACACCACTCGATCCCGCCGGATACCCAGGCTCCGGTCATCCCGATATTGGATGGCTTTACCACACTGTTCTTATAAACAAAATTGTAATCGTTCGTCTTGTCCCTGGCATAGTAGAGCTTGCCCCCGATCTCGGGCATCATCCCAAGCTCAATGTATTCGTTTTCAAGTACCAGCGTGTGCCAGGGCCGGATTACCCGTTCCTGTTCATACTGGTCATTCTGTGTCAACGGATAGTAGTGCCTCGATGCACCCTGGTAGGCTTCATTCCTGAAAAAGATCGGGTTCCGTTCCTCCTCTGCCACCGGGTATGTGGGAAGCTCCCACTGCTTCTCTGTCAGGGTAACCTGGGCATCTAAAGCCATACCCGTCAAAAACATCATCACAATGATAGCGAGCTTTCGCCCCATAAGTTTTCTGCTTCTTTCGGCAATCAGGTTAGAATGTCCTCTTTTCATTTCGATCGTGTTATATAATGCATTTAGTGAATCGCTCACTGCTTATGCCCTTCGCCGGTCCAGGCAGTACGGTTGATATTCCCGGTGGTTTCTGCATGAATCACCAGGTCTTGCCCGCAATTAACCATCCTGTTGTTCCAGAACCAGACATCTGCACAATTGTGCAGGCTCACACACACAGCCTCATCCTCGAACAGGTTGTCATGGATGCGAATGTCCCGCATCAGACCATAATGGGTAACTGAAGGCCTGCCCAGCATATCCGGATTGGTCCAGCTGGCAATGCTGATGGCCATATCCATGGGCTGCCCGCCGTACCGGATATCAAGATGGTTGTCCCGGAAGGTGCAGTTCCGGATCTCAACGTGCTGCGAATGTGTGGATTCCAGCCAGTACCCCCAGCTCCATTCTCCCCCGATATGAATCCCCGCCACATTGTTCTCGAGAAGAGAATTCTCGATCAAAGTGTTGGACGCTTTCAGCAAAATACCGAACCGTCCCGTGGTACGGTACACACAGTTGTTAACATGAAGGGAATCCGGAAGCCACTCCTGGGGTTCAACCGGTGTCATGTCATGGACCCAGTCCGGCACGGGATCTGCAAAGGCGATCACCATGCTTTCCTCCGCTTCGGTGCAATTTACAATGGTTGACCTCCAGGAAGGATGGAATACATCGTCAAGCAGGACCACTTCCGCTCCCACGGTAAGGCATCCCCTCCTGGAATTGACCTTTAATTCCTTCCCGGAGACTTTCTCCGCCCCGGCAAGCCAGGTACCATGAATATTCTGCCCGTCATCTCCCAGGCAGCCTTCGATGTGTACACCGTCCATCAATACCTTGCCCGAGGCACCGTACAGCTTGAACCCATCACGGCACACCGTGGCGATCCGGTTGCCCTCGGGCTTAATGCTCACATTGCGGTAGGTAATGTCCCGGCAGCGGCTGTTGGTGATGGGGAATCCATGTCCGTTCATGATCTTCACATTCTCCAGCAGCAGGCCATCGATCCCACTGAGCCCTATGAGCGCCCCGGTATAATTGCCCTGGAACCAGAAAACCCCGTCACCCACCTGACACGATTGGGCCAGGGGTTCATGGCTGATGGCCATGCGGCGGCCGGCGGCATCACCAGCCACTTTCCAGCTCGGAAGGTCAAAATCCCACGTGAGACGGACCACCTTTGCCTTCCGTGCCTCCAGGTCATACAATCCCATGATGTATGCTTTCTGGCCGTCCACCACCGGGTGGCCCGGCAATACCTCGATGGTGACCTCATTGCCCTCAACGGACAGCACCTTCCCGGCAGAATAGTAATAGGGCGCCATATCGACAGCGATATTGCGCAGGGTGAACCCTGCTCCGTCCTGGACGGAAAGGATCGTGGGCTGCCCTTCTTTCAGGTCATTGTCCTTCAGCCACAGTGTGGCGGGATTCCCTTCCTCATCAACGGCACCTGCCAGTTCCAGGTCCGACACTTCCTCCAGGGAGACATAGGGGGTCCGGTTCCTCCGTCCGCCTTTGCTCCATCCCGGAAGACCCTTGAACTCATAGGTCCCGGCTTTAAAGATGACAAGGTTCAAGCCGTTGGCAACCGCATGGTCGATGGCAGCCTGGACCGGTTTTGAATCGTCCTTCCCGTCACCGGGAATAGCCCCGAAGTCCGCTACGTTGACTCCATCCCGGCCGGCATCACAGGCAGGAATCAAAAGGGCCCATGCTACACAGATTGTATATGCTCCCCCGCAGGAAGCGATAAAATAGCTTGGTGACCATAATCCACCTTTCCAGTAGTATCTTTCCAGTTCGGGAAATTTCTTACGTAAAAGCCTCGAGGAGACTCCTTTCAGACTGTTGACAAGTTTTGAGGGTGAGGTATGAGGCAGGGATTCAACCAGAAGATGCGCATGGTCCTTTTGGGTATTGGCCTCCACAAGCCTGCAGCCAAAATCATTGCACACCTTTTCAAAATGATATTTCAGTCTTTCTGACATTAATTCAGTGAACACATTTGTTCTGTATTTTGTCACAAAGACCAAATGTAGGTGAAGTGAAAAGACCACATGTCTTTTGGTACGAAGATCTTGCGTATTTGACATATATTTAGTAAATTAAGGAATATGCCAAAGATACGAAAAGCATACAAAGTAAGGTTAAAGGCCAATACGGAGATCGAAAAAAAGCTGGTTCGTTTCTGTGGTTCTGCACGCTTTCTGTGGAATAAGTCCCTTGCCATGAACCTGGAGCGCCTGGAAAACAGGCAAACTATACTCTGGTACCATGAACTGGCCTTCTGGCTGACCCTGTGGAAACGTTCAGATGAGTATGGTTTTTTGAAGGAATGTCCTTCACAGGTCTTGCAGCAAAAGCTCATGGACCTGGAAAGGGCCTTCAGGGACTCATTTGACAGAAGCCAGCCACGGAAGCGCCTGCCGGTTTTCAAAAGGAAAGGCAGGGGAGACGGGATCCGCTTTCCCCAGGGGTTTAAGATGGAAGGCCGCAGGATCTTCCTGCCCAAGATCGGGTGGCAGGGTTTTTACCAGAGCCGTCCCATAGAGGGTACCGTAAAAAACATCACTGTCTCTTCAAGTGGAGACAGGTGGCATGCTTCCATCCAGGTAGAACAGACCATTGAATCGGTCCCTCCTCCGGGGGAATCTGAGATTGGCATTGATGCAGGAATAAAGTGTTTTGCTGCTTTCTCAGATGGCACCCTGGTAGCGGGAGCGAACAGTTTCAGAAGGCATGAAGACCGGCTGGCCATGCAGCAGGGTAAACTCTCCAGGAAAAAGAAAGGATCACAAAACTGGAGGGAACAAAAAAGAAGAATATCAAGGCTTCACCATACCATTTCAAATGTACGTTCAGACTTCCTTCATAAGTTGAGTACCGCAACCAGCCAAAACCACGCTAAGGTATTTGTTGAGGGATTGAACATCAGGGGCATGAGTAAATCTGCTCACGGAACAATTGAGGAGCCAGGCAGGAATGTCAGAGCGAAATCCGGGCTGAACAAATCCATACTGGATCAGGGATGGGGAGAATTCAGAAGGCAGCTTGCGTACAAACTTGACTGGAAAGGAGGTCAGCTGGTGGAGGTGGACTACCGGTATACATCCCAGAGGTGCTCCTGTTGTGGATACACGGGAAAACAGAACAAGCAGTCACAGGCAGTGTTTAAATGTGCAGCCTGTGGGCATGAGGAAAATGCTGATGTCAATGCAGCCAGGAACATATTAACCATCGGGCAGACGGGGATAGCCTGCCAAGCGAACCGCAGCAGCGGTCGGCAGCAGGAACCTGCAAGAAACCGCGAGGGAGTAATGCCCGTGGCTTCATAGAAGCCAGAGGAATCCCCTTCGTTCACGGAGGGGAGGATGTCAAAAATTTAGATTAACTTGACGATTTACCGAACAGGTTTGATAATATCTTCAGTCAAGGTTTCAGCGATATGATTAAATCTATCATATCACGTAATGACAAAACCCCGCTCAGGACAGGTATCCGCGAACGGGAAAAAGCGCTTCCTGACGCAGCAGGTCTGCTGTATGTTCAATAAATTTGACGGGAAGGCGAACACCGCTGTAAAGCAATGGTGGATCGCGATGCAGACCCTCTTCTCCAAAAGCCATGAGATGATCCAGCACCTTGTTCGCATTGGTAAAAGAATTACCGGCGGGAAAGCCTTCCAACAGTTTAAAACAACCCTCTATTACTCTGCCGATCCTGCCTGACAGCGTTGCGGCCTTGTCAGCCTGACCTTCATCCAGCATGGATTGTATAGCAGTCAGTTGAGTGGCAAAGACATTTGCTGTGCTGAGCAGAAAGCCATCGTAAGGACCACCGGCGTTTTTCAACCAGCGATGATAATCCCCTTCAGCGCCGCGTACAAGAAAAACATCATGGAAGTCGAGATTTGACCGGGCGACCCGGTCGGTTCCGCTGGTGTCTTTGAACAGGTAGAATCCCTGAAATCGCTCAGCCAGGGTCTGAATGGTTTCGGCGGTCAATTCATTACCGGTAACCTGCGGCAGTTGATAAAAAGCCAGGGGTAACCCTCGCAAGGCCACTTCAGTGAGCCCATCGGTCAGGGCTGACTGGGACAACTCACTTCCTTTTGGGGGGCACACGGTGAAGCCGACCACATTGGATGCGAGCAGGGCTTCTTCGGTTCTGTGAATCCCTGTCCGGTGTTTGAGAAAGGTCAAGGTGGCATCGATGCATTCCAGCATGGACAAAACGTCGGTTTTCAACACGCCGATGAGTACACGGATGTCCGTTGCCTTGGCGATATCCAGGATCACCTCCAGCAGCTGCCGGATATCGTCGTCGTTCATCTCCCAACCCTCTCCGGTAGAACCGGGCACCAGTGCGCCTTTTACATAGGGTGACAGATGTTGCCAGTGATGACGTGTGCGCATTTTATCCAAACGACCCGGTGTGCTAAAGTGCGTGAGCGTCGGACACCACAAATGCGGTATGCCTTGCGGAAAAAGGCGTCGAACCATGTCCTTCCTTGCTTCGCGGGTGTTTTCGCTAGGTTGGGTATTCATCAGATCCACATATTATTCAATATATCTGTCAGCCGATAATTCTCTCCAGCTCCTGCTGCTGTAAGGCCGTCATGAATTTGCCTTCTTTCACTACCGCGACGTTCGCCTTCAATTCGTCGATGGAGTCCACACCGATCACGGCAACCGAGACTGGCAATCCCAGCGCGTAACGGATCAGTGACTCCGCAGGCACCTGTTGAGAAGTCTCATCGTGGTAAGGCAACACGCGATTTTTAAATGGGTTGCCCACGACCAGACAGCCGTTGCCGCCGCCCATGACTTTCATGGCGATCACGCCCATCTTTTTGCGATTGGCAACAGGCAGCAACTCCTCTCGGTAGGTCCGCCGGTTGCTGGTGGGATTCAGGGTTGTCAGCAGCGTGTCGAACTCGTACATCCCAATCGCCTGACGCAGCATCTCGGCATCGTCATGGCCAGTGATCCCGATGAAACGTGTCACCTTCTGGTTACGCAGCTTGCGCAATGCGGTCAGGACGCCGTCGGGTTTTTCCCAGGCCGCCGGATCATCCTTGGTGGTGATGCCGTGAATCTGCAGCAGATCGAAGCGGTCGGTATGCAAGCGCTTGATACTCTGTTCGACGCTGCGCATTGTGCCATCGTAAGATCGGTCTGCCGTCTTGCAGGCCAGAAAGACCTCCTTCCGTCGCTGCGCGAGCACCTGGCCGAAGTTGGTCTCCGACTGTCCATTGTTGTATGCCGGTGCCGTATCGAAATAGCTGATGCCCAGTTCGAGTGCCATTTCGGCGATTGCAACAGGGTCGTGTGTCTCCGATGGTGGCATTTTCATACCGATCACACCCCCCAGGGCAAGGACGCTCACCTCAACGCCGGTCTTGCCCAACACCTGTTTGGGTATTGCCCCGGGCCTGCTTTTCCATTCCCCTCCCAATACGGGAGAACCGAGCCCGCCAGCAGCCGCCGTGATCGCAGCGGCTTTGATAAATTCACGTCTTTTCATGCCTTAAAAGTTTGATTGACAGTAAATTATTCATAGTTGTTTCTGACCATAAAGGAGTATCTTCGCTTTCTCTTTTCAAGGAAAGTATCCAGATAAGCAGGATCATCGACTTCTATCAAAGATATTAAAAGAATTATTGCTTTTGGTATTTTTTGAAACCATAAAGTCGGAAGGTATCGGCACAAATGATCTTCCAGAAACCCTTTGGCCCGGAATCGATAACACCAAACCAAAAATAACCATGGTGTAACCGTTAAGCTTTCGTTTGGGAATATTCTACCCGCCTTCAAACTGCAAAAACGGTATTATTCATACCAATTGGGTGTATTAGTAACTTTCTGGTGCATGTTTTTCCTTATTTTAATTATTTTTCTCGACACTCAAAAGGGTAAATCGCATTACAACTTAAAATATATATCATGCCCAGGCATTACATCACCCCAAATTTACCCCCGCTCTGCTGGGGGTATCAGGCAATTACCCTCTTTCCTTTAGGCATTTTTTACCGTTCAGAGGAGGTCAGGGATGATCAGACAACCGGAAAACATGAGCTCATCCACTGGGAACAGCAAAAGGAAATGCTTTGCTTGTTGTTTTATCTCTGGTATCTGGTTGAGTACCTGATTAAGCTGATCAGGTTCATGAATCATCAAAAAGCATACCGGGGCATCGGTTTTGAACAGGAGGCGAAAAAGTATGAGAGGGACCCTGATTATCTCTCTACGAGAAAGCCCTTTCACTGGATCCGGCTTGTTCTCAGATAAGATATCTTTTGTGTGATTGGCCACGTGTAAGCTTCCCGGCTCCTCAGCCTGTTAAAACTGGAGAAATCATTAATTCTGGAGAGATTAAAATCTGATAATAATAAATGAGATGTGTAAATGGGATATTATACATCGATATGATACGTTTAACAGAAAAGTATAATCTAAAAACTTGATCATTGAAAAAGTCCGTATTAACCATTGCATTCATTTCCAGCATAATGGCCTGGAGTTGTTCCAGATTTGAAACAGAAAAACTGAACCTGAGGCAATCTGTGGAAAAGAGTGTGGCTGATGTTAACAATGCCATACATGTAATTTCAGAAACCAGGGGCTATGATATATTATGTGCCGATGATGCCGCTCTTAAGTCTGAAACGGATTTCAGGGATAGCATAACGCTCGATATGGTCGCCGGGATCTATGATTTCAAACCGGATCTGTCTCATCACCATCAGTTCTTTATCCCTTACAGGATGTTTGAAAGGACCGGAGAAAGCGACATGATGGTTGTAAATCTTCCAAAGGAGCTGGTTTTTCACCCGAGATCATTGCACACATTGCCGCCTGCTGATTCAATACTGAAGAATGATTTCACCATCACTGCCTCGGATTATAATTTTTACTATACATGGTTTAACCAGTTTGATTATAAGCTCAATGCCGGGTTTGAACTGGATTCTGAGGATTTGGGAAGCTTTGATGTTGTTGCATCAGGTAGTAAGGACTCAGGAATTTCATACTCGTCAGAATATACATTTACAGAAGGTTATACCATTGGTGTGAGTTTTGAGTCAGGTGATTCCTCAGTATCCTCATTTGTACTTGCCGACGGGGATGATATTCTCCTGAAGGAAACCCATATAAAAGTCGGACAGGGATTTCATAAGAAAGAAAGACTTTATATACTCACCCTAGGAAATGTTGAGATCAGGAGAGGTACAGCTATCGATTCGATACAGGTCTTCCTCGATGGTGTACTGCAGAAAGAGGCAGGGGCTAAAATTATTGACCCTGCTGGATCGGATGGATCATTTTGCCGTCACAGGGATATCCTGCTTACTTTTGATGACGGTACAACGATGAACCTCAGTGAATTGCTCGCCCCTTCACGGGAGATCTTACGAACCCTTTTTGATTCACTCCACAGCATGAGACTGGCAAAACATATTGTCGATTACATTGCCATCTCCATATATTACCATTCACACTATCAACCGGGTTAAATCTGTAATACATTCCTCGATAATATTTCAAGATAACTGCCAATTTTGAATCCTGAGATTTACCTGTTGCCATCTTGCAGATGTAAACTCCTGGGGTTAAATGATCAGCATTAAAAAAAGATCATGACTTCCTGCTGTCATTTGTTTATCTATTAATGTTTCCATGTTATCACTGTCAGCTTGCCTTAAAACCGGGCCAATCAATATTAGCGTTTTCGCTATTCGGTTTTTCGTTTAAAATCATAAACATCAGTTATCCCTGTGAGGTAAAACGCTAACTTAGATTGATCGGTAATGAAAAGAACCTTATTCATTTTTTACGGGTCAATAGTGTCGGCATGGAATCAATAGTGTCAGCATAAATAAACTAAACCACCATGAAGAATGAAGACACATTAAACACCGGGGACTCCCTTTCCCGCAGGTCCTTTTTAAACCAGGCTGCAACCGGTACTGCGTTTATTGCTTTAGGGTCGGTGACAAAGCTTCTGGCAAATGATGCACCACCGTCTGAACCATGGCCAGCCGGTGCAACCGGATTCAGGTTTCACATGATAGGGCATACCCATATCGATCCGGTATGGCTCTGGCCGTGGACAGAAGGTGTCTCCGTTGTACACAGCACATTCCGGTCCGCTCTTGACCGGATGAATGAGACAGATGACTTTTGTTTTACAGCCGGTTCCGCACAATTCTATGAATGGGTTGCTGAAAACGAACCTGCCATGCTCGCGGAGATAAGAAAACGGGTTGATGAAGGCCGCTGGAATATTGTCGGGGGATGGTGGGTCGAGCCTGATGCAAATATGCCGAGTGGAGAAGCACTGGTCAGGCAGGGTTTGTATGGTCAGTTAACGCTGCAACGTCTTCTGGGCCATCGTGCCAAAGTTGCCGCCAACCCTGATTCTTTCAGGCACGCGGAAACCTTGCCCCAGATATTAAAATTGCAGGGAATGGAAAATTACATTTTCATGCGTCCGGGGCCACATGAAAAATCACTGCCTGCTGACCTTTTCTGGTGGGAAGGTGCTGATGGGACACGTGTGCTGACTTATCGCATCCAGTTTAGCTATAACGATGTAGGCCCGGTAAAGAACCGTATTGAGAAGATCCTGGAAACATGTCAGGATCAGCCCATGAAAAGTTTTATGGCATACTATGGTGCAGGAGACCATGGAGGAGGGGCAACCAGGGAAAATATTCGTTCCATTGAAGCATTGAAAGTTGAAAAAGACGCACCGGAAATATTTTACAGTACAACCGATAACTATTTTAAGGAAATTCGTGCATATAAAGATCAGAAACTACCGGTAGTAAAGGATGACCTCCAACATCATGCAGTTGGTTGTTATACCGCTGAATCAGCCATCAAGAGCTGAGGATGGAGAAGACCTTATCCTACGCTGCGTTGAGTCATCCGGAATACAGGCCGGGGTCACGCTGGATTTGCGCTTTGCCAACCGTCAATGGACCGGCAGGTTCCGGCCATTTGAAATTAAGAGCCTCAGAATGAATCAAATCACAGGCGATATCAAATAGGTCAACCTGCTGGAAGAGTAACTTCTAATTCCTTCTCAGTTCCTGCCCGAAGGATTGAGTGCAAAGTCGATCCTTTGCATTAGATCTTCCAAATGATAGCCGCTTAATTTATCCGGGTTTTTCGATACGGCTGATTTAATTTCCTTTTTCATCAGTTCCAGGTGTCCGCGTGCGATTGATGGCAGGTCGGTCTTTTTCAGGTCAACGGTCATGGTCCGGGTTTCATAGGCTGCACCCTGGGGAATATAGACAATGCTAGCAGTGCCCGGATCCAGGAACGAGATCAGTTTCTCCACAAAGACCTTTTGAAGGTTCCTCCTGTAAAGATCAATATGTTCGCGGTTCTTCACTTCACGCATTATTCCGTTGCCCAGGTCAAGGAACAATTCATCGACACTGTAGTTCTCATTGTTCGTCCCACCCGTCTCAATTAACCTGGCGATTTTATCCCCGGCCAGGACATTGTTCAAAATTGCCTCCTGGAGTGTTTTGAGCGCGTCAACCCCCTGGTCGGGTCTGATCCTGTTTAGGACATCCCTGTTAAGCAGCCATTCCGGGGTTGTGAATATCTGCCTGTTCAAGAAGTCAACCGCTTCTCTCTGGATTGCCCGGGGCACAACTTCATATACATAACCTTTTGTATCATACGTTTTTGGAGTGTCATATATTCCCCCGATATTTTTTGCCACATGGCCCAGGTATCGGCGAAACTGAAATATCAGGACATCATATAGCTCGGCTAGTTCCTTATAGGATTCTCCATCTTCCTTGCTCCAATCAGGTAATTCAGGAAGGATCCTCTGCAGGTTTCTTATACCGTATTCCGAGGCTTTCATTGCATCGTCACCCAGGTCTTCTGTCTGATACCTTGGATCATACGGGCTGATTTCTGTACCGAATTCCAGTCTCGGGTTCTTTAATGCTTCTTTGGTTAATCCATTCAGAATTTGCTTGTCCTCCTCTGCGTTTTCTGAATCAAACCAGGAGTATCCCCATTGGATAGCCCATTCATCATAATCCCCGATCCGCGGTACGAAATCGGTAATGCTGTCTTCCGGCTGCGCCACATAATTGAACCTCGCATAATCCATTATTGAAGGGGGATTATCGTTCTGAGCGAGCCAGTCCCTGTCACGCAGTTTTTCAACCGGAGTTTTTGAACTTGCACCCATATTATGGCGGAGTCCTAGTGTATGGCCGACTTCATGGGAGGCTACAAAACGTATTAACCGCCCCATCAGTTCATCATCAAAAACCTTTCTTTGGGCGCGCGGATCACAGGCGGCTGTTTGGACTATGTACCAGTTACGGAGCAACCGCATTACATTATGATACCAACCTATGTGGCTTTCAAGGATCTCTCCACTCCTGGGGTCGTTTACATTTGGTCCGTATGCATTCTGAAGATCAGAAGCAAAATAGCGTATTACCGAGAAGCGTGCGTCTTCGAGACTCTTTGTGGTGTCACTCTCATCCCAGTATTCTCCCCTGATGGCGTTCTTCCAGCCGGCTTTTTCAAAGGCTGACTGCCAGTCATCCACTCCCTGCTTGATATATTTCCGCCATTTTTCCGGAGTGGCAGGGTCAATGTAGAATACGATCGCTTTCTTCGGCTCTATCAGCTCTCCCTGCGCCTGTTTCCGGGCATCTTCTTCGGTTTTGGGTTCAAGCCTCCATTTTACGATAATTACCTCATCTTCAGACCTCTGGGATTCCTCTTCAAATCTGCTCCTGGATATGGAAAAATACCCGACCCGGGAGTCGAAGTATCTTTTGCGCATGGGAGTCTCCGGCAGCAGCAGCATGGAAGTATTGAATTCCATGGTAACAAATCCCGCATCAAGCCCGGCCGGCAGATACTGCCCTATCTGGGGTGCCGGTGTTGTCGTCGGTGGTGAAGGTGGAGTTACTGAAAAGGTTTTTATGGTCCTTAATTCTGTATTCTTCGGAAAAGTATGGATATGTTTTATGAAGGAGCGATCGGGCTCCAATGATTTTAGTTTCAGGTATAGCTTATTGCGGGGGTCCAGTGAAAATACCTGCGGATCACCTGAAAAATAATTCGTGATATCAATGACAGATGAAGTGTCTTTTCTGATGGCCTTTATATCAAATGCCGCGATTATCGGATCCGCACTGGAGTTTTCAACTGCACGGAACATAGGTTTGGTGCTGTCGGGACTTGTAATGACTAATGTAACCGAACGAAGGAATATCTTGTTGTTAAGCCCTTTTTCCCACCTGACCATTTGCCGGTTTACCTCCTCGCCTCCAAAGATGCGCCCTCCGGCTGCAGTTTTAGAATATCGTGTAACCGTCATTATATCCCTTCCAATCAGCGAATCAGGAATTTCAAAAAAGTACTTTAGATCTATCTTGTGTACAGTGATCATACCCTTTTGAGTCTTCGCCATGTCAGTTATTATTTCCCCGTAGGGTTTGGGACCCGATACTGCTGTATCAGCATCTGATTTTGATCCAGCCGGTTTGCTAACACTCTGAGCAAAAGATGGATTCAACAATAGGACCAGGAAGATTGATCCTGATACTATCTTCACTGCTAAATTCATTTTCATTTTTCCTAGGATTTTAGTAAACATGTGGTTAAATTCCTTGATGCTCTGCATCGAAAACTTGGGTCCAGGGTTCTACCCTGGGGTTTAATCCGGTATTTATGCTATCCCCCTTTCCTGGACAGGAGGCCCCAAACCCGGTTGAACCAGCGTTTCAGTTTCTGCCCGAAACCTGACCGCGCTCCTGCTAAAAAATTATCTTCCGGATGATTCCTGGAAGGTTCGTCATTTCCCTTACCGGTCGGAGTATCCGGTTGGGCCTCCTGTTCATAGGCGACGTTCTTTTCAGCAGCCATGCCGCTGACCGGAAACTCTTCTGGTGTGCGTTCTTGAACCGCCTCCGGAACCTTCCCCGGAATTTCTCCCGGATCTTCAGCATCCGGATCTTTCAGATTGACATCCAGCATGGCTCTTACCGATTGCATGAATCCTTCCAGCATCACCCGGTCTTCACCTCCCTCATCAAGGACTCCTGTAAATAAGGTTTTCTTGAAGTCGAGCAGATGAAGTATCCTGTGTTCTATAGAACCTTCGGAGATAAAGTTATACACCTGTATGTGCTTTTTCTGGCCAAGCCGGTATATCCTGCCGATGCGTTGTTCCAGCACGGCAGGATTCCAGGGCAGGTCAATATTGATCAGCATATTGGCACGCTGGAGATTGACTCCCACACCTCCAGCATCTGTGGAGAGGAAGATCTTCAATGCCTGGTCATGCTGAAACCTTTCGATCATTGTTTTTCTCTCCCCGGCAGGTATATCACCGTTGAGATATTCATACGGAAGTCCCATTTTGTCAAGCTCTGTGCACAGCAGGTCAAACATCCTTTTCCACTGGCTGAAGATCACGATCTTATTGCCCTGATCTTCTAAAAGTTCCCGTACGAGGCTCTTAATTTCATTGATTTTATTGCCATGATTCGTTTTCGAGTCAAGTATATAGGTGGAATCAGAAACCATGCGCATGCAGTTCAGGCAAATGAGCAGTTTCTGTCTGTCTTCTTCGTTTAAGAAGCCCTGCCTGATCCACTTATTGGCCAGCCGGGCAACCACATTATAGTAATCTTCATGATCCGTTTTCTGTTCAGCGGTCATCTCAACAAAGAAGTTCTTGTCAATTCTTCCCGGTAACTGGTCCATAATCTCCTTTTTTGTCCGCCTGATCAGAATATCCTCCAGGGTTTTGTTAATGGACCTGAGATTTTTGTATCCGGTCAGTTTCCCGTATTCATCCAGCACCTGGTGATTGTTCAGGAACCGGAACAAAGGGCCCAGTTTGTACCTGTCTATGTATTCGACGATGGAATGTAATTCATCTATCCTGTTCTCCAGTGGTGTACCCGTTGTCACAATGGTATATTCTGCCAGGATCTTCTTGACGGATTTTGCGGTAAGTGTTTTCCAGTTCTTGATCCGCTGCGCCTCGTCCACGATTACCAAATCAGGTTCCCAGGCATTGATCAGGTCTGTATCATTCCTGGCCATGCCATAACTGATGATCTTATAAAAGTCATCCTGCCGGTACAGCTCTTTCCTTTTATGGACCAATCCTTCAATCACACTGGCATCCCTTCCCGTAAACTTCCGGATCTCTGATTTCCACTGGTACTTCAGTGAGGTCGGACAGATGACAAGGACTTTTTTTACATTAAAATATCTTGCAAAGATCTCAACCGCAGCTATGGCCTGAATGGTTTTGCCAAGCCCCATATCATCTGCCAGCAATACCCTGCCAGCCTTGATTATCTTGATGACGCCCTTTTTTTGATAGGGGTAAAGCCTGGTGCTGATCAGGTTGTCAAAGATCCTGCTATCCGTCCCCTCGGGAAAAATATCATTAAGCTTTTCAATCCTGTCCCGGTTCTTTTTATGCTGGATGATGTATTCAAATACATCCGGGTAGATCCTGAATGAAGGATCCGCCTTCCTGGCAACATTGAGAAAATCCTCGAGTTCTAAGATCTTGCCGGGTAAAAGGATTCCCTGTTTGTCAAAAAATCTGTCCTCATTTTCATAACTGATCCCGGCATCGGCCTTTTTCAGGCGGATAAGCCTCTGATGGCCATAGAGGATGTTCAGGGAAGAATACTCATTCTTTTGCAATTGGGTAAAGAATCTCTGGTTCTTTTTATACCGGAGCAGCTTAAGCAGAACATATTCGACATGTTTGCAGGTTCCCAGGGTATTAATCTTGAAATCCGGACATGAACAGTAATTGAAACTGCTGATATTATCCCTGATGGAAACCTTGTATGTCTTATCTGTTTCCGGGTTAAATACTTCAAAATCCGAATACACGGTGTGTTCGCCCAGGTTGGTGATCTTGAAATTCTGATCCGATGCAAACTGTTTCCTCAATCCGGCCTGCCACTGAT
The DNA here is from genome assembly GCA_001303955.1 of Bacteroides sp. SM23_62. GTDB lineage: Bacteria > Bacteroidota > Bacteroidia > Bacteroidales > SM23-62 > SM23-62. Next base: position 470 of record LJUP01000150.1, on the reverse strand, counting down.
CAAGAGACATGTCCCGCGGTTTCCTGGAATAAGGCACCCTTTTTTTGCTTTCTGATCCTGGCATTAAGAAAAATTTCGGATTAAATGCAAGTATAAAGTTAGTGCAAAACTCATAAAAGAAGTTGGGATTATTAGAAATGATTAAAGTATTTTTGGAAAATGGCAACAAGAAAGAAACTATTGTTAATAGGGAAAAAAGATAATTGTCTGCAAGAGAATGGACCCACTTCGGGTCTAAGATTGTCAAGGGATATGTGAAGAAATATTGAGTTATCCCAACAGTGCGTAAAACCAGTTCGTTCACGGACTGGATATAAGCACTAATTTACTGTTTTCCGATGTATTCTTTGACAATTTCCAGCGGTGCTCCCCCGCAGGAAGCGATAAAATAGCTTGGTGACCATAATCCACCTTTCCAGTAGTATCTTTCCAGTTCGGGAAATTTCTTACGTAAAAGCCTCGAGGAGACT
>LJUP01000149.1 GCA_001303955.1 Bacteroides sp. SM23_62 | reverse complement strand
CAGGGATGATGTTGCATTCGTGGGGGCATTTCCGGTATCACAACCTTTGTTTTTGCATATGTTCCTGAACCATCCCAGAAACAGGGACTCCCATTATTACTATGCAGAATTTCAGCCCTGGCTACCCATCATCCAGAAAAGCACCATGTATTTTACCTATTATTTATGGGGTGCCGGCGGACCATGGGAAAATGGGGTGAAAGACCTGCGGGAGAAGAATTTAATTACAACTGCAAATGAATAGAACGAATATGAAAGATGGCACGGCCATCATGGTCCTTCTTATTTTTTCAACCAGCTGTTTTATTAATGGCCAGAAAATAGCCGATTACAAATATGATAACGGCCGGTTAACCCCTGCAGATCATGCAGTCAGAAGCGAAGTCCAGTTTAACGGGTATACCAATTACTGGCACGATACTTATCATGAGGTATTCCGTTACGGCAATCTTTTCAAAATGGCACGGTCCCATGTGGAGAAAACGATCCTGCAAAGCAAGCTGGACATTGCCGAAGATATGGGTATTCCCGGGCTCATCATGCAGGAAGGATTTATGAATGCCCTGCTGTCCGGAACCTGTGACATCCTGGACCAGCCTTCTACGGATAAGCTGGAAGGAGCCCTCTCGGGAGGAGATGTGCTGGTATTTCTGGATCCCGGATCAGAAGCGGGACAGAAAGTCATGGCTGAATTACCGGCAGACCGGGAATGGCCCCGTGAGCTGAAGAGCCATCAGTACGGTGCCGCCGGCCTGATACGGGCAGATCTCTTTCAGCTTGAATATGGTGAGCATATGTTATTTGTGGTCAGTTCACCGGATGCGGGCATACGCCGGGCACTGGGAGAGCTAATTGAGAATACCGGCCGGCTCATCAGCAAATACAGCCTTTACAAAGGCTGGTTTGGAGCATATACCTTGTTAAACAGTGTGACCTGCACCAAAGGGCATCCGCTGGAGGTGATCGGGACGGGAATGAATGAAGGTAACAGCTGGTTCGTCTTCGATGGATACATGGATTTTCTGTCGAAAAATGACCTGGAAGACTGGATGAAACAGGTGGGATCTTCCATCGTGACAGATGTGGGATTCTGGCCGGTCTATGGATGCAGGGATTATGACGGATTTCAGGTACAGAGCATGTTCACCAAGGAATCGTGGAATGAATATGCCCGTAAGAAAGGAGGCTACGTGTTCCGACGGGTCTGGGATACACTGGCCGATCCCTTGCATTATGATGGATACCTGGCCACCGAAGGAAACAAGGAACAAATAGACCATGAAAATGTTCCGTTTATCCTGAGAACCGGAACGCTTGATCAGCATGCCCTGAACAGCATGGTACTTTTTATTGAAAAGGATAAGCCGCTCACCCGGGAATCGATGTGGGATGCTATCCTTGACAGGCGTGCCACAGGTGTGCTGGAACAGGGCAAGATGATGGGACCCGCCCTCTACCGGAATGCCCTCCAGATGTTGTTGCTTGACAGGGTTTACCTTGAAGCGTATTTTAGAGACTACATTGATTTGAAGGCAGTGGTAAATGGTTATGACCTGGAGGTAAGGGTCAGTAACTTCGGTAAAAGAGCTGCATACGGTGATCTGGAACTAACACTTCCAGCCGGAGTGATGGCAGAAGATCATACAACCATTCCGGTCGACCTTCCGTCAAACAGTTCAAAGACCCTCCACTTTTCCCTGCAGCCCGGAAAAGAGGCAATGGACCGTACCAACCCGGTGGCAGTGCATTTCAATATGGAAGGAAGAAAGAAGAGCACCCTGGCCGTGCTTGACCTGCCGCCGGCCATTTCAGTCCACAGGCTCCTGTATGGACATACTCCCCGGGTTAGTTATCCGGTTTCGGTCCACAATTTCAGCAAGCAGTCATACTTTCCTGTGGAACTGCAGGTTTTCCGTTCCGGTGATCATAAGAGGCTTCAGTTTCAAGCTTCAAAGAGCTGCAGTGCTGCCACGGGCTCGTCACAGGATCTGCTATTTGAACTGGATGTTCCTCCTGGCGACTATGAGGTTAAGGTGACTGCCCTGGGTGTGGAAACCATTACACAACTGGGGGTCGGCAAGGCGGAGGGAGATCCCCATGTATATGAGATTGACCTGAACAGTGATGGTATCAATGAGTTCCGCATGGAGAACGATAGTGTGCAGGTGACGTTGTTAACAACCGGAGCGAGGGTGATCGAGTACATTGTGAAAAGCCGGCATGACAATGTGTTTTCTAAATTATGGCCGGAAAAACCCGTAGATGACAAGCGTCCTTTCCGGAAAAGGGGCTACTATTTTTACGGAGGATTCGAGGATTTCCTGGGACAGGCCAGCATGGAGACCCACCAGGTCTACGATGCCGAGATCGTTCAGAAAGAAGGGGATTATGTACGGGTGAGGATGTGGACCGATTACTTTGGGAACCGGCTGGAAAAAACATTTACCCTTTACGGGAATTCCCCCTTGCTGGAGCTGCGGTATGCGCTGACCTTTAAGAATCAGGAAGCCAATATCATCGCGCCTGATCCTCTCCTGGAACTGGGTAGGAGACACTGGACAGAAGATGTGTTTACCGTACCGGAAGCCGATGGCCTGCACGAATACCGCATGAAGCCGGAGAGGTATTACGGCCGGATATTTTTCCTGAAGGAAGGATGGAATGCTGGTTATGATACCAGGGAAGACGTTACCTATGTGGCAGCTTATCCGGTCGATCAGCTGTTGTTCCATCATATGTGGATGAATCATCCCAGGAATCCGGATGCGCATTATTATTGTGTGGAATTCCAGCCATGGCTGTTTATTGATCAGATGAACACGACCTATTTTACATACTATATATGGGGGACAGGAGGACCCTGGGAGAACGGTGTAGAAGCCCTGAGACAACGAAATCTTATTACCACGAAATAATAAAAAACTTATCACGATTATGAAAAAGCACCTAATCTTTCTCTTAAGTTTGTGTCTCATTTTTTTCAATTCTCTGCCTGGTTTTGGCAAAGAAGACAGAAACAAGGAACTGATCATTCATGAACTCAAACTGGGCTATCCCTGCCCGGCGATCCCGTTTTATCATTTTATAGCCGAGCTGGAATTGCCCCAACCTTCCGTCATCGAAGTGGAAGCAGCCATCAACGGAAAAACTCTCCGTTTTACCGATCTGCACCGGGCAGATGAGATTACCGATATGGGAAGGCCGGTGCTGAGCCACCGTCCTCCTTCAGGATATGGTTTATCCCAGGACGGCACACTGTACCACCATCCACACCTGGTCGGCTGGGTAAAATGGGAACCTGGCAAGGATTACGAGATACTTATAATGGTCCGGATGAAGGAGAACATTCATGCATCCGGAGATGATGTATTCCTGACGGCAAAGAGAAAGTTAAAAGCACCGGAAGATGTCCCGGTTTTTGATGCAGCATGGAAAAACTACAAAGCCATTGTGCTGACTGAAACAGCCGGAATTGACCGGAAGGAAGAACCGGTAGAGGTATTGCTGCCTTTTTACCCGGATGAAGCCCAGCAATTGACCCGGGATATCCGTGTCGTTTCTGTTGATCCCCAAACCCACGAACTGTCAGAGGTACCCAGCCAGGTTTATGATATTCAACTGTTCCTGGAAGAGGATGACCTGGCCCCGGACAAGCAGGGTAATCCTACCCGTGAAATTCCCCTGTGGATGCCTACGGTTACCGCACGTGTGGCTTTTCTTGCAGAAGTGCCAGCCAAGACCAGCCAGGTATTTCTTGTATATTATAATAATGAACATGCGCTCGCCAGGATGTACAGGACCGATCTGAGGGTGCAGGGAGAAGCCCCGGGCCTGCGTGTTGATAATGATCTTTACTCCATTGTATTGCATCCGAATTCCGGTCACCTGGACCAGATCACCCTTAAAAATAAGCCCGATGTGCCTCTGTTTCACAGGATGGAGACAAACGGGGCCATTCACTGGAACCCGGGAGCATACACCCCTCCTCGTCCCTGGACACATACCGCAGACTGGAAACCACCGGAGAATGTGAGTTTTATGGCGGGACCCGTGATCTCGACTGCCGAAATGTGGGACCATCTCAGGGAACTGCCTGAAGTGGATGCATCGGTCCGCTATGAATTTTTTCCGGGCTTGCCCTATTTCATCAGTTCCACCTCCATGCGGATCAATGAACGGATAGATGTCATTGCGCTTAGAAATGGCGAAATCGTATTCAAGCGGGAGCTGATGACACATGCAGCCTGGTACGATGTCATAAGGGACAGCGTCATTGTGTATGATGTAACCAAAATGCCGGATCTGACAGACCTTTCGATGGAGGCTGATGTGCCATGGATCACCTTCTTTAATGAACAAACCGGGATTGGTTTTTGCGGTATCCAGCTGGATTATTCCAATGCGGGACTGGAGAACAGGCCCCGGCTGCTCAATCCATACATGTACATCACGGGAGGACCCTGGATCTACTGGACACGTGCGCTTTCTTTCCCCTTTTTATCTTCCAACCATCAGCAGGTGATACCTGCGATGAAAGGATATTTCTTTGCTGAAAGATGGGCCTATCTTACCTATGAGATTGATAAAGGTGATAAGCCATATGCGCCGGTTTTGAAATGGCAAAAACGCCTGACCAATCCGCTGAGGGTCCGCCTGGTTGAAGAAGTGGATGAGCGTGTTTCAAGGTCCGTGCATGAAGTTTACATGGATGAAGGCAAAAGCGGCTGGGAAGGGCGTGAAACCAGCAGGCATTAAATGATGGAAAGGATCTCATTTCAGGCGAGCGTATCAAAAGGATGGCTCCATGATAAAGGCGGATTTCAATTTGAGAATAAGTACTACAGGGACCCGCTTTACAGACGGCTCCAGGATCGAGAAATGAACGGGTTTGTCAGAAGCAAGTTCCCGGATTATCCTTTATACCATATGGAGGCAAACCTGATGCAGGCTGGTTATACAAATGAAAACCAGGTGCTGGTCGGGGGCATACAACCCAACCTGATCCTGGCCATTGCTTTGGGTTCCGAATTTGTGATATACCCTGACAGGGATTCGGATATATCCGGGAATCCCTTAAAGGATATTACCTCAGGCAGGGATCTTCCCGGTTGGGAGACCATCCTGGATCACCCGTTTATTCAGGAGCTGGATGCCCAGATTATTCAACTGAAGAGCGGTCATCCTGAACTGGAGATCATCCCGCCTTTTTTCTGGGACAGCTCCGGCCGGGCCACCATCCACGGTATCATCACAACTTCTTTCAAACTTATCGGAGACAATGCCATGATCATGATCGTCATGGACCCGGATCTCCTGCATGTTATTCACCAGTGGATCACTGATGTATATATCCTACTGATCAATCACTATGCGGAACTGGCCGGTATGCCAATCACATCTGTCCATGTTGGGGAATGTTCGGGTACCATGATCTCAAATGACCAGTACTGTGAATTCATCACACCCTATGTCACTCAGCTGGGAAAAGCTTTCGGCAGTATCCGGCTACATTCATGCGGTATCTCAGATCATATCCTGGATGCCATTTCGCAAATAGAGAACCTGGCAGTAATTGATACGGGATCAAATACATCTGTAGCGAAAATACGGGAAATGAAGGGCGTTGGATTTGAGATCAACCTTGAACCTCCGGTAAACCTGATGTTGAAAGGCTCACCCAAAAGTGATATTATCAAATGGCTGGACCGGGTCCTGGAAGAGAACCAGGGTGGACCGATAAAATTTGCATTTCACCTTGAATCCGGCTATGCCGTCGAAAACTGCCTGGCCATTTACGATGAATTGGCAGCAAAAAAACTGATCCGTAAATCCTGAATTTAAGGGTTCTGGTAGAGATCGAGTACGATTTTCTTGAGGGCCCCGACCGCTATGTCTGTTATTTTTTGTCCTTTTTCAGCGGAGACCATCCGCACATCTCCATACACGCCGCTGGGTGTCATGTTTTTCATGCTTCGATACAGGGAAGCTTTTGGTCCCCTGAGTAAATCACCGTCAGCCCATTCAAAACTTTGCTGGTTTTTCTTACCCTCGATTTTATCATGATGGACCAGTTCGGGTGCAATCAACATCATGAGGGAGGTTTCAAACTCTCCTGCATGTCCCACACCGCCTTCGCCGGTCTCATTCAGTTCAAACAGGGCTTCGCTGGCAATCTTCCACCAGGTAGCCAGCACGATCCTGCACTGTGGGTGACGGTTCCCGAAATGCTCGACGATGACCTGTGATATGCCCAGATTTCCTCCATGACTGTTATAGATGAGGAGGTTTTTAAATCCGTGATGCGCCACTGAACCGAGCATGTCTTCAGCCTGTCGCAGAAAAGTATCGTGCTGCAGGGTCAGCGATCCGGTGAAGTCCAGGTGATGCTCCGAGCATCCTACACCCATAGAGGGCAAAATGAGTACTTTATCCGGAATATCCTCATGCAGCTGCTGGCAGAAATATTCAACGATCATCCTGTCGGTGGCCAGGGGCAGGTGTGCCCCGTGTTGTTCTATGGCGGCCACGGGGAGTAATCATTTTCTGATGGCCCACATTTCAATTTCAACTAAAAAATCATACAGTAAGCCCGTCTGCACCACAGCTCTTACCGGCAATGGCTCTGTGAAGTAATCCCTGTAGACGGCATTAAAACGCGGCCAGTGGCTTATGTCTTTTAAATATACATTGACCTTGAATACCTCGTTCAGGGAGCTACCTGCACTTTCCAGCTGATTCCTGCAATTTTCCAATGTCACCTTTGTCTGTTCCTCAATGGTATCCCCGATGGTTTTCCCCTCCTGATTAAGGGCAGCCTGTCCTGAAATGACCACCAGCTGGCCGGGATTTATCTTCAGCACCGGTGAATAGGGACCGGCCGTGACATGTTGAGAGGCATTCCCAGGCAATTCGACAGGTGGTTTACTGGCAGCTACATTTCCCATCGGGTGGGGCAGAAAACCCGTAAAACCAGTGATTTTCCATTGTCCCTTGACTTTTCTGCACCGGTACAAGGTCTGCCAGTTTAATAGTTCGATACGGCCGTTTTTCTTTTTGATGGCGCCGTCGAACTTTTTATGTACCAGGGCGCTGTTCCCGGAAATATCAATATCCCGCATGGTAGTAGCCTCCAAAAGTTTCTTTTTGGGATCGTCTTCCCAATCGGTCCCGGTGAAGTTGGCAGCCTGTTCCAGCCAGAACTGCCGGTAGGATTTCAGATCCGGGAAGGACAGGTTCCATGAATCGGGATTGTCTGAGGAGCGTGCATCAATGCCCATAAACCCTTCTTCGATAAAATCACCGGCCACCGCTTCCCAATCATTTTCGATAAAAGCTTCAATATCTCTTTTTACTAACATTTCCCATATAGAATAGCGGTCCGGATCATGCTGGTTGAATGGATTAATAAACAAACTCATAATTTATAAGATTTTTCATTGATCTGATGTTCCCGTATGGCATCTTCATCCGGCTCGATGCCCAATCCCAAACCTTTGGGCAGCGCTACGTAGGGCGGGTTGAATTGTAATGGCTCCTTTAACAGGTCATGGCTTCGTATCATCCGGCCGAAGATGTCACTCGGCCAGGTGCAGGATTTTGCCGCGGCGGCTGAATGTACATACATGGCTTCCAGTATTCCCAGGTCTACTTCAGAACCGTGCCAGCAGGGAAGGCCCGCCGCCGATGAAAGGTGTTCCAGTCTTTGAAAATCTGCCAGGCCACAGTTGAAATTAAAGCCATCTACGGCTTCTGCCTGAAGGGCATCAATCGCATTGTCAATACGCTGGCCATGCTGGATGTAAGAAAGGGAAATATGCAGGACAATCGGTATGGCCCCGAATGAACGCAATTGTGAAAATTCATTGAGTTTCCATCTTGGAATAGGATCCTCCAGGCATAACAGATTGCCTATTTCCTGTAATCCATGTATCCGCTTTCTTGTTTCCCCGGCAGTTTTCCACCTTTCATTGGGGTCCAGAATCACGGACATGGCAGGTGCTGCACGCTGAATCTCCCGGCACCAGCCAACCACATCATCCTCCAGGTCGCATTTAAGTTTGATGCAATCATAGCCCAGTTCAGCGTACTTACCGGCCAGGTCACCAACGTCATCTAACCGCCTGTGCCCGCTCCATGCCCCCACTTTTACCTGTTCCCTGACCGGTCCGCCCAGCAGGTCTGCCACACGAAGTCCATGGGCCTTGGCATAGGCATCCCAGATGGCACACTCAAACCCGTCATATTCCCTGCAAAAATGGAAGGGGAGGGATTGCAGGGTGAATGTGTTAATGTCTTTTCCGATCATTGATTCAGCTATGCTGTCAACGGTTTTCCAGTTATGGGCCCGGTACAGCTCTCCCCAGCCGATGGTCCCGTCCTCAAGTTCCATTTTTACGAGGACCTTTGAAAGTTCATCAAATTGTACGGTCCAAGCATCTTTTGTTCCGACAGGAAGTTTGTGCAGGGGTTTGTTCATCCCCTCACTTTCAATGGCACCCGGATGTGCAGGTACCATTACTTCATATAGGGAAATTGCATTGATTTTCATGTATTTATTATTAATTCTGTTTTAAGAGGTGTATTCGTTATTATAAAGCAGGTTGATGGTACCATTATCCACACAAATGGTCTGACCGGTGATGCTCCTGCTCAGGTCTGAGAGCAAAAAAACCACTACATTACCACAATCCCGGGCGCTGGTAAAAAAATCCAGGCATTGGTGGTCCGTTTTATGGTCTTCCATCCACTTTACAGGATCCGGTGTCCATTTACCTATCATGTGTAAACTTTGTTCCGAATAAACCAGACCAGGTGCGATGGCATTACACCTGATATTATACTGGCCGAGTTCAACGGCCAGTCCCCTTGTCATCCCGTTAACCGCTGATTTAAAGCCGGCATATATGGCCATGCGGTGCATGGTTGCAAAGGCCTGGATGGAGGAGATGTTGACGATATTCCCCACTTCACCGTATGCCAGCAATTGCTTGACAAATGCCCGGCTGACCATCCAGATCCCTTTGACATCCACCTCATACAGGCGGTCTACTTCTGTTTCTTCGGCATCTATGGCATTCTTACCAAGGCCTATCCCCGCATTGTTGACCACCCCGTGGATGGTTCCGCATGCTGACTTCATCTCGTCAAACATCCGGTTTACATCTTCCACTTTGCTTATGTCTCCTTCAACGGCAAGGGCATTGTTATACTTTTCCGCAGCTTCTTTTGCCATTTCCAGGGTGAGGTCATTGACAATCACCCTGCCACCCGCCTCATCCACCGCCTCACAGATTCCCTGTCCCAGACCATCGCCGGCTCCCCCCGTTACCAGAATGTTTTTACCTTTCAGGTCGATCTTCATATGCTGTCATTTTTAATAATCATCTGATAAAGCAAATACAGGTTTTCTTTTGATCCACCAGCCACGGGTAAAATCCGGGAAATACTGCGGTGCATTCCCTTCGGCGATGGACCGTTCGGAGAGCGGCGTAATTGCGCTCCATGCTGCCGCATCATAAACATCGAGGGGTGGCAAAGCTTTTCTTTTAACAGTTTCGACGAAAGCATGGTCAACAAAAAAGTCCATCCCCCCGTGTCCGGAACCTTCCGCATATTCACCATATTTATTCCATAGGGGATGGTCATATTTGACCAGCCATTCATCCATCTCATCCCACTGGTGATGTTCGCTTATCCCTTCCACATATATTCTTTTTTTATGGCCATCGAATTCAGTCAGCCCTTTTACGCCCTGCACCTGAAAGTCCAGGGAATAAGGTTTGGGTAAATTTGTGTCATGTGTGACAATGATGGTTTCACCGTTTGCCGTATTGATGGTTGAGGTCACGATATCTCCCAGGGCCCATTTGAGCTTTGCATTCGGATGGTCGGGTCCCCCTTCCGGATGGTTCACGATATAGTTATGAAGTCCCCTTGATTTAGTCGCATGGGAAGTGAGGGTGAGAAAATTATTTCCCCTGTTGATGTTGAGCATGGTGGCAATCGGGCCAACGCCATGGGTAGGATAGAGATCCGCATTTCGGTATAATGAATGCTGGGTCCTCCAGCGGGCTTCACCGCTTGCGCCTTCACCAAAGCTGACCCCCGGGTTAAACTTGGCTCCATACAGGTTGTGCCGGTAACCACACCTGGCATGGAGCAATTCACCGAAAACATCCTGCCGCACCATATTCATTACCGCCATAACGTCCCGGCGGTAACATACATTTTCAAGGATCATGGTTGGCACCCTGGTTTCTTCATAGGTATCGACCAGGTCCCAGCACTCTGCCAGGGTCGTTGCCGCAGAAACCTCGACCCCGGCATATTTCCCGGCTTTCATCGCTGCCACTGTCATGGGTGTATGCCATAGCCAGGGGGTGGCAATTATGACGCCGTCGATGTCTTCCCGTAATAGCAGATCCTGGTACGAATATTCGTTTTCGGTATATACTGCCGGTTTTTCATATCCAGCTTCCGATATCATACCCAGGGTTTTTTCGATGGCAACCGGATCGATATCACAGATAGCCGAAACATGTATATCATCCCTTCTGAGTATGTTCCGGAGATGTGACCTGCCGCGGCCGCCTACTCCTATGAATCCAAGCTGTACTTTGTCGTTTACACTCTTTTGTCCAAAGGCCAGACTGGGCATCGCTGAAAGAGCCAATCCCCCGATGGCAGTTGTTTTGATAAAATCGCGGCGCTGGATACCAGGACCCTGTGTTTTACATCCTTTTTTCATATGTGTATTCTTTTATTATGTGTGCTGATAATCAGGTAGATAATCAGCCAACCGCAACAGGCTAAAGCTAGTTCTTTTCTGTATGTTAAAGGTATCTTTAACTTATGATTGAACAAAGCTAAAGTTGATATAAATTAGGTCAATGATTGATCAATCATCGAAAAATAGTTGATTTCTTGAATTTGACCGGATTATTCCATAATCCCCGGCTTGTGTCTGTATTCCCTTGAATCTTGCAGATAGTCATCGAGCAGGGTGATTCCGAATTCATTGACCATTTCATCAATGCGTATGCTCTCGTGCTCACTGGTCAGCAATACGGAGCCTATTTCCGACGGATCTGAAATGCTTACTGCCTCACCGTATTTCTCCTTCATTGCACTTAATTTGGCCCAGTTGTTATCGAGATGCGCCAGGCAGTAATCCAGATTGATGGTGGCTACCGCATAATCAAAATAATTCGTGGATGTGGCAACCACCTTTCCCATGGGATTGCGAATTTCAGAGCGAAGGCTGGCAATGGCAATGGACCCGACAAAATATGCCCTGCAGGTATAGGCCCAGTGTTCCTGTACCAGTCCTCCGTGGTACATGGATGGGAAGACAATGATATCGGGTTTCTGCTCAGCGTATCGCTGGCGTAATTCATCAAAGTTCAGGTCAAAACAGATGGCACAGGCTACCCGACCAAAATCACATTGAAAGACCGGGGCTTCTTTCCCGGCTTTGATCCCTGCCTCCATTTCCCCGATCGTCGGGAAATTCTTATTGTAAATACCGGTGATATTACCCTGTCTGTCCAGCAGGATGCAGGAATTCCTCCAGGTTCCGTCCTCCAGCTGGTGCTTCATTCCAAAGGCAATATAACATTCATTGTCCTTTGCCACGGATATAAAATATTCCATTACCTGGTTTCCACGTGCTTTAAAATACCGGAATTGTAACTCCGTATTCATTCCAGCAGGGCGGTCGCAGGCTTCCGGCAGAACGATCAGATCCGGTTTGTCGGGGAGCACCTGGGCCAGTTCATTTTGCCAGAATTCAATCATCTGGTCCACCAATTCCTGTGGTTCCTGGTCCAGGTTCAGGTGAGGAGAAGGTGCCCCGATGGTGGCAATTTTCACATAATTACGCCCCCATGCATTATTGGGAACTAGAAAAAAGAGAACAAGTACGGCAAAGTAACCGTAGCAGAATAATGTTTGTATTGTTTTCATCCTTCTTAGGCTTTTTTATAAAAATCACTATTGGTAATTGAAATTCTGTACCGTGGAAAATTGGGAAGTTTCAAGACAATTTGTTTGAACCTGAAAATGATTCATCAATATACGAAAAACTGACAAAGGCTATGCATATGCTGGATCAAGGCCTGGAAGCATATCAGAAATCGATTACACGCCATCGATTATTTTGCCTTTTCCAGGAGCATCCCTTGAAAAAGCCTGATTCAATTATTAAGTTTATTGTCGATAAAACCTTTGATAGGAGACCTCCCCTGCTTTATCATACATGTGGCAATGGAAATAACTGGAAAAACATAATGTATCCAATGAAGCCTCCTCAAATAAAAGACAGTGATTGCACAAAGGATTAATATGAAAAACAAAGAATGGATACAGAAAATATTAGCTCATGAAACTGCGCAAGCAGTACCCTTCAACTTCTCCTTTTCCCCCCTTGCACAGAATAAGGTGGAAAAACATTACGGTGGTTCTCCCATAGAAGAAGTGCTTGACTTTCCCATCCGCATGAAGGGCATGAAAACCATTAAACCGTTATATGCATCTCCAGCAGTATTCGGACCTTATGCAAAAGATGAATTCGGGGTACAGTGGACTACCAGTTATATTGACCGCGGTTCACCTGTCGGACCCTGCATTCATGAGCCTGATCTCTACGGATATACATTTCCTGATCCTTCTGATGAATATCGTTTTGAAGATCTCTCGCAATGGTGTGACGGGAATCGGGATAATTTTACCATCATCTGGATCGGTGACCTTTGGGAACGTGCCACCTTCATGCGCGGCATGGAACATATCCTGCTTGATATTGCCATGCATCCCCAATTCGTAAAGGATATGCTGCGGGGAATCACAGATTATATCCTTGCCTCAATGGATATTCTTTTCAGCAGGTTTGAATTCGATGGGATTGCCTTAAGTGACGACTATGGCACACAGCACGGGCTTATGATGTCGCCGGAAATGTGGCGGGAGTATATAAAACCTTATCTCTCAGAGATCTATGTCAAAGGGAAAACAAATGGACGTACAATATTTCATCACACCTGCGGTGATGTTTCCTTGATTATCTCGGATATGATAGAGCTCGGCCTGGATATTCTGCACCCTGTCCAACCGGAAGCAATGGATCCGATCGCATTGAAAAAGGAATTTGGGAAAGCCCTTACCCTGTGCGGGGGAGTACCCACTCAAAAGCTCCTGCCGTATGGCACACCGGATGAAGTAAGGGCTGAGGTTAAGAAACTTAAAACCCATATGGGGGCAGGGGGCGGCTATATCCTTGAACCGGGCATTACCCTGCAGGCGGATATACCCATTGAGAATATGGTCGCGATGATCGATGAGGCCAGAAGACTGTAAGAATTATATAAAACCATTACTGCCAGGATACTGTTCGAAAAAAGATGTCCAGGTCATCTTTAACCGAAGTCAATCTCGCCAGTGATGGTTTTTCCGAAAATACTCTTGAAGGACGTGACGGAATGGTAGTTGATGGTGTGATGGAGTCTGACAGCATTGAAAACAACCCCTTTTTACAAAACCTCGGGGTAACTTTGGTGGGAGGAAATCTTGATTTCCTCCATAACGCAGCCAAAGTTATCGATCCGAACATATCGGTTGGGACCACCAATGCCCAGGGTACGGAAGGATACGAGCTTCCTGCCGCCAGATCTTTGGGTGTGAGTCTGAAATTCACGTTCTAAGCCATGTTAATAGTATCATTTTCCTCCAGAAATCTCCAATTCATTCCTGCCCTATTCAATGATCGAATCATATACGCACTGAAGGATCGCTGTTCTGATATGCATATCAGTTATCAGATCATTTTCCCGGGTGGGGTATACCCTGTTGGAGAGAAAAACATAGCTTATTTCGTGCTCGGGATCAGCCCATGCAAATGTTCCTGTAAATCCCGAATGTCCAAAACTGGAAGGTGATGCTCCCGGGCAGGGATAATCATGCACGGTTCCGTCACGCTCACCCAGGGAAGGTTTATCGAATCCGAGACCACTTCTGTTTCCTTTATCTGGAAACTGGTAACGGGTATACAATTTCATAATTTCCTCCGGTATGAGCTGCTCTCCTCCGTAATTACCCATGCGCCTGTACATTTCGAAGAGTTTCAGCAGGTCATTGGCTGTGGAGAATAAACCGGCATTCCCTGCGTACCCTCCCATCATGGCCGCTCCTTCATCGTGCACATATCCGTGGACCAGCTGCTTGCGGAATTGCGTATCGATCTCGGTAGGAACTATCCTTGATAGTGGATAAGACGGGTAAGGATGAAAAACCAGATCCCATGCTCCCAGCTTGTGGTAAATATTGTTTGCAAGAAAGTCTTCATAGGGTTCTCCCGACAGGTTCTCAATCACTCGAGGAAACAGAAAAAAAGCAAGCCCGCTGTACACATATTCCTTTTCGCCGAGGGCTGACTTTTTAATCTCTCTGTAAATCTTCGTCCTGTAGTTACTCTTCAGATAGATCCGGTCGGCCACCTGGATTGAGTACTTTTCGGAGGCATCATGCTTGATAAAACGACTCTTATGTATTCCGCTTTTTTTAACCGTTGTTTCCCAGTATGGTATCCAGGGGTAGAGGCCCGCCTGGTGGGTAAGGATATCTTTTATTTCAAGGTCAGCTTTATCAGATCCCTTCATTGAGGGACAGTAATCTGCCAGCCGGCCAGCGTGTGAAAATAATCCCATGCTCTCGAGCAACATCAGTCCGGCCAGCGGTCCGGAGACCTTGGTTACGGAAGCCAGATCGTAGAGATCTTTCTTCTGGACGTCTATCCTTGCATCAAAAGTATGATAGCCGTATGTTTTGTGAAAGACCACCATCCCTTTGCGGGCAACGATTACCTCGCAGCCGGGGTAGGCTCCGGCCACCAGGCCACCGGTTACGACAGAATCAATTTTTTGTTTCAGTTTCCGGGAAGAGATCCCGGCATTTTCAGGGTAGGCGTATTGCAGCCTGATGTTGGCGGGTGTGCTGACCCCAACTCCGGCAGGGTACTTATCACTGATGGCAACAGGCAGCCTGCCCTGTCCCCCTATGCCTCCGAATATTAGCTGGGCAGCCAGCTCCTCCGTATAGATATTTTGTTGATAGGCAAGGATAAGTCCTTCTGAGGATCTAAGTCCATCAATACTTACAAGCTCATTAGGATCACCAAAATAAACCGATATCAGATGGCTGGTTTCGGAAAGCGATGACAGGAAAGTGTCCATTCCGTCGGGGATACCGGATTGGCTCTCGGGTACCTGTCCGGCAGTATAAATCCCTGCAAGTATTACATCGTATGATTGCAGCATCCAAAGCAATGAATCTTCAGCAATTGCTCCGGGATACCAGAAAAAGTTATCTGTCCGTGTATAGTTGCCTGCCATGTCCTGGAAAGCTGTAGTGGATTGATGATTGATCGCTATACAGGCTATTTTCTTTCCCTCAAGACCCTTCAGGGGAATGGAATGGTCACTGTTATTCAGGACGGTAAGTGAGTGCTTATACAGATCTCTGATAAATGCTTTATTATCAGAACTGTCTGCCGGGGAAGCAGGTTGGAGCCCTGACCAGTATTTCAATGCGAGGATCATCCTGGCCCTGAGCGTAATGGCTGCTGTATCTGCTTTATCCTGGTCCAGCAGTGACTGGATCTGCCTGATCGCAATGCCGGCATTGTCATCGCCCTGTTCAAAACAGGTGGCCAGGCTAGTCATGGCTGAAGCATCAGTGGCTATATGTCCCGCGAATCCCGGAACCTCTTCAAGCACGCTATCCATTTCAGTGTGGTCTGGACCCGAGGTATATTTCCCAGTGCTTAGCAAATGACGTTCCTGAAGAGCAGCGGTTACATCTGCATCCCTCACCGGCGCCAGGACAATGTGTATCCCCAGTCCCTTTAATTCCAGGGCAATCCTTGCACCCATCTGGTATTTCAGTGAACCAGAGGTGATCGCCCCAAGTGCCATCTGGTTGGGATATGGTCTCCATTCACCTTCCATACCAAAGGCCAGAGGCACCTTGCTGACAGACTGGTAATGGTTTATCCACTGGGTTTGTGCTGCAGCTTTGCCCTGATTAAAAATAAGTCCACCGATACCATGCTCCCTGATGATCTGGTCTGTTTTTACATAATGTGATATATCCTCTTCTGGTCCGGTGGCTATCCAGACGGACTGGGCAATCCTTTCCTCCCTGGAAAGCGTGGCCAGTACCGAATCCACCCAGGGATGGTCAAGGTATTGAAGATAAGCAGGTTGCTGGCTACTCAAAGGACAAAGAAAAAGTGACAGGAGTAAAGTGCAAAGTAACCTATCTGATGATCGATTAAACATATTCAGGTATGTATGCTTAATTTCCTTCAGTTTCGGCCACGGCAAAAAACTCGCCGCGTTTTAACAGCTTGTAGATCCTCTCTCCGGGATGATCGAATAGCAGTACCTGCAGGGAAGCTTCCCTGTAGGACTTGATGTACCAGCTGCCCATCATATAAACCCGGCCCTTGTCATCGGCAGCCAGTGCATTGATCATCCGGGCAGCCCTCCCGTCCTGGTCAACGATTTTTCCATGGTCGGTAATGGTGCGGTCATCGCCCGGTTTGAGGGAAATGCTCCGCAGGTGCAGGTTTGCATCATAACCCACTATATCCGGGTCTTCATCCCTGTTCAATTCAGGGCTCTGGGTCCGCTGAACGGCCAGGTCCTCAAATTGCACAAAATATAGCCTGTCCCCTCCCATGGCGGTCTCATGGAAAGTGGAACCGATGTGGGCAATGGGCTCGAATGCCTCTCCGCTTTTTATGTCTTTGGCTGGATCAAAGAGCCACAGGCGCTCGTCACCGCCCCCCCAGTGTCCCATGGCAAAGAGGCATTTCTCCCTGCCGGGAAGTGCCCCGACCCAGTTCCAGCACCGGGTTATATAAGAATACTCATCATTGACAGGTGTGCCGTCAATAAGTTCGCCCTTCTTCGGCAGCACATCTTCATAGGTGATGATCTTCCCGGCCTTGACATCATAGCAATAGAGATTACCTCTATCATATGTATACTGCCATTCCCTTTTCCAGAGGGTAAACCAGCAATTTCCATGGTTATCCACATAAAACCAGGGCACGCCGCCCATCTGCCCGTAGGTAAGCTGGCCAAGGTCTTTCTTTTCGCCCGTTTCAATGTTGACGCTGTACAGGTGGGCGCCGTCATTTTTCACCAGTTCCGGGTGAAAGGGAGCCACGAGAACATAAAGGAGTTTCCGTTCAGGGTCCACCTGTATGGCAGAATAAATGGAGTAGCGCGGTTTCACAATACCAAAGTCGCGGAACTCGCCGGTGGCCATTTCATAGCCCAGCACATGGGCCCCGGGATATACTTCTATGCCTTCGGGCCAGTAGTTGGAAAGGTGGGTGGTAAAGTAAAGCCAGCCGTCCAGTTCTACGATGGGACTGTGGATTTTACCCTGCTGGGACCCGCTAAACTCCTCTCCGCAGATCACTGTCATATCTTCCGCAATCACCGTATGTTCTCTAGTATTAGGATTATATAAATGGAACCCGGCCCCGTGTCCTCCGGAATGAGTTGAAGTTCCAAAATAACAATTCCCGTCTGAGGCAACCGAAATACCCTGCCACTGGCCATCCCACTCCTTACAGATCTTGTTCATGGAATAGGACATAACTTCGCAAATTTCCCCCTCATGTTTACCGGTCCCGGGTTTCTGGGCATTTACACAGGGAGGGAGGGAAAATAAAACAACCGCAATTGCCAATGCGATTACGGTCTTTTTTTTTCTGATGGATTTCATGGTTTTTCCTATTGTTGGGTTTAGGTAATAATGCTTATCTTGAAAATGAAATCGAATCTGATACAAAATGAATCTTCAATATATTAAAAATATTTATTCTTTTTCAGCAGATTCTGATTTCACTCGTTATGATATAGACTATGAAGCGCAGGAAATTTCTGGAACAGTGTGGGTTTTTAGGCGCAGGTGTATTCGCCTCCACCCTGCTTGATGCTGCCCGGTCATCTTTCAGCAATACCCAGAGTGGCGCTGAATTTAAAAGTGATATTGTGATTATGGGAGGAGGCCTGGGTGGATGTGCGGCTGCCCTTGCAGCATGCCGGCTTGGAGCATCCGTGACAATGACTGAACCAACTGACTGGCTTGGGGGACAGGTATCCCAGCAGGGGGTACCGCCGGATGAGCATCAGTGGATTGAAGACTTCGGGCGACCGGCAAGCTATGCGAAATATCGTAAACTGGTCCGGGAGTACTACAGGAAAAATTACGCCCTGACGAATGCTGCCATGGAAGCAGCATTTCTGAATCCCGGAAATGGTTCTGTCTCCCGGATCTGCCACGAGCCTGGTGTTTCCGTTGCCGTTCTTCAGGCCATGCTCGGACCGGCAATCGCCAAGGGCCAATTGAGGATTCTTCTGAATACCCAGCCTGTAGAGGCCTCTGCGGGTAATGATAAAATAGATGCGTTAAGCTGTATGAACAGGAACACGGGAGACGTGATCATACTGCATGGAAAATATTATATTGACGCCAGTGAGGAGGGTGATTTACTGCCCCTTTCAGGAACGGAATATGTCATTGGGGCCGAATCACGGAAGCAGACCGGGGAGCCCCATGCCCCGGAGGAGGCTGATCCCGCAAATATTCAGGCATTGACCCATTGTTTCGCCATTGATCATCTGGAAGGGGAGAATCATACCATTGACCGTCCTGCCATGTATGATTTCTGGAAAAATTATGTTCCGTCATTGGAACCGGCCTGGCCAGGCCCCATTCTTTCCCTTGATTATGCTGATCCGCGAACCCTGATCCCGAAAACACTGTCCTTTATTCCCCCGGGCAAAACAACTCCTGCCCCCGTAACAGCGTCATTAAATCTTTGGCTGTACCGGCGAATGATAGACCGCAGCAATTTTATCAGCGGAACCTATGCCAGTGATATTACACTCATTAACTGGCCCCAGAATGATTACATGAACGGAAATATTACCGACGTTCCCGCGGAAGTCCGAAAGCAGCATCTTTATGAAGCTAAACAACTCAGCCTGTCACTCCTGTACTGGCTTCAGACAGATGTGCCCCGTCCGGATGGAAAACAGGGCTGGAAAGGCCTGAGACTGAGAAAGGATATCCTGGGTACCGAAGATGGTCTGGCAAAATTCCCTTATATCCGGGAGTCACGAAGGATCCTGGCTGAATATACAATCCGGGAGCAACCATTCAATGATTCGGTAGGGATTGGCTATTATCATCTCGACCTGCATCCCAGTACAGGCGGAGACAATTATATTGATATGGCCAGTGTGCCCTTTCAGATCCCGCTTGGAGCATTAATTCCCAGGCGAATGGAGAACCTGATCCCCGGTTGTAAAAATATCGGCACAACACATATTTCGAACGGTTGCTACCGGTTGCACCCGGTGGAATGGTCCATTGGAGAAGCCGCAGGTTCGTTGTGTGCCTTTTCACTGGCAAAAGATATCACACCGAGAATGGTACGCAATACCCAAAAACTACTGGGTGGGTTCCAGTCACTATTGAATAAAAACGGGGTGGAATTGCAATGGTCGCAGATCTGATAACCACTTTTAAAAATTGCTACAGATGAAAAACAAACTATTTCTTTCCCTGGTCGTCTCTCTGACTATTCTTATACCTGTTCGATCCCAGGATGATGTCAATCTATTTGATTTCTGGAAGTATTATTCCGATGCGGAAAATGCCATGTATAAAACTTCCTGTTCACTGGCTTTTCAACAACTGAAGGAGAGAAAGGAAGTGATTGCACAGAAGGAAACCCGGTTACCGGGTTGAGAAGGTTATTTTTGAATCCGTTCCGGGATACTATGTAACGGCTGCCCTGTTTTTGCCTGAAAAGAGAAAAGGAAAAGCCCCTGCGGTCATTTATGCGAGCGGGCATACCGAAAATGGTTTCCGCAGTGAAACCTATCAGCACATCATCATCAATCTGGTAAAAAAAGGATTCATTGTGCTGGCATTTGATCCCGTCGGACAGGGAGAGCGCTTACAGTATTATGATGAAAGGGAGGGCAAATCCCGTTTTGGTCCAACTACTGAACATTCTTATCCCGGAGCACAATGTTATATTTCCGGATATTCCCCTACCAAATATTTCATCTGGGACGGTATCAGAAGCGTTGATTATCTGCTTTCCAGGAATGAAGTGGATCCGGAAAGGATCGGTATGACCGGACGCTCGGGTGGTGGTACACAGACAGCCTTTACAGCCGCCGTTGATGACCGAATACTGGCTGCAGCTCCTGAATGTTTTATTACCAGCATGGAATATGTGCTGAAATCGATCGGACCGCAGGATGCTGAACAAAATCTGTATCATATGTTCAGTGAGGGCATTGATCATGCAGATCTTCTGGAGGTCAGGGCACCCAGGCCCGGTTTAATGATCACCACCACCCGTGATTTTTTCAGTATTCAGGGGGCCAGGGAAACTTTTAAGGAGGTTGGGCAATATTATCAGGCATTGGGAGGAGGAGATCAAATACATATGGTT
>LJUP01000148.1 GCA_001303955.1 Bacteroides sp. SM23_62 | reverse complement strand
TGGTATTGAAAATATGACCGCCTACGCGGTGAAATAATCCACCACTGATCACATCACACCGGATCAGTCCCCCGGGTTTATCCGAACCTTCAAAGACCGTTACCTCATGCCCTCTTTCCTTGAGCAACCTTGCGGCTGACAAACCTGAGATGCCTGCTCCGATAACTGCAATATCCATGATAATCCTATGTGATTCTTAGATAATCCACCCTGTTCAGCAACCTCATAATGGCATAATAAATCAGGCACTTCAGTGAGTTCAGGATGGAGTTAATATTGACATTGGGTGAAGGTGCCTTATAATGGATAGGAACTTCCTTATACCTCGTATGCTTGAGCAGGAATCTCAGTTCAGTCTGGTAAAAATGGCCTGTTGACAGGAATTGAACCTTCACAAACCGCTCAACGATTTCCCTGCTGAATCCCTGGTAGCCGGAGGTCATGTCCCATAGCTTTGTGCCGAGGCAGAAATTTGCCAGTACGGATCCGGCCTTGGAGAGGAAACGCCTTCTGAAATGGGATCCGACCATGGATCCTCCATTGATGAACCGGCTGCCGAAAGCGCACTCGTTGCCCTCGTTCAATACCCTCAGAAACATGGGCAAGGCATAGGGGTCATGTGACAGGCCGGCATCCATCTCAATGATCAGTTCATGGTTATGCCCAAGGGCTTCCTTATAGCCTCTTAGGTATGCATCGACTACATTTCTGTTTTCAGGGGCCCAAACCGTGGTAAAACGCTTATCTTCATTACTGAGCCTTTCACACTGCCGGCGCGTATCATCAACCGATACCGTATCCACGACCATGTATACTTTCCCGCTCTCGAGCCTGTCCATTATTGCTTTCAACCTGGAGACCAGGGGCTGGAACCCGCTTCCTTCATTTGCCATCGGGATGATGACACACCAGTTATCTTTTAACAGGCTCATGCATGTTTTGAATTGCGACCTTAAAAGTAATACTTACCAGGGAAATACCAATTGTTCGACATAGATCGCCTGGAAATGAAAGAAGGCTGCTCAGATTCGGTTTGGCCGGTAATTAAATCCGGGTTAAATTTAAGGGATGTTGGCATCATGACGGAACGGCATTATATATACCCTATGAGATCAAAGTCAGTAACCCTGCTGCTCTGTATCCTTCTTTCCCATCCGGGCGTTTACGCTCAGCGGGATTTTTCCGATTCAGAGGTAACGAAACTCGTGTTGCTTGGTACGGGGAATCCCAATCCCTCCCCTGCACAGTCCGGTTGTGCCCTGGCACTGGTAGTCAATGATGTTCCCTATGTGGTGGATTTTGGACCCGGACTGATCCGCAGGGCGGCTGCCCTCTCTCCCCGGTATGGTGGTGATATCGAGGGACTCACCATCAAGAACATCAAAAGGGCATTCCTGACCCATTTGCATTCGGATCATACCACCGGCTACCCGGACCTGATCCTGACCCCATGGGTCATGGGACGGGATGAACCGCTTGAAGTCTACGGTCCGGCTGGAATTACGGATATGACAGGGCATATTCTCGAAGCTTACAGGGAGGATATCAGGTACCGGTTATATGGTGCCGAACCGGCCAATGATGCTGGATGGCGGGTAAATTGTCATGAGATCCTGGAGGAGGGAATCTTCTACCAGGATGCCAACATCAGGGCAGAGGCATTCCCGGTGCCGCATGGTACCTGGCCAAATGCCTGGGGATTCCGCTTTTCAACGCCCGACAGGGTCATTGTGATTTCAGGCGATACAGCCCCTTCGGAAAAGATCGTTGAGTATGCTTCCGGGGCAGATATCCTGGTTCATGAGGTATACTCCCATGCAGGTTATGAAAGGAAATCTGAATCCTGGAAATCCTATCATGCCGAACACCATACATCAACCCTGGAACTTGCCGGGATTGCCAGGCGGGCTGATCCGGGACTGGTAGTACTCTATCATATCCTGTTCTGGGGATCGACAGAAGAGGAACTGCTCGATGAAATATCCGGTTCCTATGACGGGAAGGTTATCGTGGGAAGGGATCTGGATATATTTTAACCCGCTGTAATACAAACCATATGATGAAATTTATTGTCATCCCTTTCATATTGCTGATCACCGGACTCGAGGCCATTTCCCAGATCCCGGGAAGAGCCAGGGACCTTGGCATCGAAATCGGGGTGTTCAAGACGGGACGGTTCAATGCCATTACTGATGTCAGTGGGGTACAGGTGGGACATGTAACACTGATAAGCGGACAGGAGATCAGAACGGGGGTAACTGCCATTTTGCCCCATCCGGGCAATATTTTCCAGCAAAAAGTGCCTGCGGCCATATATATCGGGAACGGATTTGGCAAATTAACCGGATACAGCCAGGTGGAGGAACTGGGGAATATTGAAACGCCCATCATACTTACCAATACCCTTTCCGTGCCTGCAGCCTCAGATGGGCTGATCAGTTACACACTTCAACAACCGGGCAATGAAGAGGTCAGGTCGGTAAATCCCGTCGTCGGTGAAACCAATGATGGCTGGCTCAATGATATACGGGGCAGGCATATCAGCAAGGAGGATGTGATCAGGGCCATTCAGAACGCTGCCGGCGGCCCTGTTACGGAAGGCAATGTGGGTGCCGGGACAGGGACCATCTGTTTCGGGTATAAGGGAGGCATCGGCACAGCATCCAGGAAGATCCCGGAATCACTTGGAGGATACACCATTGGCGTACTGGTACAGACAAATTTCGGTGGCCTGCTGGAGATTAACGGAGTCACGGTAGGCAAGGAACTTGAGAGATATCCCTTCAGGGAACCTATAAAAATGGATGCAGATGGTTCCTGCATGATTGTCGTCATCACCGATGCACCGCTGGATGCACGGAATTTGAAGCGGCTGGCCAAGCGGGGCATTATGGGTATGGCGAAAACAGGCGGGATCGCTTCCAACGGCAGCGGGGATTATGTCATTGCCTGTTCCACCGCAGCGGAAAATCTGATCGGGCATTCCGATAGCACCATGCTTCTTATAAACAGGGTGTTGCGGAATGATGCCATGACTCCATTATTCATGGCTACCATCGAAGCTACGGAAGAGGCCATCATCAATTCCCTCTTTGCGGCTGAAACCATGACCGGAAGGAACGGACATGAGGTGAAGGCCATTCCGGTCAAGCGTATAATGGAGTTAATGAAGAAATAACATCCTTACCTATGGAAGCAATAGACTCAATCTACCTGCCCACCAGGGAAAAGTGGCGGGAATGGCTGGAGACAAACCATGATACTGAATCCGTTGTTTGGCTGATTTATTACAAGAAACATACCGGCAAACCTTCCGTTCCCTATAATGATGCCGTGGAGGAAGCCCTCTGTTTTGGCTGGATCGACAGTTTGGTGAAAAAGATTGACAGGGATAGGTATATGCAGAAATTCACCCCACGGAAGCTGAAAAGCACCTGGTCGGCAGCCAATGTGAGAAGGGTCGAGAAATTGATCAGACAGGATAAAATGACGGCAAAAGGACTTGAGCTTTACCATTATGCAAAAAAAAATAACATGTTGCCGGATCCCTCCCTGAAGCAAAAACCGAAGGTGCCCGACGCACCTTCCTGGTTCGTAGAAGCCCTGGATAAAAATCCCGCGGCCAGTAACCATTTTTACAAGCTGGCCCCATCCCATCAACGCAATTACCTCGGATGGATCATGGATGCCAAACAAGCGGAAACGAGATTACGCAGGCTGGGGGAAGCCATTGATATGCTGTCAAAGGGTGAGAAGCTGGGAATGAAATAGTTATTGGGATCGTTTGAAAACGCAACTGTGAAGTTTATATTTTTTTACTAATTTCGGGGCGGAACCCACTTGATCCAGCTATGGCAAACAGCTCACACAATCCCAGCGAACAGCAGAAATCCTGGAATTTTCTGGCTACCCTTTTCTATATCGTATGTCTCGTAGCACTTGGATTTGGTCTTAAAAGTATCGGGGTCACCAAGGAAGATTTTAGCATCGGCGATATCGTGCTGATGTCCATCGCTACCTACAGGCTTACCAGGATCCTGGTCTTTGACAAGATTTTTAAACTATTCAGGGATTTCCTGAAATCAAGGGACAATTTGCATGTGTTCTACGTGATCAGGGAAATCATTACCTGCCCATGGTGTGCCGGTGTATGGGTTGCCCTGATTGTAGCGGCCCTTTATTTCATGGTCCCGTTCGGGGATATATTCATCATTCTGCTGACCATCTCCGGTATCGCATCCTTCCTGGTGGTCTCGGTAAACTTCATCGGTTTATCCACCGAAGAAAAACAGCATAAGGTGAAGGAGCTGAGGGATGATTCAGATTATACCAAACCATGATTTACAATTTCAAGGCCCCGTCCAGCCATCAATACCACTGATGGCATCTGAACAGGCTGCCGTATTCCAGAAAACCGGACATATCAGGGCTTATTAATAGACCTTCCCCTTATACCAGATTTTGACCGTGTTAACCCCTAAATTAAAGATGATAACGTTCCGGACCATCTCCAGGTCATTCACCATTTCATAGGATATATGAACAGGCTGGCAACGGATAAAGGCCCTGATCCGGTTATTGATATCTATATAAGCCACGGACCTTTCAGAGATCTTGTAGACCCCTGGAATATACCGCTCTACCTCGTTAACACGTCCATTGCACCATGTTTTCAGAAAATTTTCATCCTCAAAAACCAGTGTACTGTCCTTCAGGATGTATTTATCCGGTGGAAAGCTGTGGATGGTGACCAGTTCTCCATTCTCAAATATTTTAAAATCACCTTCCTGTGTTACATAAGCCATCATTTCATCTCCCATCTGAAATGATTCCGGCCTGAAGGCCTCGAGATCAAAGAATTCTCCCTTGTAAAATACCATAAATGCATTTGTAACCTGGTTCATAAACCCGACGATATCACGGCCGGCCTTGTAAATGGTCTCCTGGACATTGTGATCAACAATGATCACTTCCCCCCTGTAAAAGATCTTAAACTTATTATCGAAGGTGGTTATGTATGCAAGGATGTTATCCCCGGATTGGTAGGATCTGATGGGCCACTCCATCAGACCATCCTCAATGACGCGGGACTGCCCCTTATGATAAACCTTCAATTGTTGTTGCACCTCATCATAGAAAACGATCAGGCTGTCCTCCACAATATAACCTTCCGTATTGCTGCACAGCGTTTTAACCTCACCATCATCAAATACCTTGAGCACACTCTGCATGGAATATCCCATCAGGTAATCAGTCACATGATATTCGCTTGGCCGGGTCCTCTCCAGTAAACGGGGGGAACCATTGTGATATACCATTAAGTCTCCATGATAATTTACATACCCGACACAGTTACCTCCTACCTGAAAGGAGGTAATCTTGTAGCTTTCCAGTTGCTTGGTTTCCCCACGGTCAAAAACGAAGAACCTGTCCATGTAATCAAGATAGGCAGCCAGATGCTGCCCAGGTAATTCCCATGATAATATCAGCCATGCCGCAAACAGAAAGAATACCTTTTTCATTGGTAGTGTTTTATTCGTGTAAATATATGATTATTCCACAAGTGCAACGATTCCGTTGGTAAATTAGTCTATATCAAAATTAATTTCAGTATAGTTTTTTTTTATATTTTTAGGCACACTGTTACACCACTTATGTCCCAGAAGAAATCCACACCGATTTTGTCTGTAGAAGTGATCCAATCGTACCTGGATCTTTTAGAGGAGAGCATCTCCCTGTTTAGCCTGGATGGGAGGGTTGAATACTGCAATCCTGCTCATGAGAATATGTTCGGTTACACTGCTGAAGAACTGGCTGGACTATCCTATATAGACCTTCCCTTCCTTTCCCCGGAATTTGCTAAGCTCACCGGCCGTCTGCTGGAAAAAATCAAATCAGAGGGAATATTGGAAGCTATTGAAACTCAAGTAAAAAGAAAAGACAATACAAATATCTGGGTGGAGATAAAGGTAACCCTGCTTAAAGAAGATAACAAACCCTTCGCCATTCAAACCGTTACGAGAGACATCTCCGAACGCATTATAGCGGAACAAAGTGTTCTTAAAGGGGCACAAAACATAAAGCTGTTATTTGAAGCGATTATTGATCCCCTGCTGATACATACGATACCGGATAAGGGTCCCGGGACAATACTAGAGTGCAATAAAAGTGCATGTGAGTTTTCTGGCTATTCCAGGAAAGAATTGCTTGGCATGAGCATCACCGACTTCAGTTTCCAGGGTGAATCAGGGCCGCAGGGGCAACATGTCCAACAGCTGATAAGTGGCAAATCCGCACTGTTTGAACAATATATCTTATGCAAGGATGGCAGCCTGAAAGCAGCAGAAGTGCACAACAAGGTCATTGATTACCATGGCAAGAAGGTCATCATGGCCATTGTAAGGGATATCAGCCAGCGAAAAGCAGAACAGGAAAAAATGAAAATGCACCTGAAGTTTGAGCAGATTGTCTCGAAGATTAGCAGTCGTTTCGTCAATATGCCTGATGACCAGATCGATAAGGGAATAGAGGATACACTTCATGAAGTAAGTGAATACATTGGTGCCAGACGGGGTGCAATGTACCTGATTACCGATAAAGGCAGGACCCTGTCCATATCGCATGAATGGTGTTATGATCCTTCATTTTCACAGAAAAGAACAGTGCAAAACCTGCCTGTAGAGATGTTCAGTCATAGCGCATCCGTCCTGCAAAAAATGGAAGATGTCATCATCAATACGCCCGACGATCTGCCCGCCGGGGCATCTGGTGAAAAAAAGTGGTTCGAAACTTATGGATTTCATGCCCTTTTCTTTGTACCCATTATCTCTGAAGACAGCCTCGTCGGTACGCTCGGATTCTCCGGTGAACCATTAAAGGATTATAGCTGGCCCACACAGTATGGGAACCTGCTCAGATATATCGCAACCATTCTGTATAACGCGATCTCCCGGAAGGAGATGTACCGGAAACAGCGGCGGACGCAATTTACACTGGATCATTATACCGATAGCGTCTACTGGCTGGCCCCGCCGGATATGCAGGTGATCGATGTAAATCCATCTGCCAGCCGGATGCTGGGGTATACCCGTGAGGAATTATTGTCCATGCTTGCCTATGATTTTGATACCCAATACCCGGTAGAACATAAACTACAGTTCTGGGAGCAGCTTAAAAAGATCGGCAGTAGAACCCTTGAATCCGTTCATCAGAAAAAGAACGGAGATACAATACCGGTTGAAATAACCGCCAATTTCATTGAATTCGAAGGGGCCGAATATGTGGTGGCTTTTGTACGGGACATAACTGAAAGAAAAAACGCCGAACAGGCCATACTGGACAGCCAGCAGGAATACAAGAAGATATTTGAGAATGTTGTTGATGTATTTTTTGAAGCCAGCCTTGATGGAAAACTGCTGAATGTTACACCTTCAGCTGAACGGCTTACAAAATATAAACGGGAAGACCTTATCGGGCAGCCAGTAGTAATCTTCTATCATAATCCGATGGATAGGGAACCATTACTACAGCAGCTGTTCAAACAGGGAAAAATTGAAGATTATGAACTGGACGCGAGGGACATAGACGGCAGTCCCATACCTTGCAGTCTTTCCAGCCGCCTTATCTTTGACGAAAACGGGCAGCCCGAGCGAATCGTAGGGTCTTTTACCGATCTCAGGCACCGAAAAAAGGCGGAAACCCAGATCCGGCAGTTATCAACCGCCCTGGAGCAAAGTCCTGTTTCAGTGATCATCTCCGATATCAACACCAGGATCATTTATGTGAACAATACCTTTATCCGGTTTTCAGGCATGGATCCTGAGATGGTCATTGGAACCACACCCAATGAGATAACACGCGGACAAGTTCCCATAGATAATTACAAGGACCTGTGGGATACAGTAAAGGCTGGTAAAATCTGGAAGGGAGAACTTGAATATAACCTGAAAGATGACCGGAAGGTGTGGTTATCCGTTACTGTCTCGCCCATATTCGATGAGAAAGACAAGGTAAGCCATTTTGTAGGGATTATAGAGGAAATAACCGAGCGTAAAATTTATGAACAGGACCTTAAACGGGCCAAGGAACAGGCAGAGAAGTCCGACCGGTTGAAATCTGCTTTCCTGGCCAATATGTCCCATGAGATACGGACTCCCATGAACGCCATCCTGGGATTTTCATCCCTGCTGAAGGAGGAAGATCTCGAAACAGAGCAAAGCAATTATTACATAGATATCATCAACAGCAAAGGTAAGGATCTGATGCGGATCATCTCTGACATCATTGATATATCGAGAATTGAGGCAGGTGACCTGCTTGTGAGAATGGAACCGCTTGAGATATTCGAATTTATGAGGGAGATTTATGACGAATACAAGGAAGACACCCAGATTAAATCGAGGCCTAACCTGCAATTCAGGCTTCAAATCCCTGAACCTGAGCAGCAAATAACAGTATATACAGATCCTGCAAGGTTGAAACAGGTTTTTGTCAACCTTATCCATAATGCCATCAAGTTTACCCCTGACGGATATATTGAGATTGGTTTCGACCTGCTTCCTGAATACAACATCAGGCTATTTGTAAGGGATACAGGTATCGGCATACCGCCTGATAAGCAAAAGTTCATTTTTGAACGATTCAGGCAGATTGATGATTCCCATACCCGGGAATTTGGCGGGACTGGCCTGGGACTGGCCATCTGTAAAAACCTGGTGGAGAAAATGGGAAGTGAGCTCCTGGTAAAATCTCTGGAGGGTCAGGGATCTGATTTTCAGTTTACACTGAAGTATATGCATACCGAAGAACCTATTCCTGATCCTGTCCGGGTGACAGAGGAGAAGGATAGTGATGAGAATACGCATAACCTGGATCTGAAAGGCAGGAAAATCCTGATCGTAGAGGATGATGGATCTTCATATCTCTTCCTTGAAACCCTCCTCCGTAAGCATAATCTTGAAATATGCTGGGCAAAAAGCGGATTTCATGCCATTGAATTATTGAAAAAGGAAGAAGGTATTGATCTTGTCCTTATGGATATACGGATGCCTGAAATGAATGGTATAGATACTACCCGGGAGATCCGGAAAATCTATCCTGATCTGCCCATCATAGCACAAACTGCCTATGCACAGCTTTCCGACCGGAGTCAGGCACTGGACTGCGGATGCAATGATTATATTTCAAAACCCATTGAAGCGGTCGAACTGTACTCACTGCTGGCAAAATACCTGAATTAATTTGCAGGATCTTTGGATAGTGTGCTTGAGAATATAATAAAACTGGGAGATCCAAGGCTCTACGTACCTTCTGAACCGGTAAGCAGGGAAGAAATCAACAGCTTTCATGGGAATATCATGCAGATGGCAGATTGCATCGTGGCCTTCCGGGAAAAATATGGTCAGGGCAGAGCTATTGCCGCACCTCAGATAGGATTACCAAAAAAGATGATCGTGATAAACATGGACCATCCATATCCCATTTTCAATCCCGAATTCATTGATAAAAGCAATGATATGTTTGAGATATGGGATGATTGTATGAGCTTTCCTGAATTATTTGTCAAGGTAAAAAGACACAAGTCGGTTAAAATGAAATTCCGGGATAAATACTGGCAGGAACAGGTATGGGAATTAGAAGATGATATGGCGGAACTTCTGCAACACGAATATGACCATCTTGACGGTATCCTTGCAACGATGCTGGCCGTAGATAATAAATCATTCAGATGGCGCAGCTGAACAGATCAGACTCCGACCCTCATTCAGGCTTGTATTTTCCCCCGTTGATCAGGCTTTTAATCCTCTCAATCTGCTTCTGCTTGTTCACCTCACGCAGGCTTCTTGCAGTTTTCGTGAAATACTGGTGCCCGGAAATGAATTTCTCCTGAAGTTTGTTCCAGTCATTGAATGAATCGATTTTGTCCTGTTCTTTCAGTTCCTTGTACAGGGTATTGGAAACCGGGATCATATCACTTCGGCCGAGGTAATCCAGGTCTGCATCACAGATGATCTTCTCCAGCAGGGATAAAGGTTTGGGAGGCATCTGGGTGGCCATGATAATGTCACAGATCTTCCCGATCTGTTCTTCTGAATAACCGTATTTGGGCAAGAATTCCCTTGCCATCTGACAGCCCAATTCCTCATGCCTGTCATAACTGATGGTATGTCCCGCATCGTGAAAAAGTCCCGCCGTTTTTAACAGCAATACCTCATCATCTGTACAGCCCTCGGCCCAGCCAATCAACTCGACCTCTGTAACCACATCAACCGTGTGTTTCACATTATGGTAGTACAGGTACCGGGGCAGTTCTTTCTCAAGCTTGTCAAGAATGATTTCCTGGATATCCGTAAACTGGATAAGTTTGAATTTGGTATCAAATTTCTCATTGACTGAGAAGGCATCTCCGTCCATGCAAAATTCCGGTTTAAGTCCCTTTACACAAAACATCTCCAGGTCCCCCTTATATTTAACCGGAAGCTTCCCGTAATATTCACAAACAAAGAATTCCTTTACCAGTTCATAGGTCATCACCGAGATCAGGATCTTTCCAACCTCTCCCGATGATTCCATCCGGCTGGTAATATTTACCGTATCCCCTTTGATATCATAGGAAACCTTTTTCCTGCCTGCTATATCAGCAGTAACCGGGCCAGTATGGATCCCGATTTTCAGGTCCCAGATATCGTGTCCGCTTCTTTTACGTACTTTCTCCAGGTACTGCTGCATCTTAAGTGCTGCCATCACAACCTCAATGGGGTTTGTGATATTTTTGACAGGGATCCCGCCTGCACACATGTACGAATCCCCTATCGTCCTGATCTTATGTATGTTATTAATCTTCAGCAGCATGTCAAACTTGAACAGGACGGTATCCAGTTCATCCATCAGTTTTTCCGAGTCCATGCTGTCTGAGATCCTGGAGAATCCATGAATGTTGGCAAACAGGACTGTTGCCATTTTGAATTTCTTGCTGTGTTGCCTTTCCAGCTCCTTTTCATCGGGCAGATCGACTTTCTCCTTCATCCTGGCCACGATATGCTTGAAATTCTCAAGCTTTGCCTGTAATTTTTCATGCTCCCTGCTGAGCTTGTCATGCTGTTCCACCAGGTCCTGGTTCTGCCTGACAAGCTTTGCGATCCTTTTTAACAATGCTTCATTCTTCTGCACAATGAGTGGCCGTTAAGATTCCCCTGCAATGACTTATTATCCTGTTACTACGAAGCGCCGGTAAAAAGGTTCTTGAGTTTAGGTAGAAATACACTTAAAGATCATAATTCAACCGAACAATTGTATTTTTACTACCTTGGAATCCAAATTTGCCATCATGAAGAAAATGATCTTGTGCTCATTGTTTATCACAGCATCCCTGATGCTTTCCGGCCAGAAAAACGACCCCGGATTCACAATTGCGTTTTATAATGTGGAAAACCTGTTTGATCTTGAAGATCATCCGGAAACCCAGGATGAGGAATTTACACCTGGTTCAGATAAAGCCTGGGATATGGAAAAATACCAGAAAAAACTGGATGATCTCTCAGCCGTCATCCGGGCCATCGGTAAAGAAGAGCTGCCTGAGATCATCGGACTCAGTGAAGTGGAAAACAAAAAGGTGCTGGATGACCTCATACAGACCAAAAGACTGAGAAGGGGTGAATATGGCATAGTACACTATGAAAGTCCCGATTTACGAGGCATAGACTGTGCCCTGCTGTACCGGATGCAGGATTTCCATGTAATTTCAAGCCGCGCCATCCCTGTCAGCTTCCCCTTCGACTCGACAGAAACCGTCAGGGATATCCTGTATGTTGAGGGCAGAACCAGGGAGAATGAACGATTACACTTTTTTGTAAACCACTGGAGTTCAAGATATGGAGGCGAGAAAGAAACCGAGCCCAAAAGGATATTCTGTGCCGTTGCACTCCGCAAGGAAGTGGATGCCATTCTGAACAAGGAAGCGGGGGCCAAAATCATCATCATGGGAGATTTTAATGATGAACCGACCAACAGGAGTGTTTTCGAAATGCTGCTGGCCAATAATAAAAGGAAGAATGCGGGGGACCGGGAACTATTCAACCTCATGTACGATATGCACAACATCGATGGGGAGGGCAGCTATAATTACCAGGGAAAATGGAACATGCTCGACCATATCATCGTGAGCAGGGCTGTCATCAACAGTCCCGCGGGACTGCGTTGCGACTACGAATCAGGTCGCATATTGAAAGAGGAATTCATGATGTACCTGCAAGAGGAAACACAGCAATATGTGCCCAACCGGACATACGGCGGACCGGAATACTACGGGGGTATCAGTGATCATTTACCCGTATTTGTAACCCTCACCAGAGATTAATATTGGAATTTAAAATCACATCCGAATTTACCCCTACCGGTGACCAGCCGCAGGCCATCGCTGAACTGGCCGCCGGCATCAGGCATGGTGACCCTTTCCAGACCCTTCTCGGGGTTACTGGTTCAGGGAAAACCTTTACCATTGCCAATGTCATCCAGGACGTACAGAAGCCCACCCTGGTGCTGAGCCATAACAAAACCCTCGCAGCCCAGCTGTACGGTGAATTCAAACATTTTTTCCCGGAAAATGCTGTGGAATACTTTGTATCCTATTACGATTATTATCAGCCTGAAGCCTATCTTCCTGTCACGGATACCTATATTGAAAAAGATCTTTCCATCAATGATGAAATTGAGAAATTAAGGCTCAGTACAACCTCATCACTCCTGTCGGGCCGGAAAGACGTCATCGTCGTTTCATCAGTATATGTACGCACGTAACGAGGTGGATTTCAAAAAAGGTACATTCAGGGTTAGGGGTGATCATGTCGACATCTACCTGGCCTATGCTGACCTGGGTTACCGGATTATTTTCTGGGGCGATGATATCGAGGAGATTGAAACCTTCGATCCGATCAACGGGAATACCCTGGAAAAGCTTGACCAGGCAATCATCTACCCGGCCAATATTTTTGTCACGACCAAATACAGGATGCAATCAGCCCTGAGACAGATTGAACAGGACCTGTTCAAGCAGATTGATTTTTTCAGGGACATTGGCAAGGAGCTGGAGGCCAGGAGGATCTCCGAGCGGGTGAACTACGATCTTGAGATGATCAGGGAACTGGGTTATTGTCCGGGAATAGAAAACTACTCCAGGTATTTTGACGGGCGTCCGCCCGGTACCCGTCCTTTCTGTTTGCTTGATTATTTCCCGGATAACTACCTTATCATCGTGGATGAAAGCCACGTGACACTGCCACAGGTAAGGGCCATGTACGGAGGAGACCATTCGCGCAAGAAAAACCTGGTGGAATACGGATTCCGCCTGCCTGCAGCGGTTGATAACAGACCCCTGAAATTCGAGGAATTCGAAGAGCTGGTGCACCAGACTATTTATGTGAGTGCCACGCCTGGTGATTATGAGCTGGATAAGTGCGAAGGTGTGATTGTTGAACAACTGATCCGCCCGACCGGATTACTCGATCCGGTAATCGAGGTGCGGCCCAGCCTGAACCAGATCGACCACCTTATAGGGGAGATCCATGAAAGGATTGCACTGGAGGAAAGAGTGCTGGTTACCACCCTGACCAAACGGATGGCGGAAGAGCTGACGAACTATCTTTCCAGGCTGAATATCCGTTGCAGGTATATTCATTCGGATATCGATACCCTCGAAAGGGTAGAGATCATGGACGGACTTCGAAAAGGGACCTTTGATGTATTGATAGGCATCAACCTGCTGCGCGAGGGACTGGACCTTCCCGAGGTGTCCCTGGTGGCTATACTGGATGCCGACAAGGAGGGATTTCTCCGCAGTGAGCGATCCCTGACCCAGACAGCCGGCCGGGCGGCCAGAAACCTTAATGGCAAGGTGATCATGTATGCCGACACCACCACGGTATCCATGCAAAAAACCATCCATGAAACCAACCGGAGAAGGGAGAAACAACTGAAATACAACGAGGAGAACAACATCACTCCCCAGCAGATCGTCAAAGCATCCAAATCGATCATGGGCCGGCCTGTTTCACAGATCACCGGTGAAAAGTATTATGTTGAACCGATTGAAACCGATCTGGCGGCAGATCCCCTGATCCGTTATATGGATAAGGGTGCCCTTCAAAAAACCATCGACAAAACCAAGCGGGCCATGGAAAAGGCAGCACGCGAACTGGATTTTATCGAGGCCGCCAGGCTGCGTGATGAAATGTATAAACTCCAGGAGATCATGGACAAAAAAGATTGACATCTCCCCATTTGAAACACAGGCAGGCGTTTTCAGGGCTGGTTTTTCCCGGCATGCTTAAACCTTTTCCGGTATTCTATATTTCCCGCGATAAGACGTTTTAATGAATTGATTTGCATCATCATTATCAATAAGACGTTCATTCTTCCCATCAAATAACAGTTGTTTGTTTCCAACACGATGGGCTATATTTCCAAGATGCACCAGTGTGGCACTCAGGTGTCCCTGCTCAACATGCCCGTTGGGTTGTTTCCGTGACCTGATACAATCGATGAAATTTTGCTGGTGCCGTTTGTCCGGGAATATTCCATATTCCTGTGCCAGCACTTCCCCGTTATTTCCGAGCACCTGCCAGCCGCCGCCATGCCGGCCCAGATACATCATCCCTTCAGTACCATATATTTCTGTCCTCGTTGCATTTTGTTTCCAATCGGGAAACTGAGAATCGCTGAAACGGATTTCTCCCGGCGTTTTTATCATATAATTTGTTGCATTCCCGCTTTCACAGGTCATTGCGAAATCATCAAACTCGTATGTGATGCTTTGAAATTCAGGAGTCTCTCTTTCCGATCCCCAGGCATGATTTCCACCCCATCCATAAACTGATTTTGGGTGTCCCGGATCGCCCAGCACCATACGTGCCAGATCCATGACATGGCTTGCATCATCTGCAAGGGTTCCACCGCTAAAAGCCCAATAATTTCCCCAGCCCCCACGGTCTGTCATACTATGGACACCAGGATTGTACGGGCGATAGGGTGCAGGTCCCAGCCATGCATCCCAATCCAGTCCTTCAGGGATCTCCGCATCGGGCTGTGCAACCCACCTGCCTCCCCCGAGCATATTGTATGATTTAACATGCACAATCTTTCCAAGCCTGCGGCTTTTTATATAATCGCGCGCTGTAGAACCATATTGAGCGCTCCTGTTCTGAAAACCAATCTGGACAATCCGTTTGTATTTTTCAGCAGCTTCAACCATTTTTCGCCCTTCCCAGATACTGAGTGAAGGGGTCTTTTCCACATACACATCTTTTCCTGCCTGGCAGGCCCAGATGGTGGCTAAAGCATGCCAGTGCTCCGGGGTAGATATCCAGACTGCATCGATATCCTTGTCATCAAAAACGGCAACCATGTTTCTTACGTGCGGAGGTCTGTAACCCAGTTCTTTCTCGATCAATCCGATGGCCCTGGCCGCTTTCAGATCATTCACATCACAAACTGTTTTGATCCCTACATTCGAATTTACCTTGCATGTGTTGATGATTGTTGAAGTACCTCTGCTGCCGGAACCAATAATGGCAAGGACAATTTTGTCATTGGCACCCATGCTGGATGCCGGAAATAAACCAGAAGTTCCAAGTGTCAAACCGGAAGCACCAATGATGGTTCGTCCAATAAAATCTCGTCTTTTCATTATTATTTGGATTTTATCTCAAGTAGATAATCAACCGAATTTATCATGATATTTTGAAAACTTTCAATTTCCCAATCGTCCCAATGCCCTAATGAAGTATATATGGCCATCCCATATTTGTTCCGATTCAACCAGCATACAGGTTCTGACGGCTGGCCGGGAATGTTCCCTGTCAGGAGCACCTGTGCTCTCTCAGATCGAAGAGGCTTGTTTTTGTATAGCGTGCCTGGGCTGATAAAACCCTCCGGATCAACGCCTTTTAGCAGGGGGTGTTCTTCCATGCCCGGGACGACAGATATATCACACCCGCCATTTATTTGGCCGTAATGTCCCTGGTAATTCCCTCCCAGAATTTCTTCATCAAATTCAGGCCAGACAGATAAAAATGATGACGCCCTCCCCATGGCAGGATCGATGCCTTGTTCCACCCGGGGTATATTCCCTCTTGCAGCGAATGAGTGGCTTGCAGTACGGACACCTATTACCGGTTTCCCGCTGGTTACATAATTCCGAATCATTTCAAGTTTTTCAGACTCAAGTGCCCTTCTGCGAACAAAGAAAACCGCAAGATCTGCATCCCTTAGAATCTGAAGGTTCTCAATGTTGTGACGACCTTCACCCTCGGTGATCGGTCTCCCCAGCGCGAATTCACAGTTTACATCTCTAGTGAGCAGTAAATCGTGTGCAAACTCGGGCAGTCTCTGATTGGCCCGGTACTCGCCTTCAGCAGTAACAAATGCAATTACAGGACGAGTGTCATTTTCAAACCTGAATTGTTTATGAGCTGTAAAATCACTGGATACCATGGTTGGACAAACATATTTTTCAATGTATTCGTGCATAAGGCTGTTTCCTGTAAAATGAGAAACATATGGCCAGGAAGCAGAATCATACATCGTGTCTGTCATATCACGCATTAAAACCACATTCATTCCCAGGCGGACCATGTTGCGTAAGCCAAAAGAACGGCCTATGACACACATGTTGGTATGAACACCCACAAGAATGACATTCTTGATGCCTTTTTTCATGAACAGGCTACCTGCTTCAATTCCGGAATCAGTAATGGCGTCTCCATCCAATATTTCGATGGTTTCAATTTGTTTCGTCCAGGGACTTCCGGTTTCACATTGAGGTTTATCATCGCATCCGCCGCCTGAAATTTTGAATGGCCACTCCGCACCTTTTTCACATTCAAGCATACCTTCACCCAGCTTAGCTTCAACACTTTTGAACTTGTACTTTTTCCCTGGTTTTCTTGCCGGGTGGTCCTTGTAGTATTCCATGCAATCGCTTGGTGCATGCACGATCTGGACTCCCTTTTCCCTGGCCATTGAAATTACATCATTCATAAACGGAGCCATTTCGGTAACTCTTTTTGTGGCTCCCTTGCACCAGTGCTTATCCCACATATCACATATGATAATGGCTGTTTCACCGGCTTTCCATTCCTGGATCTCATTGACAATGATAAATGCCCCTTCATCCAATTCAGAAGGAATCCTTTTCTGGAGTGAAACGCTTATTATTTCACCTGTTTCTTTGGTTTTAGCCGTTACTGCAGATGCGAACAGAACAATACAAATCAGGAGTACAGAAAAGTTACTCAATGTTTTTGGGCTCATAATATTGATGTTATTGTTTTTTAAAATATTGAATTTATTGTGCTGCTGCCTCCCTGCTCCAGGTATGTGAATGATCCAATAATTCTGTATACTGTTTTTGAAGGCGTTCCTTCATGCTTGTAAACACATCGGGATAATCTGCCGAGACTTCCTTCATTTCAGAGAGATCTTCTGACAGCCGGTATAAAACGTGGTCTTCCAGGAGAGCACTTTTTACCAGTTTTTCATTACCCTCATGTACATTACTGAGGGAAGGCAATACATTCCCTTCGATTTTCAGTTTCGCCATGATTTTCCATTCCCTGTCCCTCATCGCCACATAATGGTCATTCAGGGCATTATAGTAACACCAGAGCAATGGTTTGGTCCGGTTCACTTCCCCTTTATCAAAAATGGCTGAAATATCGGTGCCGTCCAGGTCCAGGTCTGTCACATCCACTCCGGACAATGAACAAAAGGTAGGCAGAAAATCCAGAGAAGAAACCGGGATATCTGAAACAACACCTTCATCCACCCTTCCCGGCCAGTAAATAATCCCCGGTACCCTGAAACCGGCCTCGTGGGTCCATAGTTTCATCCCTTTCAATACGCCTGGTGAACCGTATGACCGGTTAGCTGTTGGATACCTGTTGAGCGTTTCCGGGCCATTGTCCGAGGTAAAAATAACCAGGGTGTTTTTATCCTTGCCAAGAGCAGCCAGCTTATCCACCAGGACCCCTACAGCACTGTCCATGTTTGCCACATTGGCAAAATACTGGGCCTGATCATGGTTTTTTGAAACCGGCTCATATTTCCTTACAATTTCCGGTGGCGATGCCACTCTTTCATGGGGCTCATGAAAGCAAACCTGCAGATAAAAGGGGTTTTCCTTATCTGCCTGGTCCAGCCATGAGATGGCTTCCTCAACCACCAGCTGGCAGCTGAAGCCCTGCATGGGACCGACCGGATCACCGTTCCGCACAAAGTTAACAGGGTTTTCATGGTTTGGATGGGCATTGTTCTGGGTGGCAAACCACCAGTCAAATCCAAAATCTGAAGGCTGAGGTTGCTCAGGATTATTGAATTTGCTGTTGCAATGCCATTTACCAGACAGACAGGTCTGGTAACCGGCTTTTTTAAGTAATGCCGGTATGGTAATCTCAGAAGCGCGCAT
>LJUP01000010.1 GCA_001303955.1 Bacteroides sp. SM23_62 | reverse complement strand
GCGATCACTTTAACACCCTCCTGGTACATCCTGACACCGTAGCTCAATGTGTCATCCCCGCCGATCGGGATCAGAAAATCAACACCAAGGTAGTCGAGGTTTTTAATGATCTCCGGTGTCAGGTCATTCTCCTCCTTCGTATACTCATCTTTCAGATGAATGGGGACCAGGTCCTTCGGCACATGGCTGGGGCGGGTCCTTGAAGTGTGAAGGAATGTACCTCCTGTACGACCCGCGCGATTTACTATTTCTTCCGTGAGGACCATAAAAAAATTACTGGTATCGGCCTTTTTGTCACGCTGCAGTTCCATGATCCCAGCCCAGCCCCTTCGCAGGCCGATAACCCTGTATCCTTCCCTGAGGGCCCTGATGGTAATGGCCCGGATCGCCGGGTTCAGTCCAGGTACATCTCCACCCCCGGTAAGGATGGCAATGGTTCCTTTTGTCTTTTTTACATTCGCCATTTTGATCTGCACTTAATAAATTAGTTATGAGAATGAACGGTAAATATAGTATTTATTTTTATTCATAAAATGGACGTTTTTATACTTTTGCAGAGATCATTATGGAGCCATTGCAGGATAAAATACGGGTCGGGGTAATCACCGGATTCCTGGGTGCCGGAAAGACAACCCTTTTGAATAATCTGATCAGGGAATATCCTGGAAAAAGGTTCGCCATTATAGAAAATGAATTCGGGGAGATCGGGCTCGACAGTGAACTTGTCCTGAATGTTGATAACAGCAATATTTGTGAACTTGCCAACGGATGCATCTGCTGTACATTGAATGATGATCTGGCTGGCCTGGTCAAGGACCTGTTACATACGGGCACGCCCTTTGACTACCTCCTGGTTGAGACCACAGGGATAGCAGATCCATCATCCGTGGTTCAGCCGTTCTTTTCCGATCCGGATATCCGTTCGTCTTTCACCATGGACAGTGTCATCTGCCTGGTTGATGCCATCCATTTTAAACATTATGTCAAGCAGCAGGAGGAAGTGCACCGGCAGGTGGCCATGGCCGACCTTGTGCTGCTTAATAAAGCGGAAGATGTCGATGAAAAATCCCTGTCCGGTACCAGGAAGGTCCTGCAAACCATGAATCCTCATGCCGAGATAATCCAGACCGACCATGCCGATATAAGGAACCAACGGTTACTTGACAGACATGCTTACCGGAGGGACAGGGTCGGATCATTTACACTGGATCCAGAAACTTTTTTTCGGGCCGGATACCATCAGCAGGGTCAGGGAGGTCACCTGCTGGTCAGGGATCCACGGCCGGATCATTCGATCTCCTCCTTTAGTTTTCAGTTCCCGGGTGATTTTGATATTGAAAGATTCTCTTACTGGATTGAGTATTTTTTATATATTAATCAGGCCAGTATCTTTAGGATCAAAGGCATCCTCAGTTTTGCCGGTAATCCGCAGAAAATGATCCTGCAAACAGTGCGGAGTTCATATCTGCTGGAGGATTGGGAATTCTGGGAGGTGGGGGAAGAACGTGTCAACCGGCTGATCTTTATCGGGAAGGAAATTCCCTATTCAGACATACGGGAAGCACTGGAAAGCCTCATGTGTTAAGCATCGGGAAATGAAAAAATTGATTCGAATATTACGCAATGCGTTGATCTGGATAACCATCATCCCCATCAGGATATACCAGTATACCATTTCCCCTTTACTGCCCACTTCCTGCAGGCATGTGCCAACCTGTTCACAATATGCCATTGAGGCACTCAGGGTGCATGGTATTTTCCGGGGGACATACCTGTCGGCCCGCAGAATTCTGCGCTGCCACCCCTGGGGGACTCATGGTTATGATCCTGTTCCGCCTAAGCCCGACAGGATCATAAAGATCAGCAAGATGAAAAACTGAACACGGACTGCAGCCATGCATGATCAAGACCATAATTTAGGCTTTTTTGGCAGTGAGATCCATTTTGTAAATGCATACCAGTTCGGGGTGGAAATATTCAAGCATGCACTGGTCATCACTGCCTTTGTGATCATCATGATGCTGCTGATGGAATACCTTTCGGTACAGTCCCGTGGCAGATGGCACGGGCGATTTGAGAAATATCCCCTCTTGCAGATCCTGGTCGCTGCACTACTGGGACTCACACCCGGTTGCCTGGGTGTATATTTGGTGGTTTCACTCTATGTCCACAGGATCTTCCATTTTGCAGCCCTCACCGCAGCCATGGTCGCTACATCGGGAGATGAAGCATTTGTCATGTTTGCCATGATCCCCGGAAAAGCTGTCATCATCATGTTGCTGTTGTTTTTACTTGCGGTCATCTCGGGATTATTACTCTATCTGTTTCCCCTGGGGAAACGCAGGATGAAACTAACCGTAAACCACATGCAGCTGCATGAACAGGACGAGGATTGCCAGGTTCTCATTCCCTCTCAGCTAATCACGCAGATACGCCATATTGGTTTTGAGCGGGCGGTACTCATCAGTGGAGGATTATTGTTCCTGGTCCTGTTGCTGAGCGGGGATATTGGCCCCGATACCTGGAACTGGAAAAGGATCATTTTCCTCATCGTCACCTCCCTGGAATTGTTCATTGTCCTGACTGTTCCTGATCATTTCCTTGGAAAGCACCTGTGGGGACATGTAATCCGCAGACATTTCCTGCGGATTTTTGCCTGGACATTCGGCGCATTTTTCGTGATTCATGTGGGACTGGAATTCCTGCACCTGGAAGATCTGGTCCGGGAGAACCTCCTCAGTATCTTAATACTGGCTGTAATGGTAGGGATCATTCCTGAATCGGGACCACATATCCTGTTTATCACCCTTTATGCTACCGGGAGCATCCCGCTGAGTATCCTGATGGCCAATTCAATCACCCAGGATGGCCACGGATCGCTTCCGCTCCTGGCAGAAACCAGGAAGGACTTCCTGCGCATGAAAGGGGTCAATCTCCTGCTTGGATTGATCATAGGATTAGCGGGAGTCCTGTTTGGGTTTTAAAAAATCATTTTACTTTTGTACGAAAACCCCGAATATGTATACAATTCACCAGACAGTCATTCAGGAAGCGTGGGAGAACAGGGTACTGCTCAAGGACGGTGATGTCCAGAAATCAATCCGCTTTATCATAGATGAACTGGATGCAGGTAGGCTGCGCGTAGCAGAACGGGGGCCGGATGGCTGGAAAGTCAACGATTGGGTGAAAAAGGCGGTTATCCTATATTTCCCGATCCAACAGATGAGTGTGACGGAAGTCGGGCCTTTTGAATTTCACGATAAGATAGGACTGAAAAAAAACTACAAAGGCCTCGGGGTAAGGGTGGTCCCTCATGCAGTTGCCCGGCACGGGTCTTATCTGGCCAAAGGAGTTATCCTGATGCCTTCATATGTCAACATCGGGGCCTATGTGGATGAAGGGACAATGGTAGATACATGGGCTACGGTCGGATCCTGTGCACAGATCGGCAAAAATGTGCACCTCAGCGGAGGGGTGGGTATTGGAGGGGTTTTGGAGCCGGTTCAAGCCGCACCGGTCATTGTGGAGGACAATTGCTTCATCGGTTCCAGGTGCATAATCGTCGAAGGAGCCTACCTTGAAAAAGAAGTTGTCCTGGCCGCCAATGTGGTCATCACCAAATCCACCAGGATCATTGATGTCACCGGGAAAGAACCGGTTGAATACAGGGGCACGGTACCCTCCCGTTCGGTGGTGATCCCCGGAACCTACCCCAGGGAATACCCGGCTGGTGAATACGGGGTATCCTGTGCGCTGATCATCGGGAAACGGAAAAAATCAACCGATAAGAAAACATCCCTCAATGATGCATTGAGGGAATATAATATTGCATTCTGATTATACTCCAGGTTTATGCGTATTGGATTTGATGCAAAACGGGCTTATTTCAATTACAGCGGACTGGGCAACTACAGCAGGAATACCATTCGCTACCTCAGCCATAAGTTCCCGGATAACGAATTCTACCTTTACATCCCCAAAAAGAAGAACCAGATCCCAAACGGTGCATTAAATAACCATACCCTTGTATATCCGCAATCCTGGAAAGGAAGGAATTTTTCATCCTTATGGCGCAGTTACTGGCTGGGGAAACAACTGGTCCGGGACGGAATCCAGTTGTATCATGGACTCAGCAATGAGATCCCATTTGATATTATGAAAAACCATGTGCCTTCGGTAGTTACCATTCATGATCTTATTTTCCTGCGGTACCCGGAATGGTATAAACCCGTAGACAGGAAGATTTATGGCAGGAAGGCAAAATTCTCCTGCACGAATGCAGACAGGGTAATCGCCATATCTGAACAGACCCGGTCTGACATTATCCATTATTTCAGGACCCCTGAAGAAAAAATCGATGTGGTATACCAGGGCTGTGATCCTGATTTTTATGAGCAATGGACCGAAGCAGAAAAACAAAAGCTTAAACAGAGATACCACCTGCCGGCTTCATATCTTCTTTATGTGGGGACCATTGAACCACGGAAGAACCTGCTGCAGGTAATAAAGGCCCGGCACAGGGGGAAGCTGGACATCCCCCTGATAGTAATCGGTCGCAGCACCAAATATATCAAGCAGATCCACGAATACATCGCTGACAATTCTTTGAAAAACATCACTTTCCTGCAGGATGTTCCAAACGAAGACCTGCCGGGGATT
The DNA here is from genome assembly GCA_001303955.1 of Bacteroides sp. SM23_62. Taxonomy (GTDB): domain Bacteria; phylum Bacteroidota; class Bacteroidia; order Bacteroidales; family SM23-62; genus SM23-62. Next base: position 33,410 of record LJUP01000010.1, on the reverse strand, counting down.
TACCAGATGGCAGATGCATTTATCTACCCATCCCGGTTTGAAGGATTTGGCATACCCATTCTGGAAGCCCTCTTCTCACGTACACCGGTGATTACCTCCACAGGAGGCTGTTTTGAAGAAGCCGGAGGCAAATCATCCATGTATGTTGATCCGGATGATACGGATGAATTGATCCATGCCGTCCGGAGTGTCCTGGAAAATGAAAAACTGCGAACCGAAATGCAGGAAAAGGGATATAACCACGCCCGGAAATTCACAGACGAGATCATTGCTCACAATCTAATGGAAGTTTACAGGAAGGTATTGTAGATGCACCAGGATATACAGAAATGCATTGAAGTTCTGGCAACTGGCGGAATAATTTTGTATCCTACCGATACCATATGGGGGATCGGTTGTGATGCTACGCATTCCCATGCCATTCAAAAAGTTTACCGGCTGAAACAACGGGAGGATGCAAAGGCCATGCTGGTCCTGGTTAATTCCATGGATATGCTCTCCAGGTATGTCGAGGAGATCCCGGATATGGCGCGAGAAATCATTAAGATCAATGATGCCCCCCTGACCATCATCTACCCTTCAGGCAGGAACCTGGCCGGGAATTTATTATCCCCGGATGGCTCGATAGGTATACGGATCACTTCAGACCCATTCTGCGAAGCATTAATACACCGCTTCCGCAAACCGCTTGTTTCAACCTCGGCAAATATAGCCGGCCTACCGGCCCCTGCCATATACAGGGAAATATCCGCAGAAATAAAATCGATGGTTGACTATACGGTTACCTGGCGCCAGAATGACCATATCAAAAGAAAACCTTCAGGCATCCTGAAGGTTAAACTTAATGGCGGGATCGAAGTGATCAGGAAGTGACCGGCAAGGTTTACCTGTCTCCTTTTTTAACATTCCCTGAACCGGATACACGGGCATCAACTTGCGGATTCCCGTAATAGGTGACCCTTCCGCTGCCTGAGATGGAGGCATCAAGCTCTCCAGTGACATCTATCCTGCAACTTCCCGAGCCACTGATCTTGATGCCGCATTCATTCACTTTCAATCCCTCTGCAAAGACACTCCCGGAACCACTGACACGGATTTCCATTTCATCTGCAGTTCCTGCCAGGATCATATCACCTGATCCCGATATGGCTGCCTCAATTTCATCCCCCTCTAGTGCGGGTATTTCTATCTTTCCGCTCCCGCTTACCTTCAATTCAAGTTCGTCAGCATCAATGGATGTTTCGGCAAGTAAATTCCCGGAGCCCGAAACAGTCAGTGCTTCCACTTCAGGCATGGTGATCCAGATCTTAACTCCCTTGATTTTTGAGCTCCAATTATCTGTCTTGATCTGTAAAACACCATCCCTGACCACCGTCTCGATCTTATCCAGATTGTTCTCTGCCTGGATAACTACCTTTTGGGGGCTTCCCTGGGTAAGGTAAAGATCACCTGAGATGCCCAGTGAAATACCGGTGAAGGAAGATAAATCCCGCTCTTCCTTGCCCTGGCCGAAGGTAATCAGGGTGGCAGAGACCAGGGTTATGGCGAACAAGGATCTAAGCATGTTGCTTTTCATAAGGCTATAAGTTTTAGTGAGGGTTATTGTTACAAAGACGATTAAATTATCCGGGTGCTGCAAAACCATGCATGCTTTTACATAATCCCCTCTGGCAGGCGCATGATCAGCCTTTGGTTCACCTGATCGATCTCTTCAATCAGGTCATCCTGTGCAGGCACCATTACTTTATCTTCAGCAATTGTTACTTCAAATACCGGATTGCCCGGGATATCCATAAAGTCAGCTATCAAACCCTGCCTCCCGGTCGTTGCATTGATTAATGCATACCCGGTAAGTTCATCCCAATAGATTTCTTTTTCACCCGCGACTATTAATTCTCTAAGGATCCAGACAGGTGATCCGACAAGGTTTTGTGCACTGTCCTTGTTATCATAATCGTCAAAGCAGACCAACCATTCGTCTGCTTTTGGGGCATGCAGGGATGATATAAAAAAAGGAACCAAAATTCCATCAATCTGAAGGAATAATGATTCCCAGTTTTCATCTGGTTCAATGGCGGGGTTCGCAATCCGGATGATCAACTCACCACGGATACCATGGGTTTTTGAGATAGTACCAAGGAGTAAACAATCTTCCCTGGTCATTATTGAAGTTTTACGATGCTGATTTCTCTTCCCCGGTCTCCCCTGAATCCTTGGGTGCTTCCGCTGTTTGTTTCGCTGCCTTTTTACCTGCAGCCTTGGCCTGGTCCGGTTTCTTCCCATCTGATTCCTTTCCTGCTTCCTTTCTCTTCGGCTCTTCTTTTTCTGCCCTGGCGTCCTTCTGTTCCGATTTCTTTTCCTCCTCAACGGCAGCTGCTTCCGCAACTGGTTCCTCTTCCACAGTTTCTCCGGCCACAGGCTCTTCAGCAGGCTTCTCTGCTTCCTTGCTCTCTTCCGCTGCTGCTTCTGCTTCTCCGGACGTTTCTCCGGCCACAGGCTCTTCAGCAGGCTTCTCTATTTCCCTGTTCTCTTCCGCTGAGGCTTCTGCCTGTTCTTCAACAGTTGTCCCAACAGCTTCAGCCTTTTCCGCTACGGCCTCTTCTCCTTCAGCTGATGCTTCATTTTCCACTGCCTCTGCGAGCGCGGATTTTTTCTTCAATATTTCTGCAGCCCTGGCCTCGCTGATCCTTGATTCAGCTTCAAGTCTTTGCTTAATATCTTCCTCTTTCGCCTTGTCCAATCCATCCTTTTTAGCCTGGATCTTTCCTTCCTTTTCCTTCAACCAGGATGCAAATCTCTTTTCTGCTTCCTCCTCTGAGAAAGCTCCTTTCCTGACACCTGTCATGAGATGCCTTTTCATGAGTACTCCTTTGTAAGAGAGAATGGCTCTTACCGTTTCCGTAGGTTGTGCACCTTTTTCAAGCCAGTTCAAAGACTTTTCAAAATCCAGCTCAATGGTGGCTGGATTTGTATTGGGATTATAGATCCCCAGTTTTTCAATGAACTTGCCATCCCGTGGCGCCCTTCCGTCTGCAGCTACAATGTGATAGAATGCAAACTTCTTCCTACCATGTCTTGCTAATCTTAATTTAACTGGCATAATCTCGAATGATTAAAATACTCCTACTATTTTGGAGGTGCAAAGATAAATAATAAATCTATTCGGGAAAGAGTTTTTAATGAATTTTTAGTACCCTGTCCTAGACCATACTGGCACGATGATTCGAGCCACTTGATGAAACTTTTGAAATAATTATTAACACCTTGGTGTCTGAAATCTCAATTTCGTAACTTTGACAGGCAGGCATATCTATTGCCTGCTTTTTTCAACCCACACATATTCAAAAATTTAGATGATGGGCTTCACGCATCTTCATGTACATACACAGTATTCTATCCTGGACGGCGCATCCAGTATTCCGGCCCTCATAAAGAAGGCCAAAGAAGATGAAATGAATGCCATCGCCATCACGGATCACGGGAACCTATTTGGCGCCAAGGAATTCAGCAATGAAGCCAAAAGTCACGGCCTAAAACCCATCATAGGCTGTGAAGTTTACCTGGCACGCAGAAACCGCTTCAATAACACCACCAAGGAAGACAGGGGTGGTTATCACCTGATCCTGCTGGCCAAGAACCGTACAGGATATCGGAATCTGGTAAAACTTGTATCAACAGGGTGGATCGAAGGACATTATTATAAACCCAGGATTGACAAAGAGATCCTGAAGGAATACAGCGAGGGACTGATTGCTTCAACTGCCTGTCTCGGCGGGGATATACCTTCGCAGATCCTGAATGAAAGTGCATCGGGACTGGAAGCATCCCTGGCATATTACCTGGAGACATTCGGAAATGACTTCTACCTGGAGTTGCAGCGTCATCCTACCGGCGATCCGTTTTTTGATGATGACACATTGGCAAAACAGAAGAAAGTCAACAGCAGGTTGATGGAGATCGCCCTCGATATAGGAATAAAGCTAATAGCGACCAATGATGTGCATTTCGTGAACCAGGAGGATGCCGAAGCACATGACAGGCTGATCTGCCTGAATACCGGGAAAGATCTTGACGATCCCACACGGCTGAGATATACCAAGCAGGAATGGTTCAAGACCCGTGAAGAAATGGCAGAACTTTTCACTGACATACCCCAGGCGCTGGAGAACACACAGGAAATAGTAGACAAGATTGAATCCTACGACCTGAACCATGACCCGATCATGCCTGATTTCCCGATCCCTGAAGAATATAAAGACGCGGATGATTACCTCTATTACCTCACCATGGAAGGTGCCAGGAAAAGATACGGTGAGATCACCAATGAGTTGCAGGAACGTATTGACTATGAATTAGGGGTCATTAAAAAGATGGGCTTCCCGGGGTATTTTCTGATCGTACAGGATTTCCTTGAAGCGGCACGAAAGATGAATGTGAGTGTCGGCCCAGGCCGGGGCAGTGCTGCAGGATCCGTGGTTGCCTATTGCAACCGTATCACTGATATCGATCCTATCAAATATGACCTGCTGTTTGAACGTTTCCTGAATCCTGACAGGATATCCATGCCCGATATTGATATCGATTTCGATGAAGACGGGCGGGACGAGGTTTTGCAATATGTAGTTGAAAAATATGGTAAAGACAAGGTAGCCCACATCATCACTTTCGGTACCATGGCCGCGAAGATGGCCATACGTGATGTGGCCAGGATCGAGAAATTGCCCCTGCCGGAAGCCGATAAGCTTGCCAAGCTGGTACCCGAGCGTCCCGGAACCACACTGAAAAAAGCCTATGCCGAGGTCAGGGAACTGAATGACGTAAAATCAAAAGGTACGGAACTTGCCCAGCGGACCCTGCGATATGCCGAAACCCTGGAAGGATCCGTACGGCATACGGGACTTCATGCCTGCGGGATCATTATCGGCAAGGATGATTTGATGGAGCATATCCCTGTTTGCAAATCCAAAGACACGGATCTTTGGGTGACCCAGTTTGATGGTAATCATGTTGAATCCGTCGGGATGCTTAAAATGGATTTCCTGGGACTCAAAACACTGTCCATCATCAAGGATGCCGTGGAAATGGTCAGTGAATCAAAAGGCATCAATATTGATATTGATAATATTCCTCTCGACGACGAGAAAACCTTTGAACTTTACAGCCGGGGTGAGACGACCGGTCTGTTCCAGTTCGAATCTGACGGGATGAAAAGATATCTCCGGGAATTAAAACCCAATCGCTTCGAGGACCTTATCGCCATGAATGCACTTTACCGTCCGGGTCCCATGGAATACATCCCCCGGTTCATCAACCGTAAGCACGGCAGGGAAAAGATCCGGTATGACCTGCCCCAGATGGAAAAATACCTGAAAGACACTTACGGGATTACTGTGTACCAGGAACAGGTGATGCTGCTTTCCCAGGAAATGGCAGGATTTACCGGTGGTCAGGCGGACAGCCTCAGGAAGGCCATGGGAAAGAAACGACGAAAGATGATGGACGAACTCAAGGAAAAGTTCATCGAAGGCTGTGCCACCAACGGCATCCAGCAAAAGCAAGCAGAAAAGGTCTGGACTGACTGGGAGGCATTTGCCCAGTATGCATTTAATAAATCCCACAGCACATGTTACGCCCAGGTTTCCTATCAGACGGGGTGGTTAAAGGCCCACTACCCTGCAGAATTTATGGCCGCGGTATTAAGCCGGAATATCAGTGATATCAAAAAGATCACCCAGTTCATGAATGAATGCCGCCGCATGGGTCTGTCAGTTCTCGGACCGGATGTTAATGAAAGCCGGATCAAATTTGCGGTTAATGCGGAAGGCAATATCCGTTTCGGTCTGGGTGCCATCAAGGGGCTCGGTGAAGCAGCTGCTTCCAGGATCATACAGGAGAGGGAAAGCAACGGGGTCTACGCGGATATTTATGATTTGGTGGAGCGGATAGACCTGCAGGCAGTAAACAAAAAAAGCCTGGAAGCGCTGGCAGGTTCCGGGGCCCTTGACAGTCTTGGGGATATCAAACGGGGACAATACTTCGGGATTGATGACAGGGGGATCACTTTTATTGAACAACTGATCCGGTACGGCCATAAGATCCATGGTGAGAAAATGACTTCCCAGCAATCCCTGTTCGGTGAGACGAGTAAACTGGAAATTAACAAACCGGTCATAACCAAGGAGGAAGCATGGCCAAAACTGGTAAAGCTGGACAGGGAAAAAGAGTTGATCGGAATATATCTTTCAGCCCATCCGCTGGACAGCTATAAACTTGAGATCGAACATTTTTGTACGCATAGCCTGGCCAACCTGGATAATCTTAGTAACCTGAACGGACAGGAGGTAATGGTTGCGGGACTGGTAAGATCTCACAAGCAAGCCTACACAAAGAACAATAAACCTTTCGGGACCATCATACTGGAGGATTACACGGATTCCTTCAAGCTGATGTTGTTCAATAAAGATTATATTGCCTTTCAGAATTATTTTACCCCTGGTTACGCTTTGCTGATCAGGGGACAGATACAACCCAGGCCATTCAATAATGGGACTGTTGATTATGAATTAAAAGTAAAAGAGATCAAAATGCTGGCCGATGTGAGGGAAGAAATGATCAGCAGCCTGCTGGTTACCCTCCCGCTCAGCAGCCTTGACGAACAAATGATCAATGAGATTGACAAATATGCAGACCTGAAAAAGGGATCGGCCCGCTTAAAATTCATGGTTCATGACAGGGAGGAGAACATTTATATCGAAATGTTCTCAAGGACAAAAAGGATCCATATTGACGATGAACTAATTCAGTACCTTCAGGAACAGCCAGAAATAGATTTTAAACTTAATTAACAAATCGTTTGGTGAATATGCATTATTTTTGGCATCAATTTTAAGCACATTATCATTATCACTCATATAACACTTAGAAAATGGCACTAGAATTGACAGATCAGAATTTCGATGAGGTTGTTCTTCATTCAGACAAACCGGTTATCGTAGACTTTTGGGCTGAATGGTGTGGACCCTGCCATATGGTCGGGCCTATCGTCGAAGAAATTGGAAATGATTATGCCGAAAAAGCCGTTGTTGGTAAGCTTGATGTTGACAGCAATCCCAATGTCACGAGGAAGTATGGCATCCGCAATATCCCCACAGTCCTCTTCTTTAAGAATGGTGAAGTAGCTGACAAGCAGGTTGGGGCAGTTCCCAAGAGCAACCTGGTAAACAAGCTTGAAGCCTTATTCTGAAAATCAATGATTCACCACCGGGTATCCGTCTTCTGTGCATCCAGCAACAAGGTAGATAAAATCTATTTTGAGGCCGCCCGCAAACTCGGGCTTGCGCTTGTCGCTGATGGCATTGCTGCCAATTATGGCGGCGGGGGAATTGGTCTTATGGGAATGCTGGCCGATACCATGATAAATGCGGGTGGATCGATCCGCGGTATCATCCCCCAATTCATGGTAGATCAGGGCTGGAATCATCCGCTTTTGAAAGATATGCTCATCGTAGAGGATATGCATGAACGGAAGAAAAAACTCACCGAAAACATTGACGCATTCATAGCCCTGCCTGGCGGTGTAGGCACACTGGAAGAATTGCTCGAAATGATGACACATAAACAGCTCGGGCAGGTCCTGGTGCCCATCATCATCATCAATGCCAATCATTTCTTCGATCCCTTCCTGGAGATGCTTCGAAAAATGGTGGAGGAACAGTTCATGAGGGAGATCCACCAGGATATCTGGCAGGTCATTGAAGATCCCGGGGATGTGGTTAAAGCCATCGAGCATTCACCCGCCTGGGACGGATCTGCCATCAAATATGCCCCTGCCTAGGTAGATCATTCTATCGCTTTGATTCACCCCGGACAGGATTGCTAGTAATTCCTGGATATGAAGAAGAAAGTACCGTCCTCATCCTCCAGACCATCTATTTTACCAAACTTGGGTTTTTGCTGGTTGTCGTTCTCAACGGCACTTGTCACCTTGTTCACAATGTTTTCGATAGGGAGACAGGCATCCGGATTATTGGCCAGGGAATTGGCGAAGGTCCGGGTAAATTGTGAATTATCCGCGGCTGATTCATATCCGGCAGATGAAAAGACCTGTGATGATTTGAATTTTGTGGCCTGCCAGTCATCACAGCTCCTCTCCTGGGGAGTTGACCGCATGGCCTGGTAGAAAGTCGGTCCGGATTCACAGGCATCTGTGATCACCAGGGTATGGGTCACGTAATTGGAATAGGATTGCAATGATGCCTTCAGGGCATTGATGTTGAAATAGGTAAACTCGTCATTACGTAGTGCATTGGTGGGGATCCAGTATCCCGTTTCATTGATGAATTTCCCATGGCCGGCATACCAGATCAGGATGGAATTCACCCTGTTGCTTCGGACAAGGTCGCGCAATTCAATGGAGAAGAACCTTTCCATATCGCTCTTGGTCATGTTCTTCTTATGGATCACATTGTGTATCTGGTATTTGGCCAGTGCCGCACGCATCAGTGTCACATCCCTGGAGGGTCCCTCCAGGCTGGCAAACGTTTCATATCTGGAGTTTTCGATAAACACGGCCCAGGTTTTACCCATGGGATTGTTCTCAGACATGAGTGCCGCATCCCGGTTCAGCCGGAATTCCTGCTCGATCCGGTTGCCATAGATATCCTCAGCGGTAACAATGATCCTGTTCTGGTTCAGTATGTTCAGGTTGGCGGTAAAACTCGGATTCAGTTCGTCGGGGTAATACGAGGCCAGTACACCATTGATCATGATGGTCTGGATCAGGCTTTCGTCCCGGATCCTACCTTCAACGTAAATATCAGGATCATTTGAATCGAGGAATATTTCACCGTTGTCTGAAGCATATGGGGCAATGATGGTTATATAGGGGGCATTCACTTCGGTAAGGTTAATGGTATAACGAATGATTGATTCATTATCGTAAACATCGGCGATCTGAATATAAATTTCCCCCCTGTCTTCAATATCCAGGGCTGCCAGGAATTCCCAGCCCTCCTCTGTCTGTACAACAGGATAGGCTATACCGTCTATCTTAAGTGATTTGATATCACTCTCATCAATGATCCGTCCCTTCAGGCTGACGATCTTTGAATCTTTCGGGTATTGTAATAATTGCTTGTCGCGTGGCTTTGGATCCAGGATTACCAGGTCGGGTTTGTTTCCCTCCCGGTAGAGTTCAAACAATCTTACATTGGCCTCCTTCAGGAGTTTCTGGGCCTTACCATCAAATTGCGACAGGCTGACCAGTTTTTCATAATCCTTGATGGCATCCTGGTAGTTGCCAACCTGTTCGTATGACCAGGCTCGTTTATACAATGCATCGGCATTGTCAGGTTGCAGCATTAATACCTTGGTAAAATCACCCAGGGCATTGGCATGTTGTGTGAAATCCTGGTAAAAAACGCCCCTCAGAAAATACATGTCGGTATCCTCAGGATTCAGCAAAATGGCTCTTGAAACATCATCAATGGCATTGGGATAATCCAGCTTTTTGACATACACCTTGCTTCTTATCACATAGGCCTGCTGGTTGTCATTATCAAGCTGGATGGCCCTGTTGACATGCTGGAGGGCAAAATCCGTCTTCCCCAGCCTGAGCCTGACATCGGCCAGTGCCAGCAGGGAAGGTACATGACGGTGATCCTCTGAAACGGCATTGATAAAGTCAGCTTCAGCGTACTCAAGCCTGCCTAATTTTTCATTTACCGTTCCATGGAGGTAGAAATGATAAGTGGTTTCTTTCAGTGTCAGGGCGTTGTCACTCACTTCCAGGGCTTCTTCATACCTCTCCTGTGCCATCAGTACATTTGTCTTTACCTGGTAGGGCTCGACATAATTCCGCTTCAGTGAAATGGATTTGTCCAGCCTGTCTATCGCCTTATCGTAATCCGCCAGCTCGTAATACAGCCTTCCCGCTTCGTAAAACACTTCCGGTTTTTTATCCAGGAAAGTAGCTGCCCTGTCATAATCTTCTGCCGCCTCCCTGAGCATACCCAACTTTTCGTAAGCATCCGCCCTGGCCAGGTAAGCCCTGTCATAATCCGGTTGCAATTCAATGGCTCTTGTTAATTGTTCAACGGCATCCCGGTAATTTCCTGCCAGCATAAAATCTTCCCCTGTCTTGAAAAATCTCTTGGGATTCTGGGCCTGGGTGGTCAGGCCGGTTAAAAAAAACGCTGCGAATATGCAGATGACAAGGTTCTTCATTTACTGTTAAATTTAATATCTTTCAGATTAGCAGGAAGATCTATGCAAATATATTGAAAAAATCATGCCAAACTACTCAGCATGAATGGATAAAGTTTTATTCCTGAAAATGCTGAGCATGCTGCCGGCAACCTGATGTTCAGCTGATGCATCTGCTTCCAGCCGGGGTGCCCTGATACCGCTTCTGAATAACTGGTCCCCTGTAAACACCCTTGCCTCATCCCACAGGTTTCGTCTGATGAAACCTTCCAGTGTCTCCCTGCCCCCTTCAACGATCAGGGAATGAATTTCACTTTCATAAAGAAAATCCAGAATACCATCTACCATATCCTTGTGATCCGGAATCTTCACCTGCCGGATATTCTCAGCCGGTTTGAGCGTTTTATGAGAGAAGATTGCTGTCGGTGTTTTACCATCCAGGAGTTTCAGGCTTCCCGGCAGTTTCCCCTGGCGGTCAATCACCAGTCTAAGCGGCTGCCTGCCGGACCAGTCCCTCACTGTAAGCTCCGGATCATCTGTCAGTGCAGTTCGTGTACCTACCAGTATGGCCTGTTCTTCACTCCTCCATTTGTGGACAAGCTGCCGTTCCAGTGTCCCGGTGATCCAGTTGATCTTTTCGTCGGTTCCTTGCCCCCGTTCGCGATCAATAAATCCGTCTTTTGTCTGTGCCCATTTCAGGATAATATAGGGCCGCTTATTTACATGATAGGTAAAAAACCTGCGGTTCAACTCAAGGCATTCCTTTTCCCTGATGCCAACACTGACTTCCACCCCGTTATCACGCAGCCGGGAGATCCCCTTGCCGGAAACCGCCTTGTTCGGATCCCTGGTTCCAATAACGACCCTTGGTATACCCCTGTCCAGGATCAATCCTGTACAGGGAGGCGTTTTTCCGTGATGAGAGCAGGGCTCAAGATTCACATACAGGGTGGAAGAAGCCAGCATTCCCGCTGACTTTACCGATTGTATGGCATTGACCTCTGCATGTGCCTTGCCAAATTCACGGTGGTAACCCTGGCCGATGATCCTTCCCTCGGCCACAAGGACACAACCTACCATCGGATTCGGGGCCGTACTGCCAAGTCCCTTGCGAGCCAGCTCCAGGCACCGGTCCATATACAACATATCTGCCTTTGCAGTCCTCATGATCACCGGAATTTTTAACTTTACCACATCATGGCCTATGAATCCCTCACCATACAGACCATACGCGAAAATATTAAAAAAGAACTCAGGGAACAGTATCCTGACAGGGAAATCGATGCCATGACCGATATTCTTTTCCAGGCGAGGCTGCACCTTCAAAAATATGAGGTCGGTCTGAAGCGGAATGAGATCCTGGCCCAAAAGGATCAGCAATGGTTTGACAGGGCCATCATGAACCTTAAGGCCGGTTACCCGGTCCAATATATCACCGGCCAGGCTGAATTTTACGGCCTGGTACTGGATGTCACACCGGATGTCCTTATCCCCAGGCCCGAAACCGAGGAACTTGTCCGATGGATCATTGACGAAATCCCGCATCCCCGGTCCGTGATCATGGATATCGGCACCGGCTCAGGCTGCATTGCCCTGGCCCTTAAAAAGCATATACCCGGATCATACATTATGGCAACGGATGTGGATGCAGCAGTACTTGAGGTAGCCTCAATGAATGCCCGCAAGCTGGCGCTTGACCTGCAGTTTTTCCGGCATGATATCCTCGAAGAAAATCCTCCCGCAGGCCTGCCCCGGGCCGATATCATCGTCAGCAATCCACCTTATGTACCGGCAGAAGAGAAAACAACCATGGCCACCCATGTAGCGGCCCATGAACCACCGGCTGCCCTGTTTGTTCCGGATGATAACCCCTTGCTCTTTTATCTATCCATTGCCGGCTTCGCCCGCCAGCAATCAAAGGAAGGTGGACAGTTATACCTGGAGATCCACGAAAAATACGGACCGGAAATCATTGATCTGCTGCAGGCAGAGGGATTTTCCGGACTGGAACTGCGCCAGGATATCAACGGTAAAGACAGAATGATAAAAGCCATTCGTTCATGAACTACCAGGAAGCACTGTCATATACCATGGATCTCTGCAGCCGCCAGGAAAAATGCTGCAGTGAGATCAGGGAAAAACTGGGGAAATTCAGGCTTCCGGGAGCACAGATTGAAAAAGTCCTGAACACCCTGAAGGAAGAAGGATTCATTGATGAATCAAGGTATGCCGGGATGTTCGTACGCGATAAATTACGCTTTAACCGCTGGGGCAGGATCAAAATCCGGTATATGCTTGCGGCCAAACAGATCCCGGAAGAGATCATCAGCGATGCCATCCATGGCATTGATGATCACAATTACCTGGAGATCCTCAGGCAAGAATTAACAAAGAAACGCCGTCAGATAAAGGATGACAACCCTTTTACAGTTAGGAATAAACTGGCCCGCTTCGGCCAGCAACGCGGTTTTGAATCCGGGTTGATCTTTCAGGTACTGGATGAGATGAATAAAGCATGATTATATTTCGATCTTTATTATTTTTGCATACCAAGCATACATTAACCCATTCAATATGATCACCACAGAACAGATGAAGGAGCTGGTGAAGCGCGAGCAGGCGCTGAGGAGGCATCTTTGACGTTGACCGGAAGCTGGAACAGATCAAAGAAGCAGAAAAGATAACCCAGTCAGCCAATTTCTGGAATGACCCGCAGGAAGCTGAAAATAAACTGAAAGAAATTTCCAGGTTGAAATCATGGACAAGTGCTTACGATGAAGTAAGGTCAGGCGTAGAGGACCTGTCCGTACTCTATGATTTCTTCAACGAGGGAGAAGCGGAAGAAGCGGAAGTCAGCCAGCAATATGAGACCACACTGTCGCTGATTGAAAACCTCGAATTGCGAAATATGCTCCGGAACGATGAGGATGCGCTGGGTGCCCTGTTGAAGATCAATCCCGGTGCAGGTGGTACCGAGAGCCAGGACTGGGCAGAAATGTTAATGCGGATGTATATCCGTTACGGGGAAAGGAATAATTACCAGGTAAGGGAAGTGGATTACCTGCCGGGTGAAGAGGCAGGCATCAAATCCGTTACCCTGGAATTTTCAGGAGATTTTGCTTACGGTTACCTGAAGAGCGAAAACGGGGTTCACCGGCTGGTCCGCCTGTCCCCCTATGACTCAAACAACCGCAGGCATACCTCATTTGCATCGGTCTTCGTTTCACCTGTGGTCGATGATTCCATAGAGATCACCGTCAATCCCGCTGACATTACCTGGGAGACTTACCGTTCCAGCGGTGCAGGCGGACAAAACGTCAACAAGGTGGAAACGGCGGTCAGGTTAAGGCACCTGCCAACAGGACTGGTCATTGAAAACCAGGAGACAAGGTCCCAGCTGAAGAACAAGGAGAATGCCATGCGCATTTTGAAATCCCACCTGTATGAACTTGAGCTGAGGGAACGCAAGGAAAAACAGGCCGAAATCGAGGGACAGAAAAAGAAGATAGAATGGGGTTCGCAGATCAGGAATTATGTCCTGCATCCATACAAGATGGTCAAAGACATCCGGACCAACCATGAGACCGGGAATGTCAATGATGTACTTGACGGGAACCTCAATGATTTCATTAAAGAATACCTTATGCAATTTGGAGGAGATTAACCATGATCAGGATCTACCACCATCCACGGTGCCGGAAAAGCCGGGCCGGACTCGAATACCTGCGGGATACAACTGTAGACTTTGAGACCATAGACTATATCAAGAACGGGATAACCGAGGAGGAAATCAGGGAAATCCTAACCAAAATGAACACCACCCCAAGCAACCTTGTCAGGACCCAGGAAGACTATTATAAAAAACAGTTAAAAGGAAAGGATATTCCCGGTGATGACTGGATCAGCATCCTGGCCGAAAATCCAAGGCTGATAAAGCGCCCCATCATTGTTACAGAACATAAAGCAGTGCTGGGACAACCACCGGAAAATATAGATAATTTATTGTAAATTTAAATGCATCATGAAACATACAAGATTGCAATTGCTGCACACCTTCCTGGCGATATGCATGGTCGGCATTATAGTATTATCCTGTAAGAAAGATGAGCCATTTTACCAGGTGGATGCTTTTGAAACTGAGCTCCACAGGAATGTAAACAAGTACCGGCAATCCCAGGGACTCAGCGACCTGGTTTTCTTCCATGACCTTTTTGTAGAGGCACGGCAGCAGAGTGCTGCCTGGAAAAATTCAGGAAATCCCACGGAAGGATTGGATGCGCGAATGGATAAAATCATTGAACACTGGGAACCGGTTAATCCAGTAGATGTGCTCCTCGCGACAATAAACAGTAAAGATACAGCGGCAGCCAGGATAGTAGTGGAATACTGGATTCAGAACAGCTTATCCAGGGCCGTCTTAATGGATGACCATATCCAATCCGGACCCGGTATAGCAGAAGGAGACGACGGGACGGTATACATCACCCATTTTTTCATGAAAATCCACGATTAATTAACATTTAATACCAAACAAAACCAAAAGACCAACACTATGGATATCAGGATAGAAAAAGATTCCATGGGACCCGTTGAGGTCCCGGCTGATAAGTACTGGGGAGCTCAAACGCAGAGATCCCTGAACAATTTCAAGATCGGCAACAGGAAAATGCCCAAGGAGATCATCGTGGCATTTGCCTATCTGAAGAAAGCGGCAGCCCTTACCAACCTGGACCTTGGTGTGCTTCCGGAAGAAAAGGCAAAACTGATCGCACAGGTCTGCGATGAGATCATTGGCGGGAAACTTGACGATCAGTTTCCCCTGGTGATTTTCCAGACGGGATCAGGAACCCAGTCAAACATGAACCTGAACGAGGTCATTGCCAACCGCTCACACGTCCTGCAGGGTAATCAGCTTGGGGAGGGCCAGCGGCTGATCCATCCCAATGATGATGTAAACAAATCCCAGTCCTCCAACGATACTTTCCCGACAGCCATGCACATTGCGGCTTACACTGCGTTCATGGAGCATACCATCCCGGGGGTCAGTAAACTTCGTGATACACTTGCCAGCAAATCAGAGGCATTTAAAAAGATAGTCAAAATAGGCAGGACACACTGGATGGATGCCACCCCCCTGACCCTTGGCCAGGAGTTTTCAGGTTATGTCTCTCAACTCGATCATGGCTTGCAGGCCGTTAAAAACACACTGCCCCACCTGGCAGAAATTGCCCTTGGGGGAACCGCTGTAGGTACAGGGATCAATGCCCCCAATGGATATGCTGACCTGGTGGCCAAAAAAATTGCCGGTCTGACCGGATATCCTTTCATTACCGCACCCAACAAATTTGAATCACTCGCTGCCCATGATGCCATTGTTGAGGCATCAGGTGCCTTAAAACGGTTGGCGGTCAGCCTGATGAAAATCGCTAATGATATCCGTGTACTGGCTTCCGGTCCACGCAGCGGCATCGGAGAGATCATCATCCCTGCCAATGAACCCGGTTCATCCATCATGCCCGGAAAAGTAAATCCCACACAGGTAGAGGCACTGACGATGGTTTGTGCCCAGGTGATCGGCAACGATGCGACCATTACGGCCGGGGGCATGAATGGCCACTTTGAGTTAAACGTATTCAAACCTGTAATGATCGCCGCCCTCCTGGAGTCAGCCGGACTGCTGGCAGATGCATGTATATCTTTCAGTGATAAATGTGCCGTGGGCATCGAGGCAAACCGGGAAGTGATCTCCGAAAATGTATCCAATTCCCTGATGCTGGTCACTGCACTGAACACCCATATAGGTTATGATAAGGCAGCAGAAATTGCCAAAAAAGCATATGCTGAAAATACCACCCTGAAAAAAGCTGCCACAGAACTGGGCTATGTTACCGAAGAAGAATTTGACCGGTGGGTGGATCCGTCAAAGATGGCCGGCACCCTTGACTAGGTAGGTTAATAATCCCTATATTAGCGCCCGGAGTTCTAAAGCTTAGATGAGAATCATGAGAAAAATCGCATTCATTATGTTCCTGGGTGGAATATTGACCATTGGCCTTTACGGCCAGCGGAGTTACCTGGGACTCAGTTTCGGGGCATCCCTGCCCAGCGAGGAGTTTGCCAAGAAAAGCCTGGCGGAGGATGGCGGTTATGCCTTGCCCGGATTTGTCATCGAGTTTTCCGGTGCCTATGTATTCGATTATTATCTTGGCATCGCCGGCACTTTTACCTTCAGTTCAAACCCTCCTGACAGGGATCAACTTCAACAGGACCTGATCGACGCCATCACAGGGCCCATCCCACCGGAAATTGAGGAAGTGATCTTTAACCATGGTTCCTGGATGTATTCCAACCTTATGGCCGGACCTTTCTTTACCATCCCTATCGCTTTCATGAACCTGGACTTCAGGGCAGTGGCAGGCCTGAGCATACTGCTGTCACCGCCCTGGGAAT
Source organism: Bacteroides sp. SM23_62 (assembly GCA_001303955.1). Taxonomy (GTDB): domain Bacteria; phylum Bacteroidota; class Bacteroidia; order Bacteroidales; family SM23-62; genus SM23-62. The sequence continues at coordinate 16,757 of LJUP01000010.1, read as the reverse complement.
TAACGGTCCATACCACCGAAGAAACCTACTTTACCAAACGCAGTGGCAGTACGGCGAGTTTTGCCTATATGCTGGGGACCGGGATCAGGTTCCATATCAATTCCAATTACGCCATCCGTCTATCCGGAGATTATTTCCACAATAAACCCACCTTTTCTGTCAGCGAGGATGGTGCAGTGGGGGGAGCCACCGGAAAGTCAACCTACGATATGAGTGTCGGTACGGTCAACCTGAATGTTGGTATTGCATACCGTTTCTGATCATTATGGAGAAAGCAACGCCTGCAAGAGAATCTCTCTTTGAAGAATTTCCCCCTGTCGCAACCGGGGCATGGGAGGAACAAATAAGGGCTGTCCTGAATGAAGGTGATTATGATAAAAGGCTGATCTGGCACACACCGGACGGTTATCATATAAAACCCTATTACAGTTCAGAGGACCTTGACGGCCTGGATTTTTTGGATGCCGTACCTGGACAATTCCCATTCATCCGCAGCTCCAAAACGGATGACAATGCCTGGCTGGCCAGGCAGGATTTGATGGTCAGAGATATGCGGGCGGCCAACCAGGATGCGCTGGATATCATTCAGAAAGGGGTCAATTCCATTGGATTTGATTTGACTTCCAGTGACCGTATATCGGAATCAGATCTAAAGACTTTGCTTCATGATCTCCCCCTGGAAAGTGTACCGGTTAATTTTATCCTTCGGGAACAATTCACCGATGTACTTCATTTTCTGGTCAGTCATATCAACGATACGGGCGAAGATGCGAAAAATGTCAGGGGGAGCATCACATTCGATCCTCTGGGGACACTGGCATCCACGGGAAATTTCTCCAGGGATATGTTTACTGACTTTTCCGAGCTGCGTGAATGCCTGGAATTTGCAGCGGCAAACCTGTCCCGCTTCAGGGTTATCCATGTTGGGGGAAACATGTTCCACGATGCAGGTTCTTCCGTAACACAGGCACTGGCTTTCACACTGGCCCAGGGACATGAATACCTGGCACAGTTAACGGAAATAGGGGCAAAACCTGAAGAGATCCTGCCACATATGCAGTTCCAGTTTTCCATCGGATCGAGTTATTTCATGGAGATTGCCAAACTGCGGGCAGCACGGCTGCTATGGTCAAAGATTGTTGAAGCCTGGTCTGCAGAAACCGCCCTGAAGCATCCCATGTTCATCCACACCAGCACATCAGGGTGGAATCAGACGTTGTATGATCCTTATGTGAACATACTCCGGGGGACAACAGCATCCATGTCCGCGATAATAGGTGGCACAGATTCACTGACTGTCAGGCCTTTTGATGCTCCTTTCAGACAATCGGACCCATTCTCAAACCGTATAGCCAGGAACACCCAGGTGGTGCTGAAAGAGGAATCATACCTTGACAAGGTGATTGACCCGGCTGCGGGGTCCTATTATATTGAGAATATTACGGCTGCCCTGATTGAGGGCGCCTGGGAGCTGTTTCTCGAGGTGGAAGAAAAAGGGGGATTTCATAAATCACTTATCGATGGATTCATCCAGGATGCTGTCAGGCAATCAGCGGAATCCCGGTTGAAAAACCTGGCCACCCGCAGGGATATCCTGGTTGGGACCAACCAGTATCCTGATTTCCAGGAGGAAATGGCAGCAGAGACCGGGGATATTCCCCTTGCAGCAAAGAAACTTAGGGAGGACCAGTGCATCATTGAACCACTGGATCTTTTCCGGGGAAGCAGGGATTATGAAAACATGCGTTTAAAAACGGAGAACCATCCGGGCAAAAAGCCGCTGGTCTTCATGCTTACCCTGGGAAATCTGGCCATGCGCCGGGCACGGGCCATGTTTGCCTGCAACTTTTTTGCCTGTGCAGGTTTTCAGGTGATCGATAACATTGGCTTCGAATCCCCTGAAAAAGGTGCCCGTGAAGCCGTCGATGCCGGGGCGGATATCGTGGTCCTCTGCAGTTCGGATGAAGAATATGCCGGTCTGGCCGGCAAGGTGATGCCCCTGCTGAAAGACAGGTGTATCCCTGTCGTTGCCGGTTACCCGAAGGAAGATCTGGAAATCCTGAAAAAAAACGGCATTGAACACTTCATCCATGTTGGTTCAAATGTGCTGGAAGAACTGAAGCATTTCCAGGGATTGCTCGGCATCCACTGATGAAAAGAAAACGAATGAGACCCGATTTTAGCCATATAAATATCAAACAAGCAACGACCGGTGGAGCGTCCCCTTCCGGTGCAGCATGGCTTACCCCCGAGCATATCAGCGTAAAGTCTGTGTTTTCAAAGGATGACCTGGAGGGGATGGAACACCTGCATTACGCAGCAGGGATACCTCCTTATCTGAGGGGGCCCTATCCCACCATGTATGTGATGCACCCCTGGACCATCAGGCAGTATGCCGGTTTTTCAACGGCTGAAGAATCCAATGCTTTTTACAGAAGAAACCTGGCCTCCGGACAGAAAGGCCTGTCCATAGCTTTTGACCTGGCCACACACCGGGGGTATGATTCCGACCACGAAAGAGTCGTTGGAGATGTCGGCAAAGCAGGTGTCGCGGTTGATTCCATCCTGGATATGAACATTTTATTTGACGGGATCCCCCTTGATAAAATGTCCGTATCCATGACCATGAATGGTGCCGTTCTCCCGGTCATGGCTTTTTATATTGTAGCCGGACTGGAACAGGGTGTTTCTCTGGAGCAGTTGAGTGGTACCATTCAAAATGATATCCTGAAGGAATTCATGGTCAGGAATACCTATATTTACCCGCCTGAGGCTTCCATGAGGATCATTGCTGACATTTTCAAATATACTGCTGAGAAAATGCCCCGGTTCAATTCCATCAGTATTTCGGGATACCACATGCAGGAAGCAGGGGCTACCGCGGACCTGGAACTTGCCTACACCCTTGCGGACGGACTGGAATACCTGCGTACAGGGGTCAACGCAGGGCTGGATATCGATGCCTTTGCTCCCAGGATCTCATTTTTCTGGGCCATCGGGATGAATCACTTTATGGAAATAGCAAAGATGCGTGCAGCCAGGTTGCTCTGGTCAAAAATTGTATCCCGGTTCAATCCAAAGAATCCGAAATCGATGGCCCTGCGAACCCACTCCCAGACCTCGGGATGGAGTCTTACCGAGCAGGATCCATTCAATAATGTTACACGCACATGTGTGGAGGCCATGGCATCTGTCCTGGGACATACCCAGAGCCTGCATACCAATGCCCTCGATGAGGCCATTGCGCTGCCCACGGATTTCTCTGCCCGGATTGCCCGGAATACCCAGCTTTATCTCCAGGAAGAAACTGATATCACCAGGACCATAGATCCCTGGGGCGGATCCTATTATGTGGAATACCTTACCGACAAGCTTGCCCGCAGTGCCTGGCAGTTGATCGAGGAAGTTGAACAACTCGGCGGCATGGCAAAAGCCATAGATACCGGCCTGCCCAAGATGAGGATCGAAGAGGCAGCCGCCAGGAAACAGGCCCGTATCGATTCCGGGAAGGATACCATCGTCGGCGTCAATAAATTCAAACTTGAAAAAGAAGATCCCATAGACATCCTTGAGGTGGATAACACGGCAGTGAGGGAAGCACAGATCAAAAGGCTTAAGAAACTGAAGGCTGAACGGAACAATGAACAGGTGCAGGAGGTACTTGACAGAATTACCCGGGCTGCCTCAAATCGCAGCGGGAACCTCCTGCAACTGTCCGTAGAAGCTGCCACCAAACGGGCCACCCTTGGGGAGATCTCCTATGCGCTGGAAAAGGTATGGGGCAGGTATAAGGCGGTGATCCGATCCATTTCCGGGATCTATTCTTCAGAATCCACAGAAGATACAGCCTTCAGCAAAGCGAAAGAAATGGCTGCCAGATTTGCCCTGAAGGAAGGCAGGCAACCACGGATCATGATTGCCAAAATGGGACAGGACGGACATGACCGGGGTGCGAAGGTGGTTTCTACGGGATATGCAGATATCGGATTCGACGTGGATATAGGTCCCCTTTTCCAGACCCCGTCAGAAGCAGCCCGGCAGGCGGTGGAGAATGATGTGCATCTGCTGGGTGTTTCCAGCCTGGCCGGCGGACATAAGACCCTGGTGCCACAGGTGATCGAAGAACTCCGTAAAATGGGGCGGGAAGATATCCTGGTGATTGCCGGAGGGGTGATCCCGGTCCAGGATTACCAGTCCCTCTATAATGCAGGCGTTGCAGGAATTTTCGGTCCGGGTACCTCCATCTCCGTTGCCGCTCAAAAAATTTTGGAGATCCTGCTTGAAGGTATGATATAAAGTACTCTTTTTTATATCTTTGCAGCAGCAGTTTGTCTTGCAGGTCGTCTTTAATAAAAATGCTGTTATGGAAGAAACTAAAACAAATGCTGGCCAGGGACTGGGTATAGCGGGACTTGTCATGGGGATCATTGCCATCCCACTGGCCATCCTCGGCTGTACTTCCGTTTTGGGACTGGTACTCGGAGCAGCCGGGGTAATACTCAGTGCAGTGGGACTTTCCCAGGCAACCAAATCAAATGGGACCAAAGGCCTGCCTACTGCCGGGCTGGTGGTTTCTATTCTTGGAACAACCATCGCACTGATGTGGATCCTGTTCTTTACTCGCATCGCACATGAAGGTGGCAGGTGGTGGGGACGTGAAGGGATCCGTATCATGGAGGAGATCAATGAAGACCTTGGGGATGATATTGAAGAGACCTTTGAAGATATAGGCAAGGAACTCGAGGAACTTGGTGAAGAACTTGAAGATAAGCTGGAAGAGCTTGAATCAGAGGACGACTGGGCAGATTTTGAATGGGGAGATGAGATCACCGATGAAGAATTCGAGAAGGTCCTGGATAGCTATGAAAGCCTGATCCAGGATTATGTCAGACTGGTGGAAAAGGCAAATCAGGGGGATATCCATGCCCTTGCAGAGTATGCCAGGGTTTCAGCCAAAGCTGTTGCACTGGCAACTAAAATTACAGCCATTTCACCAAGGTTAACAGATGAACAGAGAGAGAAGTTCGAGAAGCTTCAGCAAAAGTATGAAGAAGCCCTTAAGGAGGCAGAGGAGAATCAATAGACCTTATTGCATAGTTAACTTATCGCTGGCCGGGATCATAATGATGGTATTCATTTATTCCGGCCTTTTTTCTGCGAAAAAGGACAATCATCCTCTCCCCTCATTCTATGAGAAGATCACCGGCGAACCTTCCCCCTCCTCGGGGCTTTCAAGGGCATTTTCCGAGATTGTCAGGGGAAATCCGGACGCTGCCAGAGGATATAACCCGGACAGTTTGCTTATCTTTTCCTTCTTCCTGATCCAGTTTATCCAGAGAATCCTTGTCACCCTGCTCTTGTATAAGCAAATACCTCGCATACAATACCTGTTTTCAGCAGACCTGGCAATAAGCATCCTGCTCTTCCTCTATTGTTTTAAAGGACAGCTCCTTGCGATGGGAAAATTGATATTCGCCTGACTAGTAGATAAAAGTTACGCCGGCCTGAATGCTGAGCCATGAATGTGTATCCCCTCCTGATTTGAAAGCATGATTATAATGGGCCCCCATGTTGACATAGGCCTCTGCCCCTATGCCGATGATTAATCCGGCTTCCGGTGCCAGTCCAAAATGCCAGTTCTTATGCTCGTAACGGTGCACCCCAAGATCAGACACCTTATTGATCACATAAGTCCCTGATGCAAGTCCCAGGTAAGGCCTGAATTTTGAATCGGGACTGAAATGGTAACGCCCGACAGCCATGAGGGGAAAAGCATTGATATAGCGGTATACATTCCCCGTCAGGGTAAGCTCCTCAAATTCATAGGTGTCCCTTGGGAAACTTTCATGGAACACACTCCAGGCAAACAGGAATCCTACGCTTATCTCCTCGGTAAAAAACCGCCCGAATTCAAAGCTGAATCCCCTGAAGCTGGTATTTGAAATAAAGTCCCGCGTCTCACCCAGGGGAACAGAAATCCCATAATTAACCGTGCTGTAGTAATCCACTACCTGGGCGGTACCGTTCAAAGATGCCATCAGGCTCAGTCCCGCAACAATATATCCAATGTTCTTCATCATCTTCCGGTAGGATTTATTGATTATTATTCAAATAAGGAGATTGCTTGAATGCCTGGTCTATGTTATCCGTGATCCGTTGTTCCGTGTATTGTCCGCCCCCCTGTAACAGCGAATTGATGGCTGCCAGCCAGGTGACCGCAATGGTTTTTTCGTCTATGTCAGTATTTTCAGGATCCACCATGGTAATAAACAGTGTCCCCGTAGTATAATTTAAATAAACCGGGAATCCCACCGGGAACCCCATTCCCCAGCCGGGTCCCCATACGGGGCCACCAGGGTATCCCCCCCAGCCGGGCCACCAGCCCCAGTATCCCCACCACCAAGACGGATCGAAAAATACCCCGGAATTGGTTGATGACATGGCAGAGATGAGCAAAACAATATCTGCCGGATTCAGGGTATCCAACGGCTCTTCATTGTAACCATGTGAAATCATCTGATCCCTCACCCTGCCTATGATCAGGCTGTCATAATCCCGGCCCAGCTCGTCCTCTTCCCCATCAGCGACCATATGAACAATCGTATCAGGCAAAGAAAATGAGCTTACGGCACTGAAGTTAAATTCCTTGTCGTGGGAAGTTCCCACCAGATCCATATCCTCTGCATTTGACGGTCCTCCGGGATAGCAGGACAGGATTGATACGGGTATGGCAATGATCAGGAACCACGGTATGATCCCCTTCGGATTTGTTATCTTCATCACTACTCTATTTTTGCTTGAAACAGCTAACAAAATTAATATTCTGCGACAGAATAATTAAAAAAGCTATGGAATAATTATTTTTTATCTTTGAACCTTCACAAGCAGGCCATGTTTGGCACGACACGCATAATATCCGCCTTAACTGTTCTGTTGTTTACAGTCGTGACACTGAACGGACAGGAATATTCCAAGGCTGTGGGAGTAAGAGGAGCATTCGGGTATGACAGTTACCAGTATGCCGGTGCTGAATTCTCATTCCAGAAAGATGTCAGGAGGATCGGAAGGTCAGAATACAATTTCGGCTGGTATGCCTCACAGCAATGGGATGTCTTGAAATTCACCGGAATCAGGCAATGGAAGATTATCAATAAAAGGAAATTCCATTTTTATGGAGGGGTCGGTGGAGGCGCGGGACTGGTAATGTATCCATATGCTGAAAATGATTTTTTTGCCACCGTTAACCTCAATGTGGGCGTTGATTACACGCTTGGGTTTATACAGCTCGCATTAGACTGGCGGCCGGAATGGACAATCATTAATAACTTCGGTACACAGCTCGGATATGATGCTGGATTTGCCATAAGGTTTGCCATAAAATGATATTCCCGGTTATTTTGGTTAACATTTTTTAACTAAAAATGGACAATTTCCAAAACCGCAAATTTGTTATATTATTGTAGCATTAAATTGAAATTTGAAATGAAAACTTTACTAACACTCGCGGTAGCATTTGTATTCGTCCTGGGAGCATATTCCCAGGAGGATGTGCAGCAACTTTCACAAAAAGAATTAAAGAAACTGCAGAAAGAACAGAGAAAGGCCGAGAAGACGGCTGAAATGGAAAGGATGGCCGAGGTGACCAATTTTATGGTCAACCAGCATCAATTTGTCCTTGAAGCCGATTACCTGAGCAATAAATATGGCACACGTGTACCCGTCAGTCCGATTATTAATTTTGTCCTGATTGATTCTCTCACCGGTACCGTGCAGTTTGGGTCCGCAGAAACCATCGGGTATAACGGTGTAGGAGGGGCAACAGTTGATGGCAAGATCACAAAGTATGAATACTCGGTAATCGGAAAGAAAGAGGATGCCTACAGCATAAAGTTGATATTCATGTCTTCAATCGGGACATATGACATTACTTTGATGGTAAATTCCCAGGGATATGCCGATGCCAGTATCAGGGGAAACTGGTCCGGGCAACTGAATTATCACGGTAAACTGGTACCCCTGACACTTTCAAGGGTTTATAAGGGAACCCCTATACTGTAAGCGTCGGTAAACAGCAACCATATGAAACACTTTCCAATCTCACTGATCCTGCTGATCCCGCTGTTTATGCTTTCCCAGGGTTGTGCCCCACCTGTTGGCAGCTGGAAGCACTCTTGAGATCTAGGCTGACGGCCATGAGACACAGGCATCGAGCTCCGGGTCAGGCGGTCATATGTTAGTGACCTGATCCAGCGGGAAAGACCTGTCTGGCCTGATCCCCTTTTCAGTTTGCTTCAGTGTGCAGCACTGGTTCTCCAGATCATGGTAGAAGTAGTAGATATAATTATTTTCCAGTGACTCTTTCAGGAAATCCTCTTTTTCCAGCAGAGCGACCAATGGCTGTGTATCATAACCACATATCCATGACATGGGGATATTACCCATCAATGGAACCAGGTCTGCGGCATTCACGATGGTCCGGTCCCCATACCTTATCAATGCAATGATCTGTCCGGCAGTATGCCCGTTAAACAGGCGAAACTGTATATTCGGTGTAAGATCATATACTCCTTCAAAAAGCTCCAGTTGCCCGCACTCCCTGATGGGCAGGAAATTCTCCCTGAGAAAGGAAGCTGCCTCCAGGCGATTTGGATCCATGGCGAGCGTCCACTGTTGTTTACTCACCCAGTAGCGGGCCTTTGGGAAAACCGTTGTCAATCCCGATCTGTCTTCATTGTATTTTATACTCCCTCCACAATGATCGAAATGAAGGTGTGTCAGCACCATATCGGTAATGTCATCCAGTCCATAACCCAGCTTATCCAGCGAATCCTCCAGGGTGTCGGTTCCATTCAGGTAATAATAACCGAAAAACTTCTCGTCCTGCTTATCCCCTATCCCGTTATCAAACAGGATCCGGCGTTCTCCATCCACCACCAGCAGGCTCCGCATGGATATATTGACCATATTGTTTTCATCAGCCTCATACTGCCGGGTCCATAAAACCTTTGGAACAATGCCAAACATGGCGCCCCCGTCAAGCTTCATATGGCTGTTTGCCACCGTATAAATTTCCATAACTTTACAGGTCTGGTCAAATCGCAAAGATCGAAAAGATTTTCATATAATAATATAATTACCTGCCCTGCCAGGCTGAAAGTTTAAACTGATGAAGGTCCATTTTATAGCCATTGGAGGAGCCGTCATGCATAACCTTGCCATAGCCCTGCATAAAAAGGGTTACCAGGTGAGCGGATCTGATGATGAGATCTTTGAACCTTCCCTCGGCAGGCTGGCTCAATACGGGCTCCTCCCTCGCGAACAGGGATGGTTCCCTTCCAAAATCACGCGCGACATTCATACCGTGATCCTTGGTATGCATGCCAGGGATGATAATCCTGAACTGGCCAAGGCCAATGAGCTCGGATTGCAGATCCGGTCCTTCCCTGAATTCCTTTATGAACAAACCCGGAACAAAACACGTGTCGTCATAGGGGGGAGCCATGGAAAGACCACCATCACATCCATGATCATGCATGTGCTGAAACATCATGGTGTTGCGTTTGATTATATGGTAGGATCCATGGTTGACGGATTTGAAACCATGGTGGGATTAAGCGAATCGTCAGAAATTGCTGTTTTCGAAGGCGATGAATACCTAGCATCAGTCCTGGACAGGCGGCCCAAGTTCCATTTGTACAAACCTCATATCGCCTTGATATCAGGCATCGCCTGGGATCATATGAATGTATTCCCGACCTATGAAAATTACCTTGAACAGTTCAGGATCTTCATTGAAAAAACGGAAGTCGGAGGCTCACTCATCTACGCCAGTGAGGATCCGGAAGTTGTTAAGCTTGTTAAATCCTCCGGGCGCCTGCTAGATTTTATCCCATACCGTGAACATCCACACAGGATCAGGGAGGGAAATACCTACCTTATCGATGATGACAGGGAATACCGGCTTTCCGTCTTTGGTCACCATAACATGCAAAACATCAACGGTGCGAAACTGGTATGTGAGATGTTTGGCATAAACAATGAAAGGTTTTATGGTGCCATACAAAATTTTACAGGGGCGGGGAAACGAATGGAATTGCTCGGAGAAAATGAACAAACGTCCGTATACCTTGATTTTGCGCATGCCCCCTCCAAGGTAAAAGCCACCACCCGTGCCCTAAAGGAACAATATCCAGAACGATGGCTAACGGCCGTTCTGGAATTACATACCTTCAGCAGCCTGAATGCAGATTTCCTGCCTCAATACGTGGCTACCATGCTGGCAGCGGATAAGGCCATTGTATATTTCAATCCCGGGACCGTAGCCCATAAAAAACTGCCGGAGATCTCCGCGGACCAGGTACAGGATGCATTTAACCAGCCTGACCTCTGGGTTTACAATGATGCCGGGAAACTCGTAAGAGACCTGCTCAATTCGGAATGGAAAGACAGCAACCTTTTGATCATGACATCAGGGAATTTTGACGGACAGGACCTGGAGGCCATGGCCAGATCCATCATTGGCCACGGAGACTAATAGCATCCTCCTGATTGGTTGATTTTTAACACATATTTTTAATTACTGCTCTTGCTGAAAACGAAAATTCAATTATATTTGCACCGCCGATAAAAAAACGGTCCGTTCGTCTAGGGGTTAGGACGCCAGGTTTTCATCCTGGTAACAGGGGTTCGATTCCCCTACGGACTGCCAAGTTAAACCTCTGTAAATCAAATGTTTGCAGAGGTTTTTTCTTGATGCTTCATGAAATTCTCACCTGTATTTGTTACGACTCGGGTCTGTATATTACAGGTTTTTTTACCTTTGTAATATGACTGAGAAAGAACAACATATAATTAAATTAATTCACAACAGGATTTTGGAGAAGGATCCTGCTGCAGAAGTGATCCTGTACGGTTCACATGCAAGAGGAACCCCACATAAGGAATCTGATTGGGATATCTTAATCCTGTTGAAAAATGTTACGGTTGATAAAAGAATCGAGCAGAGTTTCAGGCACCACTTATTTGACCTGGAGCTGGAAATTGGTGAACCTATTTCGGTATTCGTTTATTCAAAAAAGGATTGGGAAAACAAGTATTATATAACTCCTTTTTATAAAAGCATCAAGAGAGAAGGGAAAAAAATACATGACGGAAAACCTGTCGGATTGTCTGAACTACCGGATTCAAAGATCATTTGAGACTTTCAAAGATGCAAAACTGCTAGCAGAGCATAAAAGCATGAATTCATGTGTTAACAGGCTTTATTATGCATGTTTTTATGCAGTAAGTGCTATACTTTACTTGAAAGGAATTGAATCCCTGATAAAATCCGACCTTTCTTAAAACCATTCCTTCATTTTAATGGGCCAAATATCTAAATGCCCTGTTCTATTTTATAACTAAATATTATCTGTTTTTTGCATTCCTGCAATAACAGTTTTAAGTTATCTTTATCAGGAAAGTTGGTTATTAGGAAGATTTATCCTATTGATGCCATTAAAGCTGAAAATCAGATATTCCAATTGAGACAGCATCTTAACGATAATCAAGAATCCGTTAATATACTCAGTCTTTCTGATAAAGTCAGGTTGCGCAGGGAGTATTTCGGTGGACTGGTTTTTAATACCTGGAATGGCAATATTGTTGAACTTGACAGAGAAGCGTTTGCAATGCTTACAATCCTTGAGCAGGGGATTTTGACGAATAATGACCTGGAATCTGTCCTGGTTGAGAATAATCTTCTGCGGGACAATAATGCCCAGTTTGAGGCGATACTGTTATCATTACAACAGAATGGATTGATCTGTCAGCGCAATTATACAGATTCAGATATTTTCACGGAGCCTGCAAAGAAGCATACTCTCATTAAATCCTTAAAGGAAAATCCCCCGCGACAATGGCTCTCAGCACCGGAAACTGTCCACTGGGCTTTTACTTACCGTTGCCAGCAAGACTGTCCTGAATGCTACACCAGGCGATTCCCCCATACTGGTGATGAATTAACCACTGAGGAGGCACATAAGGTGGTTGACAAACTGGCCGGATGGGGCATATTCCAATTGGCTATTGGCGGTGGAGAGCCTTTTGAAAAAGAAGGGCTTCCTGAAATTGTTTCCCATGCAGCGGCATCCGGTCTGCTCGTCCATGTAACAACCGGATTAAAAAATCTGAAATTCAAAGATATATCCCCGTATTCCGGGATTATTAAAAATCTTCAGATAGGTTTCTCAATCGATGAATTGCTTGGAAAGGCTTTTGCTGATTTAAAAGGGCCACTGGAAAATACCACTCTCGCTCTGAAAGATACAGGGATTTCTCCCGGCGTAAATATTATACTCAGCAAATCGGTCATCGAAAAGCTGGAAGAAATCCTATCTAAAATTTTATCATCAGGCTTTAAGCGCATCGTTTTTATAAGGTATAAACCCCCGGTTTCAAGAAACCTTTGGCAACAGGATAAGCCTGACCGGGAACAATTATTATATCTGCACAGTAACCTGATTTCAATCAGGAAGAAATACCCTGAACTGGACCTGAGGACGGATTGTGCCCTTGGTTTTTTACAACGCTATGTTCCTGAGAATGTCGCAAAATACATTGGATACAAGGGATGTGTAGCCGCTGACAGGATACTGGCCATCTCTCCATCCGGAGATATGTATCCCTGTTCTCAACTTGTGTATCCAGCAATGAAGGCGGGTAATATTCTTACGGATGACGTGCAGGATGTCTGGGACAAATCGAAGATCCTAAAGAAATACCGGTATTTTAGGAATGGCAGACAGATTAAGGAAAGCTGGTGTGGCATCTGTATGCGAAAAAATATGTGTGGAGGTTGCAGGGTCTTTGCACATAATCCCCTCGGGGGAGACCCAGGTTGTCCTGAACCCCTGCCTGCACCACTTAGACAATTAGGAAAGAACGGCAGGTCAGTTGATATCCTGGATTATCTTAAAAAAACAGGCACTATAACTGCCAGAGAGTATATGGAGCGTTACGGTGTCGGAGAAAGAAAAGCCATCAAAGAATTGAATTCAATTACAAGATCAGTTAACAGATCACCCAAATTCGGATATACCCTTCCGGGGTATGATATTATATCTGAAATCCAGTATGTCATTGGCTGCACCCCGGGTGGTGTTCCATTTGTATCCTCCGAAGAGATTGAAGAATGGCTTGAAAAGGAAGCAGATGATTATCCGGAATGGATCTTTAACAGTCACCGTTACAATACATAATTCATATCATTATGAAGGTAATCAGCATAAGAAAAGGATTTGCAGCTGATCACAGCTCTACATCCTATGAATTCTATGCTATCGATAAGATACTCGGATCGAAGGAAAAGGCTGCGGTTTCACGATTATCAAGCCGGGCTAATCCTACCGAAAGAAGGGCCAGTTTTATCTATCATGGCGAGTGGGCGGACCTCCCGGGTGGCTGGGAACCACTTATGGAAAAGTATTACGATGTCATGTGGTCGGAAAGTTACGGTTGGTGGAATCTGGTTATGGCATGGAATACAGATACGGCAACCATTCAAAAAATGGCGCAATTTGATTTCACGGGCGGAGATGATGTGGGGATCAACATATATCATAGGAATAATCGTTTGATAATATCAATTGACTGCAGACTGGATGCTTTAATAACTGAGGATAAAAATAGTTACGATGAATATTCTGATTATGACGACGATGATTATGGTGAGGCAGATAACAGCATTGACAATCTGTTGAGACTGCTGGAAAAAAACAGGGAATATTTAATGAAAGGAGACTACAGGCTTCTAAAGGGGATAATTGATTTGTATGCAATGGAAGAAACCCTGGTAAACCTTCCTGAAGGTTCTGCAGAAAATTCAGAATTACCCGAAGAAATTCAGGAATTGTTATCCTGTATAGAAATCTAATGACAATGATCCGGAAATTACTTACAAGTTAATGTTAAGTCATGATATGATAAAAGACCTAGTAAAAATACAACAGCTTGGTAATTTGAATGAGAATGAAAACTTCAGATTCCGAAGCTATTTGAAAATGCAGGATCCCGACAGGATTGATATAATTGTCAACGGGTTGTACCAGAAATATACCTCAGCAATTGATTGCACAACCTGCGCCAATTGCTGTATTGTGCTTCAAACATTAATATCAAAGAAAGATATTAAAAGAATTATCAGATCCCTGAACATGTCAGCTGAAGAGTTCATGAGAGAATATAGTGAAATAAACATGGAGGGAGATCGGGTACTTAAGGATCTGCCTTGCAGGTTCCTGGAAAATAAAAAATGTGCAATATACCGTGACCGTCCATATGAATGCAGATCATATCCTCATATGCACAAAAAGGGATTCACCTACAGATTATTAGGGGTTATCGATAATTATTCGGTCTGCCCTATAGTATTCAATGTATATGAGGAGCTTAAAGTAATCCTTAGATTTAAGAACTGAATCGTATGAGATTTGCATATGATCTGGAGACATACTGTTACAATCTTTGATCTCATAGGTGTTTAGGGATCAAATACTTATGTTATTTTCATAGGATAGCCACCGATCCAGATAAACAGAAGCAGATTGGTTTACCATAATCAAGAAAGCGAAAGACTGTTTGCCAGCCCAAAATAACAATAGTCCACTTTCACCCAATTATTGATCTGTAAAAAGAAGTTATTTGCAATAATTGTGTTTCAACTTTCAAAATGCTGATAATCTGCCTACTGCAATCCTGTCCCGATTCCCTGTCGAACTGCAATATTTGGGTTACAATGCCCTGCAAATCAATGCTTTGCGGGGTTTATTTTTTTATTCGACAGAATTTCACCAGAAATCATTAATCCTGACTGCAAATTGCGGTCTCACTGAGTACTTTTGTCAGATCATTAATGAGCAGTCCAATTTATTGACCTATTAATGAGTACACTCCGGAAAAGGGTGCTCACTTGATTTATATCTCAATTTTCCTGTATTTTATAGTCTTAAGCCCCAATACCTGAATCTTTTGAATAGACCAATAAAATACACCGATGTCCCTGACAACCATTTTCCGAATTATCAAACGTGATTCCGTATCACTTATCACCAACATGACCGGACTTTCTTTTGGTCTGGCCGCAGCCATACTACTCACCGTATTTATCCAATATGAACTGAGCTTTGACAAACATTTTAAAAACTCCGAACGGATCTATCGGCTGAATTCCATATGGACGGATAAGGGAGAGTCATTGGTCCTCCCCATCAATCTCCGGACAGCCTATACCGATATTGCACCACAGCTCGCAGGTGTAGAGAAAACCATTCAGGTCTACCAGGCAGGACGTCCGGAAGTGTATCACGGTAACAACAGGTTTAAGGACATCAGACTATTGTATTCGGATCCCGGATTTTTCGAACTTTTTGAGCTGAAACCGATATACGGGAACCTGGAGGATGCCCTGACAGGGATCAATGAAGTGGTCCTTACAGAAAAAATTGCCCGCCGGATCTTTGGCACTGATAACATTGTCGGGGAGAGTATTGAAATGGAGAAGCAGTCTTACATGGTAACCGCGGTTATCGAAAACATACCGGCCAATACGCATTTTCAATTCGATATACTGATGCCCATGGAAGCGCTTCCAAACCTGGAGCGGTTGGGTGGTCTGGAATTCTTCACTTACTTTATGTTGAAAGACGGTTCCGATCACCAGTCGGTGCTTAAAATCATCCGTGACCAGAATTCCAGGCTGCTTACACAGAGGTTTGCCAATTACGAGAGTTCCATCTTCTCTTCAAGCACAGAACCACTGGAAAGGCTTCACCTGTATACCGAAGCCATCAAAGACCTGACCCCCTCTGGGAACATGAAAACCATATTAATTATGCTGACCATCGCAATCATTGTGATGGTGCTTGCATTATCTAATTTCATCAACCTGTGTATCCTGAATGGGGCCAAGCGCTCAAGGGAGATCGGTATCAGGAAAGTTAACGGTGCCGAACGCAAGACCCTGATCGGTCAGTTTTACCTGGAAACCCTGGTCATCGTTACCATCTCCTTTTTAGCAGGAATTGTTATCACCATGGTCCTTATCCCCGATTTCGGAAGGATCATGCAAAGGGAATCATTCATTTCCGTTTTAACCAATCCAAGCCTTTATTTCATACTGCTGGCTGTTTACCTGGCAACCATCCTGATTTCGGGATTCTACCCGGCTCTCTTGCTGAGCAGATCGGAAGTGATTCCACTGATCCAGGGAACCGTAAATCCGGCCGGGGAAAAGAAAATGCTGCTCAAGATCGTCAGTGTATTTCAGATCTCCATAACCATCTTTCTGCTGACCACCCTGTTCGGGATCAATGCCCAGACCAGGTATCTGAAGCACCTATCACCCGGGTACAATCCGGAAAATATTGTACTGATTCATAATCTTAACGAACAGCTCATCAATCATTATCCCGCCTTACGTGACAGGCTGCTGAACCTTCCCGGCGTGGAACAGGTGGCAGCATCGGGGCATTTCATCGGATTAGGATACAGTGGTCAGGGAATCAGGAAATATGGCGATTCACCGAGCCAGAGTAAAACAATTTCCGAGTACCGGATCCTGCCCGGTCTCTGCGATCTGTATCAATTCACCCTGAAAAATGGCAGGTTTTTTGATCCCGGCAGGATTTCTGACAGGTCAGGTGTCCTTTTGAATGAAGCGGCCGTTCAAATGCTGGGCAGCACCCCTGAAGAGATCGTGGGTGAATCGGTGGTGATGTGGG
>LJUP01000147.1 GCA_001303955.1 Bacteroides sp. SM23_62 | reverse complement strand
TGATCCCGGTCACATCCTCGCCGGCTCCGGCCCCAAAAAAGCCGATATTAAGGCCAGTGATATTCTTGCCCGCGCCCGCGCCCAGACCACCGATATTGATCCCGGTGAGGTTCTCTCCAGCTCCGACACCGAGCAGACCGAGGTTGACGCCTGTCATATTGGCCGTAGCGCCCGCACCGAGCAGGCCGATGTGGATGCCCTTCATCTGGGCCCCTCCAGGGATGAGTCCCAGGGAGAGGCCGCTGACAACGGCTTCGGTGTTGTCCTTTCTCGGTGTCCAAAGGGTGATATTGATTCCAGTCACACGCCGGACCTGGCTGTCCCGGAAGTTGAACCGAAGCCCTGTGAATTCCTTTGAATTGCCAAAACTGACTCCCCAGCGCCGGGAGGGGATATCCAGACTCTGGGCGTTCAATCCCTGGGTCATCAGAACAAAAGCTCCGACCGCTATCCAGAACAATGCTTTTTTATTCTGGAGGATAGGCATCCGTCACCTCCATCTAATATAAACGTGGTAAATAAGGTTACACTCCCTGTGCGGCCTGATGCCGCCCGAGACAGGATGTCACACGAATTATTGCGTTAATATTAGTAAACCTGCATTCGCGCAAAGCTTTTTCCTTATCTAACTGTTTATACGAATGGGGATGCGAAAAGTTCGGATGGATTCGTCTAGATCCATGAGTAACACCCAGGAGAAGCTTTTAGTTTTGTTATTTTGATTTTATTTGCTTCTTAAACAGTACAGACGGAATGAACCATAGAAAGGTTCGTTTCTAATAAGCACATTTGAACACCCGAATCATCAGGAACTAATATTAACGCAATAATTCGTGTGAAATCCTCTTTTGGGCGGCCTGGATGACACCCTCGAGCCCCCGTAGCGGAGGGAGGACCTGTCGGTTTTCCGACGGGGGGAACCGACGGGACTGGTTCCCTCGGGGTTCGTGGGCTGAGGGCGGCTTCAGGCCGCTTAAGAGATTGTAACCTTATTTACTGCGTTTACATTAGATTGTCCGACAGGATTATTCTTTCAAACATGGTAAAGAAGACTGCGAGAAAACTCTTGCTACTCAGGATTGGTTTCCAATATCATCATGAGGAAACAATGAATATTTTTATAAAGAAGGATATGAAGAACTAGAGGAAATGTTCAAAAAACTGAAAAAATGATTTAGAAGGGAGCATAAACTTGTATCCTTATTTGCGATTATTCCAAATCCTTATCAAAGCCAGATTCGGCCCTTCAATGAATGTCAATGATGCGAGTGTGCTGAAGTTGCGGGTCTTTCTAGGTGACCTGGACTTTTATCCAGAATTGAATAACGGCAGGCACTTGACTCTGATGGACTTGGGCCGATTAGACCTGGCCATGAGAACAGGCTTGATGCGGACCGTTCGTAAGCAGAAATGGGGTTTAGTCGTGGCTGGTGCCAGTGTTCGCTACCGTCATCGTTTGAAGGCATTCAAACGTTTCCAGTTACATACCCGGATCGTCGCCATAGACGCCCGTTGGTTTTATTTCCATCAATCCACCATCCGGAAAGGGAATATCCATTCCTCAGCTTTGGTGCGGGCGGGAATCACAAGCAAACAGGGCCTCGTTCCCGTAAAAAAAGTGTTGGATGCACTGGGCGTGTCTGATTGGAATCCAGGCATGCCAGAATGGGTGAAGGCTTGGTCGGAAGCTGAGGAATTAAGACCCTGGGAGAGCGAGAAACAAGATTAGTAGGAAAAAGAGAAAAAGGGGATCGCTGAGTAACATTTACGTTGATATTCGCGTAGTAATGAATTAGACAAAAAAGCAAAACTTTTATTTTTTCTCTTAAAAGTCACTATTTGAGGTTGAAATCATCGTTTTAAGCACTTCTGCAGCATAATTCTGAGAATCAGTCGTGTTTCTATCAGGAATATTGAGTTAAATACCCAAATGGCTTAAGAGCCTCTTTTTTACTGTTATTCTTTTGGCAGGACCAAGAGGTGAATTCCGGACGGATATTGAGATGCCCTGAACACTCGATGAGTCGCCTTCTGGAAATCCTCTGGATCAGCCTGGCGAATATTGCAGAATTTTTGAGGATTTCGGTCGATAAGCGGAAACCACGAGCTCTGCACCTGGACCATGATACGGTGACCTTTTAGAAACGTGTGAAGGATGTCGGGGAGCTCAAATTCCACCTTTGCCACTTGACCAGGGATAAAGGGTTCCGGTATTTCAAAGCTGCTGCGGAATTTCCCCCGAATCACATCTCCGCGGATAAGCCTCTGGTAGCCTCCCATCCGGACGTTCTGAGGATTATTCTTCGGATCCGGAGCATCGCCGGGAAAGACGTCGATGACTTTCACCACCCAGTCTGCATCTGTCCCGGTTGTAGAGACATAGAGTTCGGCCGTGATGGGACCTGCAACCTTGACATCTTCTGATAAGGGCTCACTAGTATACACAAGCACATCAGGACGCGAAGCTGCGAACCGCTGATCCTCGACGAAATAATCCAGGTTGTAGCTAGGAGCCGGCTGCAGGCTCGGCTGCAGGGTGTAGGGAACGGGCTTGGCCGGGTCACTGAGATATTCATCGAAGCTGGTTTTGGTTTCTGAGGAGTCACCTTCGAACAGCAAGCGGCTGTTGCCCGAAAAATACAGCTTTCTCTCCTTTGCTTGTCCAGGTGGCCATGTGTCATAGGTTTCCCACTGGTCGATACCAGTATCAAAGACATGCGCCTCGTGCAGATCCAGAGTGACTTCACCTTTGAGGTAGTAGTTGAAGAACGGGAGTTCAATCTTCTCCTGGAAATAGGCTCTTGTCCCGGTGAAGGAAAATACTCCCATGTTCTCATCCCAACTCTGGATCATGTTCCATCCGCTGTGGCGCCAGGGACCCATCACGAGCGTGTTCCGGAGTCCTGGATTTTGCTTTTCTAGGGCCTGGTAAGTTTGGAGTGTTCCGAGGAGGTCTTCTGCGTCATACCATCCTCCTACAGTCAGGATGGCCGGTTTGATGCTGAGGAGATGAGGGTAGATCGATCGCGATTTCCAGTAGGAATCATACGTTTCATGCGCCATGGCTTCATCCCAGATCTCATTTTTCTCTTGGAAGATTTTCGCAGTGATATTTTTCAGGGTGCCCAGCCCTAAAAAAAACGCGTACCCATCCGGTGTGTCGAATGGGATATATCGGCTCCGGAAAGGAATCGGTTCTACCCGGTTTCGCCATACTCCGTAGGCATACGAGATATAATGCGCCAAATATAAGGCACCATAATGGTGTCCGTCATCTCCAAGAAAGAGATCGGACATGGGCGCCTGAGGCGAGACAGCCCGGACAGCAGGGTGGGCATCGATGGCAGCCATAGCTGCCGTGAAACCTGGGTAGGAGCTTCCCCAAACTCCGACTTTTCCGTTGTGGTTGGGGACGTTTTTGAACAGCCACTCGACCGTATCATAGGCGTCGCTGCTTTCGTCGACATCGGAAGAAGACTTTTTATCTCTGATGTATGGAGCTTGATAGTTGAACGTTCCCTCGGACAGGGACCGGCCGCGGATGTCCTGGTAGACGAGGATGTAGTTTTCTTTGGCAAACAGGAGGGATGGGAAGGTTTTATGGGTGAATTGTTCTCCGTAGGGTTCGATTCCATAGGGTTCCCGATAGAGGATTATGGGATGGGACTCGGATAAGTCAGTAGGACTGTAAACCTGGGTGAGCAGTCTAACGCCGTCGCGCATGGGGATTTGGTGTTCGGATTTGTGATAATGCCTCTCTAAGTATCCGAGGCGATCGCTTCGTGAGGCCGGGTTGGCCTTATTGTCGTCTAATGCTGCTTTTTTAACTCCGTAGGCATCGAATTTGATCTTTTCGTTTACGACATGAAACCTTGTGAATTTACCATGTTCATCTTTCAAGAAAGTTTTGAAATAGGTGCCATTTTTCTTTGATGTCGTCGTGAATTGTAATTCTTTGTCTGGTACGACGTCCCAAACATTCACTGATCTGTCTCCTTTTACGAGATGTCGGAGTATTCCGTCTTTGAAATAGATTTGAAGTGTGAGTGTCTTCGTATCTTCAATGTTCATTTCATAAATGCCTTCGATTTCAGGATATTTTTTTGTCAGGTCATCCGGTTTGCTCTGTAGATACACCGTGCTTTGAAAAGAGAGCAAAACTAACAGAGTAACGGTTAGGAAAAAGAAGAAGCGATGGATTTTTTTAATCATGACGTTTTCCTTTCGTTTTATAAAGACATGTCTATAGAGACAGTCCAGAGGTAAAAATTCTTTCGCTTTGAGAATCTTCCCTTCATAATTAAGGACGCAAATAGCTGAAAAAAGGTTCTTTTTACCGCTTTAGACATAATTTTTTTTATTATTTGGGGTCTGGCCTCAGGATCTATATTTATATTAATCATTTAGGATAAATAATGCCTGAATAAAAGGCCTTATCATCGATTTTTTGTGCTAAAAATAGCGTTTTAGACTCGATTTCCCCTCCAAGTTGACTCGTGAGACGTTATTTGCTACCTTTAGCCCCGATAGAAAAAACCTTTGGGAGAAAATAGGGAAATGACAAAGAAAACAATCACTCTGTTCACTTTGGCTGCGATCTCAATTCTCATGATTGTCTGTTGTGCCTCGGATGAGGAGCCTCAGCTGGCTCAAAAAGATGATCTCTTTCTCTGGGAAATTTACGAAAGCAAAATCAAGCCCCAACAGTTTGTTGACTTAACCCACACCTTCTCACCCGGCATCCCGCGTTGGCCGGGTTTTCCTGCCGAGGAGCGCAAGATCATCTATACGTATGAGAAAGATGGCTTCTTTGCCGAACTGTTCACCCATGTCGGGCAGTACGGGACCCACTGTGATCCTCCGGGTCATTTTCATAAAGGCCTGCGGATGATCGATGAAATCCCGGTCAAAGAAATGATTCTGCCGCTTGTCGTCATCGATTGCAGTCAAAAGGTCGCCGCTAACCCTGATTATCAGCTCGTCCTGGGAGATGTTGAAGCATGGGAAGAAAAACACGGCCGGATTCCTTCGGGTTCATTTGTCGCCATGCGAACTGACTGGTATAAGAAGTTCACTGACTTTCAAGCCTTCTATAACAAAGACGACAAAGGACAGTCCCATTATCCCGGCTGGACCATTGAAGCGCTCAAGTTCTTGTTCGATGAACGCGGGGTAACGGCCATAGGCCACGAGCCCATCGATGCCGATGCCGCCGTGGCCCAGAAGGAAGGTTTCTTTTCCTGCGAGAGCTACGTTTTAGAGACCAACCGCTTTCAGATTGAACTTATCGCCAATCTCGATAAAGTCCCCGAGGCCGGCGCCCTCCTGGTTTGTACCTGGCCAAAACCAAGAGCGGGTTCTGGTTTTCCCGCCCGTCTTTTTGCGATTATACCCTGACGAGACTCAGCCTGCTCGATTGGGCTGTCATATTTTCGCTTAAACCAGTCTTTTTTCTCTTCTGACGCAGAATTTTCTGCGGCTGGTCATCATCGCCAACCTCATGGCCTTGCCTCTGGCCTGATTCATCATGGAGAAGAGGAGGAGAAAAAATATAGGACCTGAACTCATGAAATAGCGCTGCCGCTCTTGTTTACCCCGCTTCAATTCACTCGTATTTTAGGCTGTCTGCCGGACTGGCTCTTGCGGCTCTCAAGGTCTGCAGGCTGACTGTGAGCAAAGCCACAGCCAGTCCGAGCGCGGCGGAGAGAAGGAATATCCAGATCGCGATGTCGGTCCGGTAGGCGAACTTTTGGAGCCAGGCCCGCAGGACGAAATAGGCGATGGGCCAGGCAACGAGGTTGGCGGCGGCTATGCACTTGAGGAACTCCTGGTTGAGGAGTGCTACAATTCCGGCTGTTGACGAGCCCAGGACCTTGCGGATCCCGATCTCCTTGGTCCTCTGTTCGGCAAAGAAGGAGGCAAGGCCGAAAAGGCCCAGACAGGCGATAAACACGGCCAGGGCCGCAAAGGACTGAAAGATTTTCCCCAGTCTTGCTTCATTATTGTACAGATTGTGGAAGTCCTCATCCAGAAACCGGTACTCGAAGGGATAGCCCAGGTTCATCTCGTCCCAGGCCTTTCTCATAGAGGCCAGAGTCGCAGACACATTGTTGGACCGGATCTTCACATACATGCGCCTCAACCACCCGGGAAACATTTTAAAGACCAGGGGATCTATTTTTTGGTGAAGGGGCTGGAAATGGGCATCCTTCATGACGCCGATAATCTGGCCGTCGATACTCCAGAATCCGAACCTCTTTCCCACCGCGGGTTTTTCAAGCCCCATCCGTCTTACAGCTTCCTCATTGACGATGAAGGCGGTTTCAGCGTCGGTGGAATATTCCCGCGAAAAGCTTCGGCCTTCAACCAGAGGGATCTCGAAAGTCTCGATGTAATCATAATCCACAAAGTCAGCCTTGATCTCCATTTTTGCCTCAGGAGGCCTGCCTTCCCACATCGGAGTTCCAGGGCTGCCTTGGATATTGGTGGGAAGGGACATAGAGGCTGTAACGTGGAGGACATCGGGGTTTTGCAGAAACCGTTCACGGATGGCACCGTATTTCTCATGAAGTTCGCCGTGGATACTCAGATGGATGATGTGCTCCCGGTTAAAACCCAGATCAATGTTTCTCATATAGGAGAGCTGGCGGGAAATCATGAGCGTTCCGATGATGAGAAAAACAGACAGGGAAAATTGGAAAACGACCAGCGCCTTTCTAAACAGCGGGTTGGCCCCGGAGGGGCTCATAGTGCCTTTAAGGATCCGGATAGGCTGGAACGAAGAAAGAAACAGGGTGGGATAGATGCCGGAAGAAATCCCGGTCAGAATAGACAGGCCGATAAATCCGAGTAAAAGAGCGGGATTATTCCGCCAGGCTGAGGTGAGTTGCTTTCCAGAGAGGGTGTTAAACAGCGGAAGAAGAAATTCCAGGAGAAAAAGGGCGATTACCAGAGCGAAAAGGGCCATCAGGATGGACTCGCCGAAAAACTGACGGATGAGCTGCGGCCGCCCTGCCCCCACCACTTTCCTCAGCCCGACTTCCCTGGCCCGGTTGGCTGAACGGGCCGTGGTAAGGTTCATGAAATTGACGCAGGCGATGAGCAGGACGAACACAGCCAGGGCGCTAAAAATCCAGACATACTTGATATCGCCCCGGTTGTGGAGATCGTGGCCCAGGTTTGAAAAAAGGTGGATGTCGGTCAGAGGCTGGAGAACGAGTTCATCTGTGTCTTCCTCTGCATATTTCTTGAGGTAACCTGCGAGTTTTTGGTTGAGATTCTCGGCGGAGGCTGATGGCTCCAGCATGACATAGGTCCCAAAGGAATTGAATCCCCAGTTATCCGCGTTGTCCTCCCCGATGGATTCCTTGAGGAGGATTTCAAAAGGGGAAAGGAGGTCGAATTCCAGGCTTGAATTAAGCGATTCATTGTGGATGACTCCAGTAACCGTGACATCGAAAGAGTTGTTAACTGTCAGGATCTTTCCGATAGGATCTTCCTCTCCGAAGTATTTGGCCGCGGTTTTTTCGGTGAGGATAACAGAGTAAGGGTTTGAGAAGATAGTTTCCGGATTGCCTTTTACGAGCGGAAAGGAAAACATGGCGAAGAAATCAGGATCGGCATGCCTGAATCCTGGTTCGTTGAAACGCTTGTCTTTATAGGTGACGAGCTGTCTATGCCAGTAGCCGAACCGGGTGGCTTTGACAATCTCAGGAAAATCGCTTTTAAGGGCTGCAGCCATGGGCGGGGGTGTTAAGACGCTGGTAGAGTTCTTCTGTGTGGCGGATTCGTCGCGGTAGACCCGGAAGATCCGGTTGGCTTTGGTGTTGAAACGGTCGAAGCTCCATTCATCCACCACCCAGAGAATGATCAGCATACAGACGGCTAGACCTATGGCCAGGCCGGAGACGTTGATGAGGGAGTAGCCTTTTTGACGGCGGATCGCGCGCAGGGCTGTCTTTATGTAATTCCAGACCAAAGCGGGCATGAAGCGGCCGGGCCGAAGGGGAGAGCGACGGTTAAGCCTGACGATCCGGTTTTTGTTGTATTCAGCGGCAATGCTTTCTGCTGTTCCCACTTGGGCAACAGCCCGGAGGAAGGCCTCTTCTTCCCTAAGGCCTTCTTGTCTCTGGGCATTGTAGGCGTCGCGAAGGTGGAGCTCTATGTCCGCGACCAGCCCGTCCTCGGACACTTCATATTTTTGAAAGCTTTTTTTCCATTTTCTGATTTCCTTTTCCAGATCGAACATGACTCCTCCTGCTGTTTTAATCTTCGACAGGAATGGGAGCTGAAAGCCGGGTTAAGGCCTGCCAGATATTCCACCAGCTTACAAGCTCTGAGGCCAGCTCCTTACAGCCCTTCTCGGTGATGGTATAGTAGCGGCGGGGCCTGTTTTCTCTGGAGAGCTTCCATTGAGATTGGATCAGGCCGTCCATTTCCATTCTCTGGAGGACCGGATAAAGCATCCCATCCGTCCATTCAAGATGCCCGCCTGAAGTGTCTTTGACTTTCTGGATTATGCTGTAGCCGTAATCCTTTCCTCTGGAGAGAATGGCCAGAATGATGGGCCTGGTTGATGCCGCCATCAATGTTTTCGATATCATTTTGTGCCTCATTTTCGAAGATACATTCGTAATCTATGTATGCATATTTCATGCCAAATGAAGGCTCCTGGATGAGCCGGGGGAATGGTGGTTGCGTGCATGGGGAAGTTTTGTTCGTATCTGATACAGCAAGTGTTCGATTTTGGACGGGACATGGATACGTGCGAAACAGACGAAAAGGAGGCCAGACCAATTTATCTGATCACACGCCAGACCTGGCTGTCCCGGAAATTAAACCGTAGACCGGTGAGACCCTTTAAATTGCCAAAACTGATTCCCCAGCGCGGGGAAGGGATATCCAGACTCTTGGCGTTCAATCCCTGGGTCATTAGGATCCCATTATTTTCTGATTACATTATCCTTAGAAAGATATGTTTCCTGTCGTTCTCTTCGAAATAGCATTGAGCTCGCAGAAGATCTGATTAACCTGCAATTTTCATCTCAGCGGGTTTTGATCAGGAGGATGTTTCTGTAGGTGGGAACAGTACCGCGGAAATCGAGTGCTTCTCCGTTGTAGGTGAAAAAGAGCCCGGGAAGATGCTCTCGACCTGGATCTCCGTTAAGAGTCAGATGGCCGTTTCTAATAGCAATAATTATCTGGCTCCCCCTCATCCTCCCCCAAGCCAGCATTCTGTAGACTCCCGTGTATTTCTTCCATTCCGGCTTATCAGGGCCCTTTTTCTCTTCTGATTTCTCAGGCCTTCTAAAGTCATAGTAGTTTATCGTCCCTGAAAATCTGTTCAGATGGATGAGTGTTCCTCTCTGGCCGCCGCGAGGAGGCTTTACCCTAAGTTCGGAGTATTTTCCGAATTTGCCGACAATTTTTCCCCTCTCATCAGTATACATTTCTAGGGGATAAAAGTTTTTTTGGATCTGTATGCCGAATACCTTGTCCCTGATCTGAATCCTTATGCCTGGATCGTAAAAACCGATTAGACTTTTAACACGTAGATCATCATCGCTCAGGCGAGTATAATTCTCGACCGGAGTACTTTCTGGCCAGGGCTTTGTGGCTCCCAATTCCTTCTCGATGATGGGATCAACAACGCTGTGAATCAATGAACCGGAAATACCGTTGGAAGCATTCGACAGAGTCACAATTCCCAGTTTCAATTCCGGATAGATGAGCATGTAGGAGATAAAACCGTATCCGCCTCCTCCGTGGTAAATACCATAAATGCGGCTGACCAGACTTCTCCCGATACCCAGCCCGTAACCGGCTCTCTGGTTTTTTTCTGGAAAAGCCACAGCCTGCATTTCCTCGATGAGCTCTCTCTTTAGGAGCTGTTTACCGTTAGCACGGCCTTTATTCATGTGAAACTGGAGATACTTGGCCATATCCAGGATGTTGGTGTAAGTTCCGCCTGCCGGGATCATCGGGACAACGACAGGTATCCCGCCTTCCACTTTTTGGTCTTTAGCTACATGGCCGATAGCCCTGTTCTCTATCTGTTTAATCTTCTCGAAGTTCATGGAGCTTTGTCTCATCCCAATGGGATCCAGGACCCGTTCTTGTATGTAATCCCAGAATGGTTTCCCGGTCTTTTTGGAAAGGATGTAGCCAGCCAGGTCGATGCCCAGGTTGGAGTAGCTGTAGCGGTAATCCACAGGGTAGCGGAGCCACGTGGCTGGGATACTCAGGATATGCTCTTCGAATGAATGGGGCCTGGAATCAAAGTTGCTGCCCACAGGAGCCTCATGGGTAAAACCGGCTCTGTGGGAGAGGAGTTTCCGGAGGGTCATCTTTTTCTCGGGATTCTTTTCAAAAGGGCTGTTGACCATGAATTCAGGCAGGTAATCGGTTATTGGAGCGTCCAGATCCAGAAGGCCATCCTGGACCGCCATCAAAACGCCGAGAGCTGTGAAGCTTTTAGACATAGATTGGATACTGAATACGGTTTCAGGAGTTATTTCTCTTTCTTTTTTGCGGCTTGTGTAGCCAAAAGTAGCTTGGTGAAGGATATCTTTCTCATCGACAATAATGAGAGCGGCACCGGGGAGATCCCTTTTCTCAAACCATTTCGGGTACTCTACCTGGAGAGCATCTACAACCTGCTTGGCGATGACAGGAATTTTGTCTGCTTCTGTGCCACGTCCATTCGTGAACAGTAGGGCGCCTAAAACAAGGATAAGGACGAATTGCCTTCTTGGTTTCATGACAGCCTCCTTATGTATTAATTATTTTCAAGGATTGAGGTACGACACCAACCATTACTATATTAAACATAAAAAGTACAATCCTAAGCATTTCCACTTTTTACATTTTATTATATGTACGGAATAACCATTACGCAGTTATTTTCGTAATACTGAATAAAACGATGCAGCTAAATCTCTCTCTAGAGGAGTTGTCAAAATGAGAATGAATAATAGGACAATTGTTGCATTTTTGATGCTTATGACTATTTGTCTTTGTGTGTCAGTTAATGTTGCTGCCCAGAGTGTAGCAGAGTGGCGCCAGGATATTGGCATCCTGACCGGGAAAATTGAACAGTATCATCCACTGCCGTGGGCAAAGATTTCGAGGGGGGCGTTCGTGGGCAGGGCAGAGGAAATCAAAGCCAGCCTTCCTAACTGGAACCGAGAAAGAATAATCCTTGAGCTGATGAAGCTTGTGGCTTCTTTAAGGGATGGACACACCGGTATCCTCCTTAATAATCAGAATAGTTTTAACCTGTGGTTTCCAGTCCGGTTTGAAAAATTCCATGATGGGCTATTCATCACAGCAGCGGACACAAAAAACTCAGGATTATTGGGAGCAAAAGTGCTGCACATAGGCAATCTGGATGCAGGATCAGCCTACAGCCAGATCGGAAAAATCTTCGCTTCAGACAGTGATCATGGTCTTGCCAGATCAGCCACAAATTACTTATCCAATGCCGTCATACTCAAGACACTCGGAATAATCGATTCGCAGAGACTTTTGCCGCTGGAAGTGCTTCTTTCTGATGGAACGAAGAGGGAGATATCCGCAGAATCGGCCGCATGGAGGATGGGATTCAACCTATCCTATTTTAAAACAACTGTTCCGACAAATAATGGAACTAAAACCATCTTTGATGACAAGTTAGACTCCCTGCCTCTGTATCTTTCCAAGGTCATTCCTTCCAGAGTTCCTTACTGGTTTGAGTACGTGCCGGACGATAAACTGATATATTTCCAGTACAATAATGTCACGAACTGGAACAAGGAACCGTTCAGCGATTTCACTAAGAGATTATTCAAAACTTACGATGAGCACGTATCTGAAATAGATAAATTCGTCATCGATGTCAGGTTTAATTCGGGTGGCAATGGCTACCTTCTTCCGCCTTTTGTTCGTGAGTTTGTGCTGCGAAGGGATTCGCTGCCCAGGGGCAAATTATACATCATCACCGGAAGAGATACCTTTAGCGCGGCGAGTAATTTCATCGGACGGATGCTGAAAAACACCACTGCCATAACAGTCGGTGATATTGCGGCCGGCCCCCTGAACTGGTGCTCAGACACTGTCAGGTTTGATTTGCCGAACAGCCACCTGATGGTAAATGTTTCCACTATGTTCTGGCAGGAGGGCCACGCGACAGATAGCCGTGGTTATTACCCCCCCGATTATTACATGCCTACTACGTTCAAAGATTACTTGTCCTTTTCTGGTCCAGTCCTGGAGGCAATAAAGAATAATGAAGCCGTATCCCTCAAGGATGTCCTGTTCAACGAAGGGGTCGAAAAATTCAGGGCAGAGCTGCAGAGAAGGGAGAGACGTTGTGGTCCGAAAGAGGTTTGGTTCCCTTATACTTCATTTGATCTTGCCCTGTACGCACTGCTGACCCTGGCTCCGGCCGGTAAGATGGATGAGGCTTCAGAGATTTCAAGGCTGAATACTGTTCTTTATCCGGAGGATATGAGGGCCTGGTATTTCCTGGCTGAGATAAATGAGCAAAGAGGTGAGCTGAAAGAGGCCCTTGAAAGCTATGAGAAGTTGTTCTCGATCGAGCCTCACATTCCTGAAGCGCGCAGTAGCTATCACAACCTGATGTTGTTAATCACTTTCAACGATCAGGGAAGAGGAGGCCTGGTGGATTTATATAAGGAACTAAAAAAGAAACATCCAGACGAAATTAATGAGGGCACTTTGAATACTTTTGGTTATCAGCTGTTGAGGGGTAAAAAGATTCAGGAGGCTATTGAGGTATTCAAGCTAAATGTTGATCTGCATCCGGATTATGCCAATGGCTATGACAGCCTCGCTGAAGCCTACCTGAACGCTGGTGAGAATGAACTGGCTGTTAAGAATTATAAAAAATCATTGGAACTGGATCCAGGCAACAATAATGCAAAAGAAATGCTGAAGCGGTTACAACAGAAATAGAGGATCCGCCCCTCTTCCAAACGGCTGTGAAAGACGATACAGGAAATCTGTATCTGGCTGACAGAAGGAACATTGTTTATTTCCTAAGACTTAACCTAAGACTTAATTGAACCAAACTAGGAATGCATTCTTACTGCAACCTTTCCGGCTTTTATTCGTCTTTATAAATAGAATTAGACATTAGTGTTAGCAGTCTAGTTCCATTTATAAAAAGGAATGAATAATGCTTAAAAATTATCTTAAAGTCGCTCTCAGGAATTTGCTCAGGCATAAGGGCTACACATTCATCAATATTATGGGACTGGCCGTCGGGATTGCGGCCTGCGTGCTGATCTTTCTTTATATTCAAAACGAACTGAGCTATGACCGTTTTCACGAAAACGCCGACCGCACCTATCGGCTGACCGCCGACTGGTCGAACAGGGGGGATTCCCGCATCCACCAGTTGGGGACCCCCTTCGTCTTGGCCCAAACGATCAGGGATAATTACCCCGAGGTAGAGCACATCACCCAAGTTTGCGGCCCCCTCGGTGATATGATCGTCAAACATAATCAAATCGCCTTCAAGGAACCCGACGCCTTCGGTGCTGAGCCCTCCTTCTTCGATGTCTTCGCCTTTCCCCTGATCAAAGGAAATCCGGAAACCTCCCTCAAAGATCCCAACACGATCGTCCTTAGTGAAACCCTGGCTGCCAAATTTTTTGGGGAGGAGGATCCCCTCAATAAGACGATCGAAATCCAGGATCAAGGCGAATGGCTGCTTTTCAAGGTGACGGGCGTAGTCCAGGATGTGCCCCAGGACTCCCATTTCAGATTCGGTATGCTGTTATCCATGAAGACCATCTTTCCCGAACCCAGCCTGAACTGGACGAGCAACAATTACACGACTTATGTCACTCTTAGGGAGGGAGTGACCCAGAGCCTGATGGAGGAGAAGCTGGTCGAGATCGACAGAGTCTATTTTGAAGGCGGCCGCGAACACCTTCCCTGGATCTGGACACTTATACCCATCACAAAAATCCACCTGCAGGCGGACCTGACAACAGGGAACCAGCCCAACGGCAGTCTGGCCTATGTCCGGCTTTTCACCGTGGTGGCGGTCCTCATCCTGCTGATTGCCGGCATCAACTTCGTCAACCTGGCCACAGCCCGCTCCGCCCGCCGGGCCAGGGAGGTGGGGCTGCGGAAGGTCGTCGGCTCTCAGAGAAAGCAGCTCATTCAGCAGTTCCTGGGAGAGTCCGTTTTGATAACTCTGATCGCTCTCGTCCTGGCCGTGATCCTTATCCAGGCCGCCCTGCCCCTCTACCGGAACCTGACCGGAAAAATCCTAGGCCTTTCCTATTTTGGAAGCCCTTTCGTTATCCCGGGGCTGCTGCTTCTAGCCCTCACAGTAGGTATTCTGGCCGGGCTTTATCCCGCCTTTTTCCTCTCCTCCTTCAAGCTGACGGACGTGCTCAAAGGCTCCTCCCTGGCAAAAAGAGGAAAGGGAGCCTTCTTCCTTCGCAACGGGCTGGTCGTTTTCCAGTTCGCCATGTCCATCCTCCTCATCATCGGATCGCTGGTAATCTTCCGCCAGCTCAACTACATCAAAAACCAGAGGCTGGGCTTTGACAAGGAGCACGTGGTGGTCATCCACAACGCCGATACTTTAGGGGGTCAGCTGGATACTTTCAAGGACCGGTTGAAGCAGCATTCCCATGTTCTTGGAGTCACGGCGGCCCGCTCTGTTCCAGGACGAGGAACCCCGAACTGGGGTATCGGTGTGGAAGGCGTCCCCCGAGAGCGGCCGCTGAACATGAATTTTCTCACCTGCGATCAGGATTTTGCAGAGGTGCTTGATATCCAAATGATCGAGGGCCGGTTCATGTCCAGGGAATTTCCCTCGGATAAGGAGGCTGTGGTCATCAACAGAAAAGCCGCCGAATATTTCGCGATTCCCGATCCCATCGGGAAAAAACTGCGGATCTGGTGGACGCAGAAGAATCTCACCATTATAGGGATCATCGATGATTTTCACTTCGAATCCCTCCACAGGAACGTCCGCCCCATGGGCTACATTCTTCCTGAGGCCATTGACTCCACCCGCAGGCCCTTCCTGCTGGTGAAGATCCGCTCTGAGGTGACCACCGATGTCCTGGCCGACCTCCGGCAAACATGGCAATCCCTCTCGGGCGGACTTCCCTTTGAGTTCACATTCATGGATGACAAAGTCAACAGCCTCTACGAGAATGACACCCGGGCCGGCAGGATTGTCACCCTCTTCTCCTGTCTGGCCATATTTGTCTCCTGCCTCGGGCTCTTCGGGCTGGCCGCCTTCGTCACCGAACAGAAGACGAAGGAAATCGGTCTGCGCAAGGTCCTTGGGGCTCCGCTTCCCAACATCATGTGGCTGCTGACGGGCCAGTTCGCCAAGTGGGTGATCGTTGCCAACCTGATCGCCTGGCCGATCGGCTATTGGGTTATGAACCGCTGGCTCCAAGGCTTCGCCTTCCGGAGCTCCATCTCCCTCTGGATATTCTTTGTCAGTGGCCTGGCCGCTCTGGCCATCGCCTTATTGACAGTCAGCTCCCAGGTGATCAAGGCGGCTTTAGCTAATCCTGCTGACAGCCTGAGATATGAATAAAATGAAAAGGCGATAAAAGAAAAGGGAAATGGACCAGACCGGCTTATCCTATCTGGAATGAATAAGATAAATTTGTAATTAAGTCATTTTTTTTCTTAAAACACCTTTTTTAGGTAAAAAGAGGCTCGTAAGCAATTTGGGGCCCACTTTTTTGAACAGATTGAATAGAGTCCCGTATAATATAAATAGATGAATGGAGGTGCATGATGAAAGCATTTCTCCGTCTGACACTGTGTTTGCTTCTGATCATCAGCTTTATTTCCTCCACAGAAGGACAAAAGGTCAAAGCTGTCGATAATGTCCAAATCATCAAAAACAGTAAGAAACCCAAGCCTCCCCCGGATATTCCCTCCAAAGTCAGTCTAGAGCTGGAGTGCGTCATCGGCGAGTCGGATGACCCTGATAAATCATTTACCGAGATCTCAAACTTTGTCGTGGATGACAGCGAAACACTCTATGCGCTCGATTTCAAAGACTGCAAAATCAAAGTGTTTGATGCCGCTGGCCAGTTTGTCCGCTCTTTTGGTGAAAAAGGTCAAGGGCCAGGAGAGCTGGATATGCCGGCCGGAATTCATCTCACCCCAGCCAATGAATTGATAGTTGAGGATGCCATAGCGCGGAAGTTAGTCCATTTTTCTCTGGAAGGCACGTATATCAGGCACGTCTCACTCGCCGACCGGATGGCCCTGGTCAACCTCATCATGGGTCCTGGAGGAAATTTTATGGGAAGGGAAATGAAGCTTGAGGGGCAAAAAGTGTTCTTCGAGATCGAAAAACTCGATCCAGAACTGAAGCCTCTGTTTTTGCTCGATCAGATCGAATTTGCCATCCCCATTCCAGGATCGGGGACCAAAATCAACCTGATGGACATGCTTTCTATCTATCAGTTCGACAGCTCCGGAAACATTTACTACAGCAGGAATATCGACTACGAAATCAAAGTCTACACTCCTGATGGGAGGCAGGTGAAAAGCATCCAAAAGGAGTACGAAGCGCAGAAAATCACTGAAAAAGACATCGAAGAAATACTGGAGAGAATCCCCAACGTTGGCTCTTTCAACGTGAAAGAAATGTTTGAATTCCCCAAGACATTTCCGCCTCTCCAGTTCTTCACTCTGGACGAAGAAGGCCGGATATTCGTCCGGACCTGGGAAAAAGGGAAAGACAAAGGCGAGTATATATTCGATGTCTTCGACCCAGAAGGGCGGTACATCGCCCAGTTTATCTCAAAAGTGGATATCCGCGTCTGGAAGGAGGGGAAAATCTACTCCTACGAAGAAAACGAGGAAGGATTCAAAGTCATCAAAAGATACAAAGTCCACTGGGACCGTTAGATAAAAGGATAAAAGGGGGACGGACCAATTTATCTGATTTAAAATCAACTAGATAAGTCTAAAATTAAGTTATTTTTCTGGCTTAAAAATGCCTTTTTAGGGTCAAAAATAGATGGGTTCTCGTCCCTAGATACTCATGTTTTAACAAAACAAAACTTTAAGGATTAAAGACCGAGTTTGTTGTTCGTATACTTGGTGATGAGCTGGGCTCGAAGATCCTTGTACATCCTGACGATCTTTTCCATGTTTTTCTTTGTGTAATCCGTGAGGAATTTTTTAGCCTGGTCAGGATCTTTCTTGTAAAGCTCAAGGGCCTGAGCATCGACCTTCGGTTGATTGGCAAAAAACCCGCCCTCGAGCGGATCGCGCATCTCCCTTAGGTCTTTTATGGCCTCCTGCCAGCGCAGATAGAGAAGATTGTCAACAAAATCGATCGCCCACCGCGCCGAGTCTTCGCTGAATTTATCTGGATCGTAGGTTTTATACGAGGCAGCTATTTCTTGAATTCCAGCATAAATAGGCACATAGGTGCTGATGTGCTGGTTATCCAGGTAGAACCAGTAGACTCCTCCCACCGGAGCCGGCAGCCAGCTCCTGAGCTGAGCGACCATCCCGTAGCCGCCCCTCGAGACCATCCGCCGCCAGGTTATATCCAGGAGCTCCCGCATGTCCCGTGTCGGGAAGGGCGTTGTCAAAGGACTCTTTTTCATCCCACCCTTGCCGTCGGGCACGAACCAATCCGTATCCGCAGTCATGTCATAGATCGTGTCCGTAAAAACAGAGCGCTGGAAGGCGATTACATCCTGGACAGAGAGCTTCTGATCCGGCTTGACAGAGAAGGGATAACAAGAGAGCGGTTCAAGATACTGATGGTAAGCATCATAGCCTTTAAAAGGGGCTGTCAATCTCTTATCCGGCCATTTCTTGTAGGAGGGGGCAAAGGTGCTGAAGAAGAGCCAGTATCGGCTCACGGCCCACTCCCGGGGCAGGGGAGAGTAGGCTTCCTGCCAGATGAAGGGCTGACCGCTTTTCGGATCGTACCAGCCTCTGTCGATAGCCACCTGCCTATAATTTTCCGAGGCCATGAAATAATCAGGCCGGCTGAGGTCAATCTCTTTGATCGTGCTCCAATTCGGGACGATGGCGATCTGGTCATCGGGAACTCTCTGAGCCGCCCATATGGCTCCTAACTTTCCGCTACCAGGCTCCCAGTCCGGGCCGACGCTGAAGACTTCTAAAACCCAGGCCTCCTCGGGATCAGCGATGCAGAGTGCCTCGGATTCCGGGCCGCAGGAAGGCAGAAACCCGTACTTCTCGACCAATGAGGTAATCAATTTGAGCGCTTCTCTGGCTGTTTTGCACCTCTGTAAGGCAAAGGCCATAGCCTGTTCGATGGTCATGATTTGTTTTCCGGTTTCGATATCCACTTTCAGCTCATCTCTCTGGCTGAGAGTCGTTTCCCCGATGGCTAACTGGTGCTCGTTCATGTGGGAATAGCCAGAATGGAAAT
Source organism: Bacteroides sp. SM23_62 (assembly GCA_001303955.1). GTDB lineage: Bacteria > Bacteroidota > Bacteroidia > Bacteroidales > SM23-62 > SM23-62. The sequence goes on along the minus strand of LJUP01000147.1, from coordinate 6,043 downwards.
AGGCATAGGTCTTTTCGACCTGAGGGATATAGCCGATGACTTTCCCGTATTCCTTCAAGGGCTTTCTCACATCCTGAAGACCGTAGTAGACAGGGGCCATCTCTCCTCTCTTAAAAGTTTGGGCCGGGACCACATGAACCCGGCATTCATCACAGCATCCTGTGTGAGAGGTGATCACAGATCCATCCGCAGAGGCGTCCTTTCCGACGACGATGTCTGTGCAGGCATCGCGGTAGAATAGCCGCTCACTCTCCCTTCCGGATAGCCCCAAAAAGATGAGGATGCCAAAAATAATCCCACAACACAAAACCAGTCTTCTTATCTTCATTCTCCTTTCTCCCCTGTTGATTGTTTACGATTCATTCCGAGAAAAGCTTATATCACCGCAAAATAGGTGTGTCAATTGAACGAAGGCTGAGAGGAGTTAGCCGCAGATAATGAATCGACATCCTGATGATATATTTGATAAAATTTTATTCTACAATAGATCTAAAAAAAAGGAATGTCATTTTTAGATTAGCTCTTATGAAAGAAGCTGTTGTAAGAATAGTACTGTTTTCCGTTATTTTAATTTCTGCCTGCGCTTATCTTCTCCAGGCTCAGCAATCTCCCTTCCCAGCACCTGAGGAACGGGCGCGTTTAAAGCTCGGGGAACATGTTTTTAAACCAGGTAAGTTTGCCGGTTATGCCGCAGACTTTGGGATCATCCTCGTCCCGGAGAACAGGAATAATCCCGATTCAAACACGATACAGCTCGCCTTTATCAGGATTCACGCCCTTGAGGATCAGACTGCCGAACCTGTCTTCCTGCTTAATGGAGGACCGGGGAAGAGCAACATCAGAGGTGTGCTCCCTTCTGGATTCTTCAAGCATAATGACCTGGTCATTGTCGGTTTTCGTGGTATAGATTCCTCTGTCAAGCTGGATTGTCCAGAAGTCAGCAAAGCCTTCACCACAGATAATCCCTATTCACCTGAAAGTCTTGCCCGCATCCGTAAAATCATCCGAGGAAGCTACGATCGATACACAGAAGCAGGAGTCGACATCAATGGTTATACGGTCCTCGAAGTCGTGGATGATATCGATACTGTCCGGAAGGCACTTGGTTATGAGAAGATAAACCTCTTTTCATCGAGTTATGGGACCATCTTAGCTTATGTTTACTGCCTGAGATATCTACAGAACATACAACGGAATTTGATGATCGGAGCCAGCAACATTTCGCATCACCTGGTACAGGAGCCAGAGGCTGTTGAGAGAGTGCTTCGGGACTACGGCAAGCTCTGGAAACAGGACCCCAAGGCTTCGGCCCGCTCACCTGACATCCTGAAGACAATTGAAAATGTATTAAATACTTTGCCCAGAAGTTGGGAGGATATCCGAATCGATCCTGACAAGATAAAGTTATGCACTTATTGGCTGCTGTATGAAACAAAGACAGCGCCGATGATTTTTGATGCCTATGTGGCTGCCGAAAACGGAGATTATAGCGGCCTTGCCTTTCTTTCATACAGTTATGGTGATGAGGTAGGATCGAGCGAATTCTGGTGCGATTATTTCTCGAAAGCGCTGAGCTTTGGCCCTGATCCAGCCCGAAATTTGATTGAAGAGATGGACTCTCCAGGATCGATCATCGGTTCCCCGTCTGCGAGGCTGTTTTTAGGTGCCGCATCCCAGGGAGGGTGGCCGATTCGTCCGATTCCCCAAAAATACCGCGAAATGCAAGACTGCGATGTAGAAACCCTGGTGGTGATGGGTAATTTAGATCCCTCGAGCCCGCTTGAATATATTCGTGAGCTGATGCCCTATTTTAAAAAGGGGCAGCTCGTCGTTCTATCTGATATGGGCCACATGGATCCCAGTAATCTCCAGCCTGAAGCGTTTAATCATCTTGGAGAACGGTTCTATTCAGAGGGTATCGTTGATACATCGAAGTATGTGTTTAATAAAGTTGATTTTGAACCAGAGGAAACATATCAAGATCACGCCAAAAAATTATTCATAGATAAAAAAAAGAAATAAACAACAGCATTCAATCTCATTCAAACAGACTTTCCCGATCCTAGTTGGCTTATGAAGGAATTCTTACAGATAATCTAAATACAATTTTTCATTCTAACTCAATTACACTTGACTTATTTAAAGCATCATTTATGTAAGTCAATTTTGCTTGACTTAGAAGACCGTTTCTAAAAAAAAACAAGTTCAGCTGAATTCTCAATTTACAGACTTGCCAAACAACGCGTTATTTATAGAATAGTGTTTGGTAATTTTTATTATTGACATTTGTTACCAAACATTATATCATATTGATAATATTGTTTGGTAATTAAGGAAAGAGATGAAAGTACTCAAGGGAATCTTAGAAGAAGAGCTACAGAACTCTATTCGGATGAAAAGTCAATATGAAAAGGCTTTGAATGAGCTTCCTAAAGGCAGTCTAGTTGAAAAGACAATTAAAAATCATAAATATTACTATTTGGCTGTCAGGGAAAGACATAAAGTGAAGTTTATTTATAAAGGGAAAATATCAGAAGAAGAAAAAAGGAGATACATAGAAACAAAAAAAATGCGAGCGAAATATAGAAAACTTATTTTCCAACTAAACAAGCAGATAGCATTTTTAGAGAAGGCAATAAATGGTAAAGCAATACGATCTTTGTCTTGAAGTTTTAAGGCGATTACAAAAAGAAGGTGTGTTGAGTGAGATTATAATAATTGGAAGTTGGTGCATCTATTTTTATAGATATTACTTTTCTGATGTAAATTACACTTCATCAATAAGAACAAGAGATATAGATTTTCTTGTTCCAATTCCTTTTAAATTCAAACAGAAAGTAGACGTGCCAGAATTGTTAAAAGACTTAGGCTTTATTATAGATTTTCACATAAAAGGTAATATAAGGCTTGTTCATCCAGAACTCATAATAGATTTTTTGGTTCCTGAAAGGGGAAAAGGCAGAGACAAACCGTATCCCTTACCTGAATTGGGATTAAATGCACAATCTTTGCGATTCTTAGATTTCTTGATTGATAATGTAATAACACTTAAAGCAGATAGGCTTAAACTTAGCCTGCCTCACCCTGCTGCTTTTGCTCTTCATAAATTAATAATATCCTCGCGCAGGATCAAAAGAGACAAAGGGCTGAAAGATAGAGAAGGAGCAATACAGATATTGCATTTTGTGATTGCTAAAAAAGAGAAAAAACTCATAAAAGAAATGTATGATGGGATGCCGAAAAAATGGAAGTCTAAAGTAAGGAGCGCATTAGAAGATTCTGGAGAAAAGAATATATTAAATTTATTAAGCTAAGTGTCTTTGTATTTTCTTTTAAATCAATAAAATGTACCTCATTCTTTACTGAATTTTCTGAGCAGTACCTAAGTGGCCATGTGTTCATTCGCATATTATACATTATGTCTTCTTAAAAATCCACAAAAATCTTTATCTGAAAATTTTGCCTGTAAGCAAAAAAAGCTGCGAACATTTTTGCTTATAAGCAAAACAATTCGATATCCAAATATGATTTATAATACCTATAGTTGACATATATGTCTATTTCATGCATTGTATAACATGGGGTATAAACATGTTATCGAAGCAATGGGAATGGATTGACCGTGAAGCTCCTTGATGTTCATGCTAAGCTATTGGAGATGAACGTGGCGGTATCCAAGACTTCAGATGCTGTGGCTTGTCTGAACATAGACAGCTCACATGCCAGCAAGCTTCTTTCGCGATTGTCAATGTCGGGACATCTGGTTCACTTAAGGCGCGGCCTCTGGGCATTCAGGGATAAGGTAGAACCTTTGGCCTTACCTGTGTATCTGACAGATCCATTCCCGAGCTATGTATCTCTCCAGAGCGCACTTTATTATCACGATATGATTTCACAGATTCCTGCCATCACCTATGCTGTTTCTATCGGCAGAACAAAAAGACATGATACTCCTCTTGGCGTGGTTTCCGTGCATCATGTCCACCCTTCTTTCTTTTTTGGATTCGAAACAGTAGGGAAGAGGATAGCTAAGATGGCCACTCCAGAAAAAGCGCTGATAGATTTTTTTTATCTGAGTCCTGCCAAATCCAGTCTTTTCAAGGCCCTTCCAGAGCTTGAGCTTCCGAGAGGTTTTTCAGAAAAAAAGGCCTATAAGATTATCAATAAGATAAGATCGGTCAGAAGAAGAAATCTGGTTAAAAGTCTTTTTGAAAAAACCTTACAAATGGCTTAAGTCAAAATATGGATTCTTCCTTCTTTCCTTTTAAATCCTTTTGTATCTGATTCGGATACTTTTCGTTTCCGATTTGGATTGAGGATAGAATTGATAAATATTCTTGAACGGCCGCCGTCGAGGAACAGTCAATTTCTGGATGAGGACCCGATTTCCTATTTCATGTTCGATTTCGATTGTTTGGGTGTGGGAGCTGCATTTTTTCTTGTCATAATTGGGCTTTAGTGTTTTTTTACTCATGTCACCTCATTTTACTTGAACTAGGTATGGAATAAAAGAATGGATAGCATTTATAGTAGCGGCGTTCCATTCCTGGAAAGCGATGGAGCTTTGAGCAGCATGCAGGCATTCCTCAGCTCGTTTAAGATGGTCTGACCAGGACTCGAATTGATAAGAGCTGTCAAATCAAGTTTATCTTGGTCTTGAAAAAATGTCGTAAAATATTTAATATCGCAAAATATTCAAGGAGGAATAATATGGATGGAAAAGTTTACAAAGCTGGCTTTTGGTTTGGAATTTTCGCCTTTGGTTCAAATGCTGCATTCGTGGTGGCTCAAACGTTACAGCTTTTGGGGATACTCAGTTATCCATATGATGAAATCTTCATTTATGGATTTTCCCTTTGTATAGTTGTCCCCTTTTTACTTGAAATGCTTGCCCTTCATTATGTCACACCTGATGAAAAAAAGTTTTGGAGTCATGCTGCTCTTATCTTCACGATAATTTATGCAGTATTTGTAACTGCTAATTATGTTGTTCAATTAGCAACAGCTATTCCTATGACCCTAAAGGGAGCGGCCGACCAGATACGTCTTCTCATCCAAACGCCACATTCTCTATTTTGGGACTTCGATGCAATAGGATATATATGTATGGGTTTGGCAACATTATTAGCTGTCCCTGTTTTTGAAAAAAAGGGATTTCAAAAGTGGGTTAGAATTTCTTTTCTAGCCAATGCACTTGTTACGCCTTTGATTGCATTTGTTTATTTTTATCCTCAGTTTTCAGAAAAGTTACTTCTTCTGGGTATTCCCTGGACCATAACAGCTCCAATGGCAATGTTATTACTCGCAATTATGTTCAAAAAGAATATGAGAAAAAAAATCATGGGGAATGACTAGACAACACATGTCAACTTAAGTTTTGTCTATTCTGCTTAAGTTAAATAGTGCATAAGGATTTTGAAACATCTCTTGTTTTGAGTCGGCGGGTCAAAATTTATCCTTCCTTTTCTGTGTAGATTTCGAGTCCATTATTGATTTCAGAGATATGTAAAGCTTTCTTTAAAAAATTGCAGTTCATCGCAAAACTACAGCTGGGATGATTACATTTTTGTGGTCATTGTGTCGATAGGGGAGGAATCACAATGAGAGTCCTCATAAATCAAAGACGGTTAGGGCAGAGAGTTTATCTCGGATAATGAATAATAAAGCTTTCGAATTCATAAGTGAACGATAGTGACTACTCCTGGAGCTTTTTTACTGCTTCGATAAAACCCAGGGGATTCACAACATAGCGTCCATCGAAAGTCTTGGTTTTTGTCTCCTTAATCAAGCGGCAGATCTCTTCAATTGTCAGCTCCTCATCCAAGCTCCAGGCTAGAACAGCCAGCCCAACAAAATAAGGAATAGACCAGGAGAACCCACCCTCTCCCCAGTAAACGTAAGCCTTTTCTTCCCGGTTATGAGCTGTTGTCCTGAAGTCAGCCGGGAGGATGATCTTCTCTCTATGTTGTTCATCGCTGTTTCTGGGCCAGGAAGAGTAGTCATAATTTTCTGGATTTTCCCGGTCCTTGAAAGGAGGACATCC
>LJUP01000146.1 GCA_001303955.1 Bacteroides sp. SM23_62 | reverse complement strand
TGATCTTGGGATGGAACAAATGATCCTTGCCAGTTTCTGGCTGCCAGAAAATGCTTCGGTGGACGATTACAGAAAGGCTTGTGATGAATTAAACAGCATCGGTGAAAAGACCAAAAAAGCCGGCATCCAGATGGGGTTCCACAACCATCACATGGAATTTGAGAAAAGGGGGGACGAACTCATTTATGATGTTTTGCTTGACCAGCTTGATCCCGATCTGGTCAAGATGCAATTCCAGGTAGCAGTGGTTAACATCGGATACAAAGCAGCAGATTATTTTATGAAGTATCCCGGCAGGTTTATCTCAGCCCACTTATCAGATTGGGCAAGTGAAGATGAAAGTGTACCCATTGGTCAGGGGATGGTGGACTGGAATGAGTTCTTTAAAGCTGCCAAAACAGGCGGTGTAAAAAACTTTTATGCCGAGATAGATCCGGATTTCTTTGAAGAAAGCATAAAATATCTTAATGCACTTTAGACAATGTAATTCATGTTATCCCAATAATTTCTGCCAGTAAATCATTCAGATTGCACTAAAAAATACTTTTTTGCCATATTCGTTTGTCATTTTTTGTCTATTTTTGTCATATAGGCCTGGCAATAATGGACAAACTAATTCAATATTCCAATACACGTATCAATGCTGTAAATACAATTTTTAAACGTTATCTGTGGACAAAGGTCAACTGGAAAAACAGATTGAATATCATCACTGGAGCACGCGGTGTAGGCAAAACAACCATGCTTCTCCAGTACATCAAAGAAAACCTGTTTCATACCCCTGATGAGGTTATATTCGTAAACCTCGATGACCTGTTCTTTGCCAGAAATTCCCTTGTAGATTTTGTGGATGAATTTGTAAAGCGTGGAGGAAAGCATATTTTAATTGATGAGGTTCATAAGTACAAGAACTGGTCTCAGGAAGTTAAAAACATTTATGACTATTTCCCGGAACTAAAAATTATTATCACAGGATCTTCAGCACTAGATATTTACAAAGGTGAAGCGGACCTAAGCAGACGTGCCATCCTTTACAAATTGAACGGGTTATCATTCCGGGAATTCATTGAACTGAAATACGGATACAAATTTTCAATTTTACCATTGGAAACCATCCTTGAAGATTCAGCAAAGGAAGTCTCCCAAATGCTGAAGAAAATAAAACCTATCAAGCTTTTTGAGGAGTATTTAAACACGGGATATTATCCCTTCTTCAATGAAGGAGAACAGGAATACCCGACAAGATTAAAACAAACAGTGAACCATATTCTGGACAATGATCTGACTTCGGTTGAGAATATTGATTATAACTCGGTCTATAAATTGAGAAAATTGGTTTCAATTGTTTCTGAGATCTCACCTTTCAAACCGAATATATCAAAACTCAGCATGCAGATTGGGGTAAGCCGTGACACCCTGATAAAATACCTCTATTTACTTGAACGGGCCGACCTTCTAATATTACTTCAAAGCGACACTCATGGCATCAGCAGAATGAATAAACCGGAGAAAGTATATCTGAATAATCCAAACCTAATCACCAACCTTTCCTCAAATCCATACGAGGTGGGAACCGTAAGGGAAACCTTCTTCTGCAATCAGTTAAGGGTAGGGCACAGCCTGGCATATTCTCCCAACGGAGACTTCCTGGTGGATAACAAATACACCATTGAAATTGGAGGAAAGCATAAAACCAGAAAGCAGATTATTGGCCTTGAAAGGGCTTACATTGCGGCCGATAACATTGAATACAAGAGCAAGCATAAAATCCCACTTTGGCTGTTTGGTTTCTTATATTAATGTGAAATTTCCACCTGTTCCCTGGCTGGCATATTCAATGACCCCCCGGCTACTTCTTTGGGAGTGTACGGTACTTTTACTCCTTTCGGAACAGATACCATTTCGTGGCATCAAGTTTGCCTCAATTTGTGGAATAATACAGACAGGTCATCAACGAAAACCAGTTATATTACACCCTTATGTTCAGCCTTCAGTACTTCCAGGGCGAAGATATCAAGGTTGTTTTGCGCTCCGGTAGTGACGACAACCACGGCACCGGGTTCCATTTCAATGAGCTTCTTTTCAACATAAACAGAACCCTTCATACTGATTTCTTCCAGGCCAAATGAAAACACCAGCCTATGGGATATCCTTTCTGATGTCTTTTCCTCCACCCTTCTTTTAAGGTTGGAATCGGTGAATCAGAATACTGTGTCCTCAGTATAGGGTGTTTGGGGGTATTTATTCAAAGATTGTCACGACATTTTTTCCCTTCAATGCCGGTTTATTAATTTTCAGAACAAGCCTCGTTATTCCGCCCGGCCAGTAACGTTTTAGTCCTGCGTCGGTTACTTCATTAAATTCAATTTCAGGGGATACAGATTTTGGATTGTATTTCATTTTAAGCTCAAAACCATCACCCTGCAGGTTTAAAACACCCGGTGCCGATTCAGTTACCTTGCATGATGTTACAAAATTCAGGCTCGTGGGTTGCGCTTTGATTTCTGCCAGTTCCCAGGCATCGGAAACGGTAAATTTTTCGCCACGGTCCAGGCGGTAACTCCTCACCCATTTTTCAACCCTTGCCTCTTCGGGATAAGCTCCCGAGATATCTGTTGAAAAAACAGCCTTTTTTGCATCGGCCATAAAGGAGGTATTTATGGCTTTGTATTTTCTTCCGTCCATTTGGTCAACACCATTTATTTTTGGCAGTTGATGGTAACCAGATTGCATGGTCCAGATTTCATAACGGCGGCTGCTGAACGTTTTTGCCGTATAGGTTTCCCGTCCAATATCCACCAGGCAAGGCTTTCCGTCAAAATACAAAACACAGGTTCCCAAATCGTTATGGTTATGACTTTCGGCATTATGACCCCCCTTGGCTGAAAAAAAGAAACCATCTGAAGAACCCTCTTTATCGCGGGCTCCTGCAACTTCTATGTCAGGTAACCAGAAATCGCTGATCAAGGCATTTTCCGCTGTTGCATTACTGATCTCATCCAGATACATCAATTGCATTATCTGCTCGTCAATTTTTCCACCAGGTGTCTCCTTCCCCCAATCCTGTTTTTTGGCCAGAAAGGCCCCGAAATTCTGCATGACAGGATCTTTGATCTCTTTTCCATACCAGTAAATAATGGCGGGGCGGCTGCCGGTTTTCGCATCGGCGTCGGCATAATTGATGAAATAGGGATAATCGATATAGGCTTTGTAAATAAAGGTCCCCATATTCTGAACCAACTCATTGTCATACACATCAAATTTTCCGTTTGTTGCCCTTTTCAATAAATCAAGGTTTTGAAACAGGGAAGCACCTGCCCTTCCCCAGTAGGAAGGGCCTTCATCGCAGCCACCATCTGCAGGATAACCATTGATAAAAACATCCAGCGAACGGATCACTTTTTCAACCCCTGCCAGCTTTTTCTCCTGATTGTCTTCGAGAATCAAAATGGCCGTGAGCAAATTATGGTTTGTCCACGGATTCCAGTTATTGACCCCGCGACTTCCGTCCAGTCCCTGCCACCAAAAATCGTCACGTTCGTAATAAGGGGTTACGGCTTTTTTCATGATTTCATTTTTGAGCCGTTTTGAGATCAAAGGATGAATCTTGTCGAACTCATCCTTGAACAAAAACCATGTCCACGATAATATGTTGGTAATTTCGCCAACGCCCAGATCAATCACAGGCTCGTCTGCATCGGGCAAGCCATGCGGTGCTTTCTGGGCTGACAGATGAGCCGACCAACCCCACCATGTTTGTTCGCTGTAATACCACACACCGTTAATGATCTGGTCGATAAAACGGCCTTTGCCTTCTGTCAGTTCTCCCATAACCAAGGCCATCAGTGCCGCCCTAGGAGCTGCGTAAACACCTTGACGGCGGTCACCGGAACGGATGATTTCGAGGTAATCAGTGGCTTTTACAATGGGCCAGTCATAATCCAAAGCCCCTTCAGCCTCTTCGACATACTGCTCTTTTAAATTTACTGGTAATCCGTTCCAGAAATCCCTGCTTTGGTAAGTGGGGAAACCAATTTCTGAAAAGTCATTAATGAGCGCCGATTTGAGATCAATTTTTACAGCTTCATTTACCAGCAAATCTCTTTTTTCTTCTGCAAAACTGCTGAAGGTAAAACAACTCAAAAAGAATAGAAAAAACAGCCTGTTCATGATTTAAAATTTTTGGTGGTCTTCGATGTGAGAATCCAGGATACGCAATGGTGCTGGTTCATTTGGGCTCTCTGGCGATGCTACCAGGAGAATCAAAAGCAGAAATTTTTTCTTCACCATTGATCATCAATCTACCAAGATCTCTCTGCAGTATTCAACACATTTGGTGGTTTCCATCACGGCATTGGAAATAGCAGGCACCGGGTACTCCAGCTCGATGTCACAATATATGGGCCATCTGTTATCCTTTATGAGGTTCATTATATCTGCCAGGGGGGTCTCACCTTCGCCCCAGGGCATATTGGTATTCGCCGGTTCTGAATCCTTGCCTGTTTTGTCTTTCAGGTGAATGCTGAAGATCCGGTCATGGAGTTTTTCAATGATCTCATTAGGATGTTTGCCGGTAGCTCCGAAATAATGCCCCACATCCAGGTTCAGCATATTGTTTGGTGAATACTCCAAATATTCTTCAAAGTTGAATCCTGGTTCTCCCGGCTGCCCGTGGTTATGAAAGATCGCATACATATCATGCTTTTCGGCAAACTTGCCCAGGCGTTTACATGCCTCATGCCCTATTTCATCGGTGATGCCCCCGGCGCCCATGGCTTTGGCAGCTTTGAAAGCATAATCTATTTCTTCATCCGACCAGCCGGCAGGCGCAAACTTCACGATGTGTATATTCACCCCCGAGTCATTGTACATTTTCCTCAGCTCAATGAATTTGTCCGTGGATGCGGACAGGCGCCATTCACGCTGCTGCTCCCTGGCATCTTGCACTTTTTGATCATAGGCTGCCCGCTCCTCTTCAGTCATTTCAACACCCCTTGCCGGCCTGGGCGGTGAGGGAGGGATCCCGGCATAGCGTTCTGCTACGCCACCCATCAATTCAATGGAGCTGATCCCTGATCTCAGGCAGTAACCCAGGATGTCTTCAGCTTCGCCCTGTGGCATGTCCCGCCAGCTGTATGAGATCACACCGATCTGTACGCCACTGAAGTTCGAGTCGGGCTTAACAGTACCCGTGCATGAATTTCCCAGCAAAGCAGTGGACATTAACACTGCCACAAGGGTTATCTTTTCAAAAATAGATTTATACATGACTTTTTATTTTTATGGTTATTCCCATGGTAATTTATCAACTGAATTTGGCCGCAATTGCGGTAATATATTGCCCGTCTCCCGGGCCCTGTCTATTTTTTTCTGATATTCCTCCCTTGTCTCAAAGGGGTTCCAGTACCACTCATGAGCGGTATATGAGGTATCCATAATGGTTTCAATACTTTTCACCACATCAGGGTAAAAGGATGAGAGGTCACGTTCCCCGTAGGTATCTTCCTCAATAAGGTACAGCCTGATGGGATGTTCGGGTGATTCGCGGTAGGCTTTCCAGGCACCCATCCTCACGGCCTGTTCCCTGTGCTTGCTGAAATAGAGGTGGTGGTGTGGCTGAAAGTCTTCAGGATTGCCCCCCAGCAAAGGCCATAGATCTGTAGCGTCTACCTTATGTGAAAAATCAGCACCTGCCAGTCCCGCGGCTGTCGGGAAAAAGTCCGGAAGCCAGACCGGGTCACTGACCGTTCCAGGTCTGATTTTCCCTTCCCAGCTTACAAAGAAGGGTACGCGGCATCCACCCTCGAGTGCGGAGAATTTCCCCCCTGTGAAAGGTCCCTTGTTCTTAAACCACGGATCATCGGGCCAGTGCGGTGCATTCCCCCTGCCGTAAAAATAACCGCAATGGGCATACCCGTTATCGGAGGCAAAAAAGATGATGGTATGATCATAGATGCCCAGGCCCTTCAGTTCTTCCACCAGTTCACCCACGAAGCGGTCCAGTCTCAAAACCATGGCGGCCCATTCCCGGTTGGGCTGGGGGATGCCCTCTTTTGATTGCATTTCCCTGAAATTGTCTATGATCACCGGTCCATGAGGTATCTGTGTGGCAAAATACAGGAAGAATGGTTGCCCGCTTTTTTCCCGGATGAATTCAAGGGCAGTCTTTTCTATCTCGGTTTCCGAAAAGACACCCCCTTTGGGATCTTTCAATTCCGTGATGATGATGTCCCCGCTCTCATCGTACTTATTGAGATTCGGATTGGTAGCCGGGTCAGTCCTGCTGATGGCATAACGATGTGCCATGTTAAACCCGGCATTTTGCGGGTATGCTATCTTTTTGTCATTCAGCCAGAGGTAATCCGGGTAATAGGTATGCGCCCTCAGCTGGCTGTAATAACCGAAGGCCACATCGAATCCCTGCTTGTAAGGCACTCCGTCGGAGCCGGGCTGGCCAATGCCCCATTTACCCGTAAAGCAGGTGGCATAACCCGCCCCTTTCAGCACCTCCGCAATGGTGATGTCCTCATCCTTCAGTGGTTCCTGTCCCCTCGCCGACGCATTGGCCCTGATCGGTCCGTGTCCCGTATGCAATCCTGTCATAAGGCACCCACGTGAAGGGGCACATTCCGGTGCTGCAACATATGCCTGGGTGAACCTCACCCCCACCTCTGCGAGCCTGTCGAGGTTGGGTGTTCTGTATTGTTCCTGTCCGTAACAGCTCAAATCCCGGTAGCTGAGATCATCGGCCAGGATAAATATGATATTGGGTTTATCCGGATCGGAAGCAGGCTCGTAACATGCAGTAAAGCATCCAGTAAAAGCCAGCATCAGTAGGAAAATATCTCTGCTTATCATGTCAGCAACATTGATTGACATTCCTTCATCTCACGAGGACCACCCAATCCTCTTCCAGGTCACGGGGCGGTTTTCCCAGTTCGGCAACGGATCCGCCCTGTACTTCTTCAACCGAACCAACCTGCAGTCCACCCCCGGTCCGAGGATTGTACCATCTCAGGTTAAACCGCCCTTCTGCTCCTTCCAGGTCCAGTTTTGCCGACCCCGCTGCAGGAAGATAAACCGCATAGATTTCACCCCGTTTTGCGAAGCAATACACGCTGTTATCATGCAGGTCATTGCCGACCAGTGCATCTGCATTTTTCATATCCCAGAACGGTATCCCGTGATCATGGAAAAAAGCCAGGGCGATACGGGAATAATCCCATGTCCGGTCCCGGCTTCGCCAGTCTTCGGCGTTCAGGTCATTTTGCGGGAGCCGGTATCCAAAATAGTATTCCACACCGGCCCCGCCAGCCATCAGATTTCCCCACAATACCTCAGACCGGATCTCGTCAATGCGTGGAAGTTTGATCTCTCTGTTATCCCTGGCCAGTTCCTGGACCGCCTCTTTCATCCCGGGGTAATCCGGGTCCGGCGGCGTACCGGTAGCAGCATTGCCAGGTTCATCGTGTGCCACCACCCATGGATGACCTGTATCTTCAGAACGGGTGACCCAGTGGACCGCCTCGGAATGGGTCGTCGTAACATCGCTGTTCTGTATGGAAAGTCCCGTCAGCACTGTCCGGTCCCCGAGCAGGGGACCATAAACCTGCTCATGCTGGTTGGGATAGGTATGCAGCACAATATTATGACCATAGGGATCTGTTTGCCGGATAAACCGGGCCATGTCCCGGATCTGTTCGGTGGATTGCGTATTCTCTTCTCCCAGGTTCCAGTTAAGGGCCAGGTTATGACCGAACCGGGCAATGAGCTCGCGCAGGTAGAGCATGCGTTGCGGTCCCAGGTCACCACCGTCAAGCGATTGTCTGGTGAACTCCTTATTCTCATGGTTGAGATCGTCGTTTTCGGTTTCCTGCAATTTGAAGTGCAGGTACATGCCCATGGCAGTGCCGTGATTAAAGATGATCCCCCACTGGTCCAGTTTGGAACAATCAAAGTGCATCTTATCATCATGGCTGGTATGCGGCCAGACATTGTCACCATCACCACCCGCATTATAGGTCAGAAAAGAAAAGGCATTGCATCCTTTCCCGGAAAGATAGTTGATGGCACCGACCAATCCTTTTCCCTTTCCTCCCTGCCAGGCAGGATCACCCGTTTTCCAATCCCTTTCATGAGGCTGCCAGGTTTTAAGATTTGCCGTAATAGCTTCCCCCTCCCTTGTCACCCCGGCCTCCCGGGCAGCATAGGTTCCGTCAAAATCAACACAGGCCAGCAGGGTTTCAGGGGCATCCGCACCCGCTTTGAGGAAGTACTCCCCGCTCCCGGCAAACCTAAGGTACCGCTCACCGGTATACTGCAGGCGCCCTTTGCCCCTCAGATCACGTCCCGATTTATCACTCGGTTCGATCTGGAAGCTGCCTGATTTTCCATCCCAGGAAGTAATTTCACCGTTCAGCATGAAAGATACCCGGAAGTCCCAACGCCCCGTTTTATCCGGGGAAAGATGCACCCGCCACTTGTTCCCGCTCTCGGCGGAGGTTTCAGCTGCATTCCCGTCCGCTGCAAAATAACCCGGGACCACATAGGAAGGGTCACCAGATTCGTGGGTGAATTTGACATCCATCCTGTAGTCAGCAAAGGGATTGGGCAGGGTATCCTGTTCATGGGCATGGGGCCCCTCCATCGTCAGTATCACGTTATGCCATTGCTTTAATTCCCCGCTGATCACTATGGAACCATCGGGTTTATTTCCCGGGTTGCAGGCCGTTGTTAAGACCATGCTGATAAATATTGCGAGCCTGAAGTTTGTCATATCTTTTTAGGATTATCTCACTGTATCTCACAGTATCTCCTTGATCCTGATATTTTTAAATTTTACGGCCATGTGTACATTCCCATGGAGCTGCAATCCGATTGGGCCCTCATCATTGATCACGATGCCTTCATAATCCACAAAGGGTTCTCCGTTCAGGAAGGTCTGGATACGCTTGCCGGTCATGATGATCCGCAGGTGGTTCCATTCCCCAACCTTATGAAACTCCTCAACTTTATCGGTCTGCCCGGGATAGGCACCCTTTTCATCTCTGGGTGCGTAAATACAGGCTGTCATGTCCCGCTGGAGGGAACGTGAGATACCGATCTGTACCTGGTGACCATCACCACGCGGGAAGACACCTGTGTCGTAATCATCTGTCAGCGTAATATATTCAAGTTCAAGTTCGTAATCCTTGTAGTTCCTGGTGGTCCACAGGTTGGAACCCTGCTCATCCGGGTTTTCACCGACCAGCTCACCATTTTCGACCTTCCAATGGGAAGCCAGGCCGGCAGGATCACATTCCCAGCCGTCGAGGGTTTTGCCGGCAAACAGGCTTACAAATCCATCACCACAGCTTCCTGCCATGATCAGGACAGCGAACAGAAAAGAGATGTTCATCATTGTTTTCATAAAAAATGTTTTTATAAGGTTTTAAACAACGTCGGGGACCACATAGGGATGCCTGTATTTCCTGGTCAGCATCATATTTGCCTCATCTTGGTCGATAAATTTCTCGAACTCTCCATTGAAGTGCAGGGTGTCCCCGACCCGGTATGCAATATTTGCGATCAATGGAAGTGCCGAAGACATATGACCTTCACCGATGTCACAATGCAGACCGAAGCGGTTCCCTGAACGGACGGCACCGATGAAATTGGCAAAATGCCCGCCACCGCCGGGTGCGGCACGGAATGTCTGGTCGCCTCCCACGGCAGCACCCTCTGCCTCCAGGTCCGAACCGGCAAAAGGTTCTTTTTCACGTCCTTTGTATGCCTTCCAGTTGCTGCCGTTTACTTCCATCCAGCCCTCGGTACCATAGAAGATATTCCCGATTCTGATGCCTGCAGGTGCTTCGGCATTGGTATAACGGCCCCGGGTTTCGAACTCAAGGATCTTACCGTCTTCATATTCAAACAGGGAGGTTTGTGTGTTGGGGGTTTCCTGGGAACACTCGTGTGGAGAAATCCCGAAAATACCGCCCATGGACTGGATCTTTACCGGATGGACCTTTTTATTCAGTCCCCAGCGGGCAACATCAAATTGGTGTGGTCCCTGGTTGCCCGTGTCGCCATTTCCGGTGTCCCAGTGCCAGTGCCAGTTATAATGCCCCTTCTTCTCATTGTAGGGACGGTAGGCGGCGGGACCGAGCCAGAGGTCATAATCCAGCGTTGAAGGTGGTTCGCTATCCTTCGAAATGCCAAATGAATCCCTGGGTTTGAAGCACATGCCGCGAGCCATATACACATCGCCGATGCCACCCTCATGTAAAAAGGCCATGGCCTGCATCACATTGGTGTTGGATCGGTTCTGGAAGCCGACCTGGACCACAATATTATATTTCCTGGCCGCTTCCACCATTTTCCGGCCTTCAAATACATTGTGTGAGCTGGGTTTTTCCACATATACATGTTTCCCTGCCTGGCATGCCCAGATGGTTCCCAGTGCATGCCAGTGGTTGGGTGTGGCCATGGCAACGGCGTCAATCTGTTTGTCCTCGAATACCCTGCGCATATCCTGCTCTGTTCCCGGTTTCTTCCCATCCTGATTTTCAGCGGCCAATTGTACTGCCTCATCAAAAAAGGCTGTATCAGCATCACAGATAGTTTTGACAACAACACCATCTCCATACATCCCTGAGAATGATCTCAAAAGGGCTTTCCCCCTGCTGCGCACCCCTATAATGGCCATCGTGACCCGGTCATTTGCCCCCAGGATACGGGCATATGATTTTGCCGGCATGGCTGTTAATCCTACAGTTACCCCTGCCGTACCCAGGGCTGTTTTCTTGATAAAGGTTCTTCTGTTTTCCATTGCTTGTGCTTATTTGGTATTTTAGCGTTCAAGGTATAAAAATTTTGCTATCTGCCGACGCGCTGACTGACTGCCACCAATCGACGGTCTTCTGGGCCAGCTCCCTTGCCAGATCGGGTTTATCTTCAGCCATATTCCGGGATTCACCGGGATCAGCTTCCAGGTTATAGAGCTGGGGTCTCCCTCCATCATAATCGCACAGCAATTTCCATTGGCCCTCACGTACTGCCAGGTCCGGCAGATTTTCAATTCCATAGAAATGCTTGCGATCCGGGGGACGGCTGAAAAAAATGGGAGCCCCACGGGATGCTTCGGCCCTGCCCAGCATGGTGGTCAGCAGATCCTCGCCATCATAGGCTACGCTATCCGGTCCTATGACCCCGGCAAATTTCAGCAGGGAAGGGACCAGGTCAATGGCAGCCATGACAGAAGTATTATTCCGGGTGCCGGCCGTTCCCTCAGGCATGAATCCGGGTCCCCATACAATCAATGGGGAACGGATACCTCCTTCAAACAAATGGGTCTTGTACCCTTTCAGGTGCCCGGTCCGGCCTGCCCCAGGTTCCGGACCGTTGTCGGAGCAGATCAGTACCAGGGTGTTGTAGCGCAGTTCTTCATTGCTCCGTATGTATTTGAACAGGGGGGCAAACTGCCGGTCCATTTCTTCCAGGACCGCCAGGTACTGGTCACGCTTTGTTTCTCCCCATTTATCCACAGGCGGGAAATAAGGACTGTGGACGTCATCCGGCCAGACATTGACATAGAATGGCTTCCTGGCTGCCACTGACCGTTGCATGAACGCCAGGGCTTCCTTCACAAATCCACCGGTAATGGTGGATCTTTGCATCCATGTGACGGGTCCACCGAGCATTTCCGCATCGGCCCATATCCTGCCGGGCTTTTCCCAGCCCGGTTCCATGGTCAGGGGCAGCAGCTTGGGACCCATGCCCTCGAAGTTGGTCAAAGATGTATCAAACCCATAATCTGTAATGGGCGGTGCCCCGGTCACATCCCTTTGTCCCCCCATATGCCACTTCCCGAAATGCCCTGTCCTGTACCCAGCTTCCTTCAGGCTTCTGGCAAGCATTGGTGCTGCCGGGTCCAGCCAGTTTTCCAATCCCCTTTCCTTGTTCATGTTACGATGTGCAAGGTAGGAAGTGATCCCCCAACGCTGCGGGTATTGTCCCGTTGAAACGGCAACCCTCGAGGGCGAGCAGATCGGGGCGTTCACATAGAACTGCTCGAAAGCGATGCCTTCGGCAGCCATCCGGTCGATACCGGGTGTACTGGCGTCCTCATTGCCAAAACATGATAAGTCTGACCAGCCCATGTCATCGATGAAAATCAAGATGATGTTAGGGGGTAGCGGTCCGGAATCACGTGCACATGAAACAAGGAGTACCAGCAGTCCCAGCAACAGTATGACGTGGCCCTTTTTCATCGATTCCACCACTTTTTAATTTCCTCCGTAAGGCCTGCAACCACTTCCGGATATTCGGCCGATAGGTTCACCCGTTCATGGGGGTCCTTAAGCAGGTTGTACAACTGGGGGCTACCGTCCGGTACAAAGGGATAAAATTGCGGATTGTAGGGCCGGTTCACGGCATCCGGCAGGATCAGCTTCCAAGGAAGTTTCACTATGATCCGGAAATTCAGGCTTACATCTACGGTCGTAAAATCATGTGCATAGGTTTCGGCAAAGATGGCATCCCGTCCGGACAGGGCCTTTTTGTCCAGTACATTTATGCCCTGCATTTCCGGTCCGGGCTCAATACCGCATATGTCCAGGATAGTAACGGCAATGTCGATGCTGCTGGCAAGGTTCGTTTCATCCATCTCGGGATCGATCACACCTTTCCAGCGAAACATCACGGGTGTGCGGATGCCCATCTCAAAGGGGGTGGTCTTGGACATGGCGTCAAACCTGTTGGGTTTATCGGGATCCTGTATCCAGCCGTTATCGGTTACATAAACAAAGAGCGTTTTTTCACTCAGTCCCGCCCCATCGATGTAATCCATCAGCTGGCCGCAGGTAATATCAAGCAGTTCGCACATGGCCCAGTAACTGGCCACCGATTCGCTGGGTGCGACCGGAAGGTATTTGTCCCTCAAACTGTCAGGTGGCGTATGTGGCGCATGGGGCAAAAAGGGCGCATACCAGACAAAGAATGGTTTTCCCTCTGCACGGGCATTTTCTATGAATTCATAAATCTCATCCAGTCCTTCCCGCCCGATCCGGAGTCCCTCATCACCATGCCTTCCACCACGGGCCGGATCTCCATGGGTCATGCCCCTGGTAAAACCTCCCCTGGAGGGATTCCCTTCCCACCATTTACCGGTCTGCAGTGAAACATATCCGGCCTCTCCGAGGATATCAGCCAGCGTG
>LJUP01000145.1 GCA_001303955.1 Bacteroides sp. SM23_62 | reverse complement strand
TAAAAGAACAAACCAGGAAAAAAATTTTAAAAATTGCCAGGGATCTTAACTACAGACCTCATCCGATTGCCCGGAGTCTCTCACGTAAACAGACAGATACGATAGGAGTTATTTTACCGGAGTTGGTCGATGAATTTTTTATGGACATTATTCATGGAATTGAGGAGGTTGCCCATCGTAATAATCGCTTTATTATGATATCGACATCTCATAGTCAGAGAGATATGTTAGAAACCTCTCTCGAATTTATGAATAGTGGTCGTGTGGATGGCGTTGTTTTGATGGCCCCCAGCTTACAAAATGAACTATCTGAAGTATATACCGTAAGTAAGCGTCCCGTTGTCTTTATAAATTGTTGTCCGGCTTTAAAAAGTATTGTCAGTTTTAATATTAATAATTTCCAAGGTTCATATTCCATCGTGCAGCACCTGATCGATCACGGTTATAAAAAAATTGCCATGATTACAGGTCCTGAGAACAATACAGATGCTTTGGAACGCCTACGAGGTTATAAAAAAGCTTTAACAGATAATGGTTTGCAGGTAAATGCAGCACATTTAATCTCGGGTGATTTTTCCATACGATCGGGATATTATGGTTTTATTCGCTTGATGAATCAAAAGGATAAACCTCAGGCAATTTTTGCTGCTAATGACATGATGGCTGTTGGAATATATGAAGCTGCCGCCCACGCAAAAGTCTATATTCCCGATGATATTGCTGTTGTAGGATTTGATGATATTCTGCTAAGTCGAGTTCTAACTCCCAGGTTAACCACTATTCATGTACCTATCGTAGAGTTGGGCAGCCGAGCAATGCAATATTTATTAAAAATGATAAATGGCGATATTGATCAGCAGGAATCTTATAAAGAAGAACTAAGTACAGGATTGGTAATTGGTGGTTCCTGTGGCTGCATGCATCACGATTTACTCAATTTATTTTAATAGCGGTCCCAACCATAATTAAACTTAGGAGGAAGTATTATGAGTTGTTCATGTAAAACTGTAATCGTAACCGTCCTGCTTTTTATATTTATGGGCGGTTTGGTCTATGCCAACGGTCATAGTGATCCACTTTTTTTACAGATTCAGTCAGCCGAAAGCCCCATAACACTTGATGGAAAACTTGATGAGACAGATTGGCAGCGCCGTTTTGATCATCTATATTTTAGAGCTAATTTTAAACCAAGCGATGTTGAATATGGCGTAACACAAATGGATCTGTTAGTTCATAGTGAGACTGGTGTATATCTAGACACCACGACAACCATCGTCCGCATCCTGCATTATGGTATGGATCTATATATCTCTTTGCAGTCGGATGATAAATATGTCAACAAATGGGGCATGAGCTGGGAAGGTGACGGTTTGTTCATGAAAGTAACTGATGCCGACGGTATTGACCGCGAATTTAAACTGTATTTTAATGCCACGGGAACCGATCCTGACATTGTGTATGAAGAGCATGTAGCCGGTTCAGGCGAAGGTGTTGCCTATAAAATGCCCGGAACGATTGTCAATGATACGTCACAAGTTGATTCAGGTTATACCGCCGAAATGGTGATTCATCTGGATGTGTTAGGGTATACAGAGGAGGATACCGAAATCCAGGTGATTATGAATATTTTTGATCCAGACGGACAAACCGGAAATGCAGGCGAAGAGTGGAATATTGGCAGCTACCATAAAACATGGTGGGGCAGCGAATGGGGCGGTGAATATCGAATTCTGAAATTAGCAGATCCACCGCACAAAATCGCTATTAAAACAGAGGAAACATTTACGCTGGATGGGCAATTAAGCGAAGCATTTTGGCAGGATGCAGATCATGTTGTTGTTGCTCGTGGATCGCATTTATCTACAGGAGGGTATTATATGCAGTGGGGTGATACCCTCAACGAATATGAAGATCAAAGCGCAGCTGTGGTAAAATTCGCTCATAATGGCACAGATCTTTATATCGGTGTAGAATCTAATGATTCGTCAGTATGTAAGTGGTCACCAGGATGGGAGGCTGATGGTCTCTTCCTGTGGATGACGTTTAAAGATCTAATTCCTGGTCCTGCTGAGAGATTAGAGATTAAAAATATGTATTTCAGTGGTACCGAAGGAGATGGATCCGTATTCGAGCTCAATGCCAATGTACCTACAGGTGGTGCTGAGGGAACGTCCTTTGAACCTCCTGGAACAGTGACCCATACAGAAACAAATGGAGCCGATGAGGGATATTCTCTGGAAGTTGTGGTGCATACAGATTTATTCGGGTACAGTGATGGTGACACAGTCATGTTGAGTGTCTGTATCTGGGATCTGGATTATGCTTCAGTTGATGCTTTCGACCAACATGGCTCGGATTATGCACCAAACTGGTGGGGTACGCAATGGGTTGATCCAACCTTTGAAAAATATTACATGTATCGCGGAGTCGTACTTTCTGATCAAACGAGCGTTGGAATAGAGGATATTGGTCCAGCAGAATTACCAACAACATTCAGTTTAGCGCAAAATTATCCCAATCCATTTAATCCCAGCACGACAATTGAATATACTCTGCCCATAGCCACGCACATAAAAATTGAAATATTTGATGTTCTGGGAAAAAAAGTAGCAAATCTTGTTGATCTTGATCAAAAAGCTGGATTGCATTCCATTATATGGAATGGTAGGGATGAATATGGTAACTCAGTGGGGAGTGGTGTCTACTTTTACAAGGTTAGCACACCAGAATATGCGCAGATTATGAAAATGATTTTAATAAAATAACGGAACCCTGTTGGGGCATTCCTATTGCTGGAATGTCCCAATCCCTTTAATAAACCTGCAAGATAGTAAAATCATGTATTTGAGATTATTCTATATAATTCTTTCAATTTTAGTAATAATCGACCTATCCTTGGCTGGTCAGACTGGTAAAATCGCTGGAAATGTAATAGATGCTTCAAATGGTGAAGTAATGCCCGGGGTGAATATTTTTCTAGAGAGAACAGTTTTAGGGGCGGCTACGGATTTAGAAGGTGATTTTATAATCTTAAATATACCCCCGGGTACTTATACCGCTACTGCCATGATGGTTGGTTACCAGGATGTGAGAGTGACCAATGTTATAGTTTCGATTGACCGTACAACAAGGCTAGAAATTACAATGACTCCGGAAATCATTGAAGGGGAGGTGATTGTGGTTGAAGCTGAAAGACCTCTTATCCAAAAAGATCTGACGGCAACTGAAGCATCTGTATCTGCTCAGGAAATCCAGTCAATCCCAGTTGAAAATCTGCAGGATGTATTGCAACTTCAAGCAGGTGTTACAGTCGATAGTAGAGGCGAGATACATATTCGCGGAGGGAGATCGAGTGAAATTGAATACCTAGTAGATGGTATTTCTGTTTCGGATCCTTTTTCTGGTAGAATGGCTGTGAATGTCAATCAGGAGGCAATTCAGGAATTAAAGGTAATTAGCGGTACTTTTAATGCCGAATATGGCAGAGTTATGTCTGGTATTGTTGAAGTGATAACCAAAGATCCTGAAGATGAATTTACATTGGATGCAAAATATTATGTTGGAGATTATATTAGCACAGACACGGATATTTATTATAACATAGACGTTTATAATCCTTTAAATATCTATAATGCGCAACTATATCTTACCGGCCCCATATCGCTAATTTCACAAAATTTAAGTTATTATGTATCGCTAAGAAGAGAATTTAATGATGGCTGGTTATATGGACAGCGTCGTTTCCTCCCATCTGATTCTTCGAAATTTATTGCTGAACATGCTTACTTAGAGGAAAGCGGTGATAAACAAGCTGTGGCAATGAATTATTCATCTCAATACTATGGTAATTTTAAACTAATATATAAAATATCTCCCACTATCAAACTCAGTTATAACTTCCTTATGAATTATAATGAATATCGCTATTACAATCATCTTTATAAATATAATCCCGATGGAGATATTAGCAACTATCAATTTGGTTATACGAATAGACTGGACTTCAATCATACCCTCTCTCAATCTACCTTTTATACTTTGAAGATATCAAGATATTCATATGATTTAAAATCTTATCTTTATGAGGATTTACACGACCAGCGCTACCAGAATCCCGATCTGCTAAGAAACCGCGAGGATGCATACAGTTTTTTAACCGGCGGTACGAATATGATTCACTTTAAACGAAATACTACAGTAACACTGGCTAAGTTTGATATAACATCTCAGGTTAATAAAATCCATCAGGTTAAATCAGGATTGGAGTTTAAACATAATAAAATATACGTGAACAATGATGAAGCATATTATCGAGGTGAAAAGAGTGATATATTTAGTGCAGAAGCATTCTTTAACAGAGGCGAATATACGCATCAACCTGTCGAATTCTCAGCGTATTTGCAAGACAAAATTGAGTTGGAAAATATGACTCTCAATTTGGGACTAAGGTATGATTACTTTGACTCAAAAGGTGTGGTACCTAAAGAACTTCGTGATCCCCAAAACATAAATGAGGAACGTGGCGACGAGGAGGGTTATAGAGATGCAAAAGTGCAACATCAACTAAGTCCACGGATTGGAATCGCATTCCCTGTTTCAGCCAGTGGTGTAATCCATGCCTCTTATGGACATTTTTTTCAGATACCTCCATTTGAATATCTTTATATAAATCCACGCTTTGCCGTTGCTCCTGGTGGATTATATACACTTATGGGTAATATGGAACTGAAACCACAATCGACAGTCATATATGAATTAGGTTTACAGCAGGAAATTATAGGACAGTTTGGTTTTAGTATAACAGGATTTTATAAAGATGTGCGAAATTTGTTGGGTACTAATATTTACGAGACTTATGTGCTTGGAGATCGATATGCCCGCTATGAAAATAGAGATTATGGAAATATTCGAGGTATCACACTTTCCTTTAATAAACGGCCTACACCGTATGACTATATAACGGTCTCATTTGATTACACTTTTCAGGTTGCTGAGGGCAACGCATCTGATCCAAACCACGTTTTTTATAATAATCAGGCCGATCCACCTAAACAATCTAATATTCAAGTGGTACCCTTAGATTGGGACCAGACACACACCATAAATATATCAGTTTCATATGATAATACAGATCTATTTAGTTTTGGTTTAATAGGCCAATTTAGTAGCGGTTTACCCTATACGCCAGCGATTCAAAATTTAGAGACAACTTTTGAAAATAGTGGTCGCAAACCTGCAATTTATTCGCTTGATCTTAGATTATCGAAGGATATTCTTCTCTGGAATAAACGACTATCCGTTTTCTTAAAAGTATACAATGTATTTGACAGACGGAATGAATTAACCATTTATTCGGACACCGGTCGTGCAGGATATTCCTTAATAAGTCGTTATTTAGGTGATCGCAGAGCTCATGTTAATACGCTTGAAGATTGGTTAAATCGACCGGATTACTACTCTGAACCACGTAAAATTTTATTTGGCTTAAGTATCACACTATAGAATTAATAAGTATGCTGATTTCAAATATATTCCAGAAATTTTTAAAATATTACTCTATCATCATTGTAAGTTTATTTACACTTACTACTTTTGCTCAAATATCTGTACCACTTGAGATGCGGGGCAACAGAAAATATCGTAAACAAGGTATCCATAACGGCAATCTAGTAGAAACCATATTTTATAATTTTGGTGAGGTCGCATGGTGGGGAAGACAACCATCGGGGGTTTGGCCAAAGGGGAGCACCCATTCATATATGGATGGTATAACTCCAATTGTGGTTACTCAGGTGATCAATACTAAGGGTGATACATTATATTTATGTCAGTCTGGCTATCGCGAATTAATGGATATCTCACCCGAAGGAATCGAAAGAGGATGGCAACCCCGCCCGGGCTATTCAAATCCACTTCAGGATCATATCGCTATGAGCGATGAGCCAAATTCATGGCCCAGTTCGTGGGCAGACAAAGATGCGAGTTGGGATGGAAACTGGAACGGTTATTTTGGTAAACGTACTAATGCTGACCAGGAAAGTTATTTTGTAATGGACGATAATACAGATGATGGACATGATTTTTATCCCGATTCGACTGACTTAACACGCAGAGGTTTAGCTCTCCGGGTTGGTGTTCGAGGTTTTCAGTGGTCAAATGTATTAGCTGAGGACCTAATTTTTTGGCATTATGATATTACAAATGAAGGCACGACCGACTATCAGAAGATGATATTCGGCATGTATGTGGACGTAGGTGTTGGCGGTCAAAATGATTCTAATGATGATAATGCCTTCTTCGATTTAGACGATGATATTACATATTCATGGGATACAAATGGTACTGGTGAAGGTGGTTGGGGACCCACAGGGTATTGCGGATATGCGTTCTTAGAGAGTCCCGGTAATCCCTTTAATGGAATTGATGATGATGGTGATGGTGAGAGCGGTAGTCCGAATGTAACTTCAAATATGCTTATCGGTGAAATACCTGATAACGGATTAGATGATAATCGAAATGGTTTGATTGATGAAGCGGAACTACACCTTGGATTTAAATACGCGGATGGTGAAGACAATAATGGTGATGGGCGCATTGATGAGTTAATAGATGAACGTCGCGATGATCTTATTGATAATGATCTTGATTGGGATCCAGAAAAGGACGATGTTGGTGCTGATGGTCTTCCTGGCACTGCTGATAATGGTGAGGGGGATGGTATCCCTACCACAGGTGAACCGCACTTTGATGCCACGGATAAAGATGAAT
The DNA here is from genome assembly GCA_001303955.1 of Bacteroides sp. SM23_62. Lineage (GTDB taxonomy): Bacteria > Bacteroidota > Bacteroidia > Bacteroidales > SM23-62 > SM23-62. The sequence continues at coordinate 6,438 of LJUP01000145.1, read as the reverse complement.
CAGATCAAATAGGTTTAACTGCTTTCGACGTTTTTTATATAGGTACCGGCCCAGCGTTTTTCAGAGACAGAGAAATTTGGGATAGGGTATCAACGAGCCATTTTGATACACAATTGCAAAACGGAAATATTGCTTTTTTATATGGATCAGGTTTATTTCCTCTAAAAACTTCATTAACCGAAAGATTTTCAGTGTGTTTAATATTTGGAGAAAATAAATCCGATATTATCCGCAACAAGCAAACGGTACAAAGAATCTATGATAATAATTATAACTTTGCTCGTCCACCCGATAAGCCAAATGTATGGGCTACCACAGGGGATAAGCGTGTAACTCTCTATTGGGATGATAAAGCAGAAGAAAGCTATGATCAATTTTCAGATCCCCCTTATGATTTTGAAGGTTATAAAATATATAAAAGTACTGATCCTGGTTTCCTTGATCCGAGAATTATTACCAACGCCTTTGGCGAAAAAACATTATTGCAGCCTGTTGCTCAGTTTGATATCCGTAATGATGTGCAGGGATTTTTTCCCATAGACTATCAGGGTGTTAAAATATATATGGGGGATAATAAAGGATTGCAGCATTCCTGGACGGATACAGATGTTATCAATGGAAAAACATACTACTATGCTGTTGTATCGTATGATCGGGGTGATGAAGACCTGAACATGTATCCTTCAGAATGTAGCAGGATTATTGTTAGAGATATCAACGGTAATGTTAAATTGGATGTAAATACCGTCGAGGTGACACCCCAGGCACCGGCCGCAGGGTATGAAAGCGCAGGATTGCAGAATGAAATTGAACACATAAGCGGATTTGCAACAGGAAATTTATGGATTGATATTCTAGATCCCCTTGCTGTGCAAGATAATCTGACTTTTAAAGTAAGCTTCGATGATACTACACATCCTGATACAATTGTATATGATCTAATGGAAATCGGCAATGATGATCAGGAAAATACATTAATAAAAGAATCATACTATGTGCGGGGAGAGGATTTCAATCCACTTTTCGATGGCATGCGTTTGTTTGTCTTTACCGATAGTATTGAATGGGATGGCCATAATTCCGGTTGGATTGCAGGTAATGCAAATATACCAATAAGGGTAGAACATCGCTATCACTTTCCGAGCCGACGCGAAGGATATCCTGCTAGCTATGAAGTTCGTTTCGGTGATCCCGATACGAGCTGGTGGTTTATCCCACGCTTTCCTGTTAATTTTTCGGTGTGGGACATCTACGACAATAAAAAAATGCTCTTTACTTTAGAGGAACCAGATCCTGCTACCAGGGATAGCAGCATCTCAGTTGGTACTGCACCCGGCCTTGAGGAATACCTCAGAATCATAATAAGGGATGGCACAATTCCAAGGGAAATATGGCGTATCGTGTTCTTAAATCCCTTGGGAGATGAAGAAGCGATTTTACCAGATGATGATGATATTCTACGTATTCAGATCAAGACACCTTTTCGCAGTGGTGACTCCTACCGTTTCACAACAAAAGCAGCAAGAGTTAATCAGGAAATGGCAAAAAATAATCTGGATCAAATTGCGGTGGTTCCGAATCCGTATGTTGCTGCAGCACGATGGGAACCCTCACGATTACTGGCAACTGGTCGCGGGGAACGTAGGCTTTTTTTCATTCATTTGCCTACGGAATGCACGATTCGCATATTTACCATCAGTGGTGACCATGTGCAGACAATAGAGCATTCATCGACCATTTTAGATGGATCGGAATCCTGGGATTTAAAGAGTAAAGATGGTCTTGATGTGGCACCAGGTATGTATATTTTTCATATTGATGCACCTGATATTGGTGAGAAGATAGGAAGATTCGCCATAATTAAATGAATTAGTTGGCATATTATGAACAAAATTATTCCCCTTCTAATGATGGGTATCCTGTTTAACTTATCGTTTGCCGACATGTTCGGTGGATTGACAAAAACAGGTACTACTGCAGCTCAATTTTTAAAAATCCAGGTCGGAGCCCGAGCGATTGGTATGGGTGGAGCATTTTCCGCTATTAGTAATGACGCTACTTCAATGTACTGGAATCCTGCTGGCTTGGCAAATATCAAAAACAGTGGTTCTGTTACATTTGTACATACAAATTGGCTGGCGGATACTCAATATAACTTTGCATCTGTTGCAATTCGTGCAGGAAATGTTGGTACTTTTGGTATAAGCTTTACTGCTCTTTCCATGCCTGATATGAAGGTTCGCACTGAGTTTGAACCCGAGGGTACCGGGGAATATTTCTGCGCAGTAGATCTGGGTATGGGATTAAGTTATGCTCGAAGACTAACAGACTTATTCTGTATTGGATTTACAGCAAAATATATATATCAAAAAATATGGCATATGACAGCATCAACTGTAGCCTTTGATGTTGGATTAATATTTAGAACCGATTTTGATTGGTTGGTATTGGGTATCAGTATGTCAAACTTTGGCCCAAAGCTCCAATATATGGGAAAAGATATCTTTGTAAATTATGACTTTACCAGTGATGAATGGGGTGATAATGAAAATGTTTTTGCCAATTTACAGACTGATAAATGGGATTTGCCATTACTATTTCGTTTTGGATTAGGAATTGAAGTACTGAAACAGGAGCTAAATCAAATCGTGGTTACGCTGGAAGCAAGACATCCTAATGATAATACAGAAAGTGTGAGCCTGGGCGCTGAATATGGATTTAAGCAGAGATTCTTTCTGCGTGCAGGCTATCAAGCTTTTTTTGAGCAGGATTCTGAAAAAGGATTAACGGCTGGGGCGGGATTTATATATTATCTATCTAAATCTGCAAGTTTAAAATTGGATTATGCTTTTGCAGACTGGGGAAAATTAACCAATGTGCATCACTTTTCAATAGGTATAGATTTTTAACTATTCAAGATAATGAAAAGATTCGAAACCCGCTATGGCTATTTTAGTGCACATGGAAAAGAATTTATCATAAAAAATCCTCATACCCCTAAACCTTGGGTAAATGTAATCTCGAATGGAAATTATGGCCTTGTTATTTCTCAAGTCAACGGAGGATTTAGTTGGCTTGGCAATTCCAATTTAAATCGCATTACACGCTGGTCACAAGATCTAATTCAAGATTGCTTCGGAAAATACATCTATCTTCGTGACGAAGATAACGGTGAAGTTTGGAGCCCCACATTTTTACCCGTAGCGAAAACAGTCGAGAGATTTGAATGCTGTCATGGTATAGGGTACACAAAATTTCATACAGTATTTAAACAAATTGAAGCACGCCTGCGAATATTTATTCCCTTCGACGCGAATTTAGAAATCTGGACGTTGAAAATTCGAAATCATCATGATACGGATAAGAAAATAGGAATTTACACATATCTGGAATGGTGCTTAGGTTTTGCACCTGATAATCATCGTGAATTCCATAAATCCTTTATTGATACATCATTTGATTCACAAAAGTACGCCATATTGGCAAAAAAGAGAATGTGGGAAGTACCGGGAAAGAGAGGTCATTGGAACTCAGAGTGGCCTTTCATAGCCTATTTTGCCTGCATTCCCTCTATAGACGGATTTACATGCGATAAACAATCTTTCATAGGAAGAAATGGAACGCTCGCGCATCCACGTGCTTTAAAAACTGGTGGCCTTGATGGATCGTTTGGTAAATGGAGTGATGCGATAGCAAGTGTTAAAAAAGTTATAGTTCTTAAATCCGGAGAGGAAAAAACAATTAATTTTTTGTTGGGTGTGGAGAATAAAAGTAATAATATTTATAAACAAATTGATAAATATAGCTCTTCAAAGCAAATTGAAAAATCTTTTCAACATATTCTCAGATCCTGGGACGATATCTTTGATCAAAGCACAGTTGAAACTCCAGACAAAGCATTAAATTTAATGACCAATATTTGGCTTAAATATCAAGCTATATCCGGCAGATTATGGGGGAGAGCGGCTTATTATCAACAAAGTGGTGCCTATGGATTTCGCGATCAACTGCAGGATAGTCAGATTTTCTTGTACATGGAGCCTGAATTAACAAAAAGACAAATTCTGCTTCATGCCCAACATCAATTTAAAGATGGGCATGTCTTGCATTGGTGGCATAATTTTACCGATCAAGGACACGATACTTCTGTGAGTGACGATCTTTTATGGTTGCCGTTTGTTGTTATCCAATACCTAAAAGAAACTGCAGATTGGTCTATTTTTGATGAAAAGGTGAAATATTTAGACTCAGATTCCCCTGCAACACTGCTAAATCACTGTCTTGCTGCTATTAATTTAACTCTCAATAGATTCAGTAAAAGGGGATTACCCTTAATATTGCATGGCGATTGGAATGATGGATTGAACGCTGTGGGTGTTGAGGGAAAGGGAGAATCCATTTGGCTGGGACATTTTTTATACTATATTCTCCAGGAAGTGCAGATACCACTCCGGGTAATAGAACAGTCGACTATAGCAGACTATTATCAAATGCGTGCAAAAGATTTAAAGAAAGTGTTAAATGAATACGGGTGGGATGGTGAATGGTACTGGCGTGCCAGTAAAGACAATGGGGAACTTATCGGTAGCAAATCCAATAAAGAAGGCAAAATTTTCTTGAATCCTCAAAATTGGGCCATTATTGCTGATGTAGCTAACGGAAAACGAAAGAAAACTCTACTAAAAATCATAGAAAAATACCTGGAAGATGATGCCGGTCTATTATTGTTAACACCAGCTTATTCAAAACCTGATCCCTGCATCGGCTATTTATCTCGATATGCACCAGGAGTCCGTGAAAACGGTGGGATATATACCCATGCAGCTACATGGACTATTTGGGCAGCAAGTAAATTGGGAAATTCTGAGATGGCTTATCGGGTATATAGAAAACTATGCCCTATATACAATGGACAAGATCCTGATTTATATCAGGCGGAACCGTTTGTTACACCTGGCAATATTGATGGCCCTGAATCACCTTATCATGGTCGAGGTAGTTGGACATGGTATACAGGATCAGCCACCTGGTTATTAAAAGTAACGTTTGACAATTTGCTTGGTATCCGCGCGGATTATGATGGGCTGGTAGTAGATCCTTGTTTTCCCGATGATTGGAAAGAGGTGCATATGAAACGCTTATTCCGTGGTACAATTTATCATATTAGGATCTTGAAAACCAGTGAGATGTTAACTCATCCAATCGAGATATATCTTGATAATAAGAGGATTAAGGGTAATATGATTCCCATGGAGTCTTCAAAGAAAGAAGTGCAAGTTCTAATAAAAAATCAGATTGAGAAACATTAGTATGTAAAAGTCACTGGATATTCACATAGTAATATTTTAACACGAGGTGAAGACATGTTTAATATTAAAATGTTTTGCATTATTGTTTTGTGGGTTGTATTCAGCTATAGCCAGAATGAGATTGTATTTTTCAGCGATAGCCCTAATGGTGACGAATTATATGATTCATCATGGGGATTCGAAACGGCACCTAGTGAATTAGAACTGGCGGGGAGTAATGATAAATTTCCTGTTGATCCGGAGCATCCCTATTTAGGAGCGCATAGTTTACGATTGCACTGGACCTCCAATTCTGGAGGCGATTGGGGTATTGCGGTGGCGTCAGTGGGCTGGCCAGGACACGATATAACAGAATTTGACAGCCTTGTTTATTGGATTAATGGGCCCACCACCATCTCCCAAGTTGATCTCCCCGATATATCAGTAGAAGATCTTTCAAACCATAAAAGTACAAAAATATGGTTGGGTGATTATATTTCGGAGGTTGATGAAGATAGTACTACCTGGCAACAGGTGAAAATTCCTTTAAGTGCCTTCCTTCCCGGTCCTGAGAATTGTGATTTTACCAGAATTAAAACCGTTTTCCACTGGCAAAAGGTAACAGATGGAGAAGAACATATTGCATGGCTTGATGAAATAAAAATGATCAAGGCAGGTGCTGGTAATGGTGAAACTCCAGAAAAGCCACGGTCACCTCTGGTAAAAGGTTCGGATAGCCGTATTGATTTAAAATGGAAACGAAATACAGAAATAAATTTAGAAGGATATTATATATACAGGTCTCAAAGTCTTAACGGACCCTATACTAAATTGAATCCTGTCTTTCATACGGTGAATCTATATAGTGATTTTTTAGGTGAAAATGATAAAACATATTATTATTATATTACAGCGATTAATCGCGATTTTCTGGAATCAGAACCATCCGATACGGTATTTGGTTCTTCAATGGCATTGTCTGAAGATGAATTGCTAACGTCAATACAAGAAGCCACCTTTCGCTATTTTTATGATTATGGCCATCCCGTGAGTGGATTAGCACGAGAGCGAAAAGGATCTGGTAATACCTGTACATCTGGTGGGAGCGGTATGGGATTGATGACCATGATGGTTGGTGCAGAGAGGGGAT
>LJUP01000144.1 GCA_001303955.1 Bacteroides sp. SM23_62 | reverse complement strand
ATCCTCAGAGGAAGGGATGCAGTTCATCCTGCTGATCAGAAATTCCCGAACCTCGGACAGCAAATCTTCACCGGGATCTCCTTTGTCCAACAGCTGGATATATTCAAATGTCTTTTGTTGAATCTCCAGGAGCATGCCAGCCAGGGCCTTCTTATACAGATTGGTCACCGGTTTCATCCGGTCCGGACAAACATTGTCAATGTTCTTTACAAAAACGAGGTCGGCATCGAGTTCATTCAGATTGGCCAGCAGGGCTCCATGTCCACCCGGCCTGAAAACAAGGCTCCCATCCGGGTCCCTGAAAGGTTCATTGTACTCATCCACTGCCAGGGTATCAGTAAATGCACGCTGGATGGAAAAATCGACCCGGAATACTACCCCGAACCTTTCTTCATAGACAGGTTGCACCTGAGCGAGCAGGTCAATAAAACCATCCAGGTGTTCAGAAGAGACGGTAAAATGGATGGAAACGCTATCCCCCCTTCCCATGCAATATCCTGCACCCTCCACCAGATGTTCTTCGACAGCGGTTCGGTTTTCCCCGGGGTATTTGTGAAATTTGATCAAACCCTTGGGCATCTTTCCATAGTTCAGTCCCTCTTCCAGAATGATGCCCCGGATAATGGGCAGGTAATTTTGACTTTTTACCAGCTCATCAACTTTCTTTCCGGCCAGCAGCAGAACCTCCTCCAGGTTTTCCGCCAATGCCAATTTGTGAATTCCACTGATAAGCTGTTCTATTTCAGGATATGGTTTTCCTGTTGCCTCCGGGGTATCCTGCACGTATTCGAAAAGGCGCTGGAACATCCTTGAAGCAGCGCCCGAAGCCGGGGTGAATTTAACCGATTGCAGGTTCCGCTGGATGTTCTCGTATCTCATGGCATACTTTTGCACCTCGTTATCAGACATACAAATGATCCCGTTCCCCGGTGTTGCGGGCGCAGACAGATCAACGGGCGGAAAACCGTTCCGGTAGTTTTCCAGTTGTATTTCGATGCTTTCCGGAGGCATGCCCCTTTCCGCTAACAGGGCCAGCTCCTGCCTGGTGAATTTGGACTTGCGCATCACATTGGTCTGTTAAGACCTGCAATATACCTGATTTTAGCATGATTACACCTTATCCTCTGTAATTTCTTTACCCTTTCGCAGGGCCTCCAGGTTCAGCAGTACGATCTCCTCCCCTTTCCTGCCGAAGATGGCCCTGATCCCTGTTTCAAAATGTTCATAGGGGATCCCGATAAAAGGCGTAGCGGCTCCCAGGATGACCATATTTGATACTTTTCTGGATCCCAGTTCAGATGCCATTTTATCAGCATCAAGCAGGACATGGTTTGGATGCATGGCAATTTGTGTTTCAATGGCTCCCATGTCAGGGTAATCCGGGATATTCAGATATGGATTTGAGTTGGTAACGAGCCATCCATGCTCTGCAAGGTATGGCAGGTAGCGCAGGGATTCCATGGGTTCAACCGACAGGATAAGGTCGGCTTTTCCCAGGGGGATCAGATCGGAGGCAATGGGACTGGTAGATATCCGGAGATGTGACTGTACCGCTCCTCCCCGCTGGCTCATGCCATGTACCTCTGCCTGCTTGATGTATAATTCATTGCCAAGGGCTGCCATACCAATGGATGCGGCTATGGATAAAATACCCTGGCCTCCCACTCCGGCCAGTATGATATCGGTCTTCATTATATAAACTGTATGTTTATTACTGCTATTCCTGCGGGCTTTCCCTGCGGGCCTCCCTTCTTTTCCTGGTGGCTGTCTGGATGCACTCCCGCTGTGCAATGATCACTGAAATGCCCTCATAGGCAATCTCTTCCTTCAGAACCTGCACATTATTACGATGATATTTCTTCAGGGGATTAAGGGTCCTGACATGCTTACTGTCTACACCAATACCCTTGCAGATAGAATCGAGGCGCCCGGTGGCATGGGATACCTGTCCGCCGGTCATGGCCGTTGTCGAATTATCAGAAATGATGACGGTAATGGGCGAGTTCTGGAGCACAGCATCAAGCAAGCCGGTCATCCCGGAATGCGTAAAAGTTGAATCACCGATCACACAGACCGCCGGGAGCAATCCCGCGTCAGCCGCTCCCTTGGCCATGGTGATGGATGCCCCCATATCCACGCAGGTATATATGGCATTATAGGGTGGCAGGGCCCCCAGGGTGTAACAACCGATATCTGAGAAAACCCTTCCTTCACCAAATGGTCCCATGACTTCATTCAGCGCGTGGTATACATCCGCATGGCTGCATCCCTTACAGAGGGCAGGTGGCCTGTTGGCAACAATATCCGGGATCTTTCGGATTTTTTTTACCTGTGGACCAAAGGCCAATCCGACCAGGTCCGGAGTGAGCTCCCCGGCACGGGGCAGCGTCCCGTCAAGCCTGCCGCGAACCTTTTTACCCAGGCCCAGGATCCCGGCCAGTAATTCTTCTACCACTGGATAGCCCTCCTCAATGACCAGGATTGATTCGCACATTTCATACAGTGTTGCCAGCTTTTTTCGCGGAAGGGGGTACTGGGAAATTTTCAGGACCGGATGAGGTACCTTGTGGTCATTGAAGTTTTCAACCAGGTAATTGTATGCCAGGCCACATACCACAATCCCCAAGGATCGATCACTCCCATCGATAAACGGGTTAAAAACACTCTGTTCTGACTCCGCCTCGAAGGCATCCTGGTGATCAAGCAGGAACTGGTAACTTTTTCGGGCAAAGCTGGGCAGTAAAATGAACTGGATTGGATTATCGGGCAACACAACTGCATGCTGGTCCCTTACCTCCGATGTGACCACTCCAGAGCGGGAATGAGCCAGCCTGGTTGTCACCCTGAGCATGACAGGGATTTTATATTGCTCTGATAGATCAAAGGCCCGGTAGGTCATATCATAAGTTTCCTGCTGGTCTGCCGGTTCAAATACCGGTATCATGGCGAACTTTCCGAAAACCCGTGAGTCCTGTTCATTCTGTGAGGAATGCATGGAAGGATCATCTGCCACCGCCACGACCATTCCTCCGTTGACCCCGGTAATGGCGGCATTCATGAAGGGATCCGCGGCTACATTCAAACCTACATGTTTCATGCAGACCATTGAACGCTTTCCGGCATATGACATACCCAGTGCGGCCTCCATTGCCGTTTTTTCATTGGCCGACCACTCACTGTGCACTTTTCCTTCCCTGGCAATCGGCGATTTTTGCACATATTCAGTGATTTCAGTGGAAGGCGTGCCAGGGTATGCATAAACACCTGAAATACCCGCATCCAGTGCAGCCTGGGCAATGGCCTCATCCCCGAGTAACATCATTTTCTGCATGGCAACCGGTGGATTGATTATGCCATCCAAAATAGAAAAAAAAGGCAGGGCCTCAGATAAGAAAAGTCATGTTTTCCTATGCGAATTAATGCTTTAGAACATCGTTGATCTTCAGGACAAGACAGTCAGTACAAGCCTTCTGCGACCGCCGTAATTGCGGAACTCACACAAATATATTCCCTGCCATGTGCCAAGGTCCAGCCTTCCATTGGACACAGGGATGGTCAGCGTCGCTCCGAACAGTGATGATTTAATATGGGCCGGCATATCATCAGCACCCTCGAGGGTATGTATATAATATGGCTGGTTCTCAGGGACCAGCCTCGAGATAAAGGATTCAAAGTCATCGCGGACAGTCGGATCAGCATTCTCGTTGAGGGTGATGGCCGCAGAGGTATGCTTCAGCAGAATGTTGACCAGGCCCGAATCAGGCAACTCGGGAAGCTCCTGCTCAATATACCTGGTGATCAGGTGAAAGCCCCTTTCAAATGGGGGCAGGCTGATTTCCTTCTGCTTTATCATGGTTTTTCATTAGGCCTTACAAAAATAGATAAACCTGCGAAACACTGAATACTTATTCAAAAACGAGGAACGTTTTATTATGTAAGGAATTTTACCCATTTTTGAACTTTCCTATCTTCCAGGAGGCCGAGTGCATAAAAATATCATAGCCATATCCATCCTGATCGCTGGTATGCTTACACCAGCATTCAGCCAGGATGATGAAAAACTGATCCAGTTGTCCGGTGTGGTTCGCAACGAATTCCTGCAGCCACTGCAGTTTGTGCATATTCTGATCTTAAACCAACACCGGGGCACCATCAGCGATACCCGCGGGATGTTCTCATTTGTCGTTCACCCCCGGGACACCATCATGTTCTCTGCAGTGGGATACAAGCGGACCGGATTGATCATTCCTGATAACCTGGCCTCGTTCAACTACCCTGTAGATGTAATAATGGAGACCGATACCATAGAGATCAGGGAGGTAATCATCCTTCCCTGGAAAACGTATGAAGAATTCAAGCGGGCCTTTGTAAGCATTGAACTGCCTGACGATGATCTTAAACGGGCTTACAGGAACCTGGCCTTGATCAGGTCTCAGATCCATAATCCGGATGCTGCCCCTGACCCTGATCTGAATTATCAGTATCACCTGAGGGAGCAGTACAATGAACTCTATACGGTTGGACAGACACCATACTATTCCATATTTAATCCCATGCGGTGGGCAGAATTCTTCAAATACCTGGAGGAAGGCAGATTCAAGAATCCCAACAAGTGACAGTTGAGGGCACAATTTAATGACCGGTTATCTGTTTAATGATTATTGAGTATAGAACCATCGGATGAGATTCAGGATGCTGTTCATAATGATATGCTGTATGCCGATCCTGGCCCATGCCCAGGAAACAGCCTTTGTCACAGGAAAGATCACTGATGTAAACCAGGCGCCCATATTCCTGGCCAATGTGGCGATCCCTGATACTCAATACGGCACCGTTACAGATGAAGAGGGTGTCTTCAAGCTCGAAATTCCTGCGAATGAAGACATTACCCTGATCATATCTTATCTGGGTTTTGAACAGATAACACTCAGCCTTCGCCTTCAGCCCGGACAGACACATGAGATCAGGCAGGTACTCAGGCAGACTGTGCAAAACCTGGATGAAGTAACCATCAGGGAGCAGCATGAAAGGGCAACCACCATAAACCGGATCGATATTAAAACCCTGGATATGCTACCCAATGTTTCGGGTAATCTTGAGACGATCCTTGGCACCATGCCGGGTGTTTCTTCCCGAAGTGAACTCAGTTCCCAGTACTCGGTAAGGGGAGGTAATTTCGATGAGAACCTCGTATATGTCAACCTTATCGAGATCCACAGGCCCTTCCTTGTGCGTTCAGGCCAGCAGGAAGGCCTCAGTTTCATTAACCCGGACATGGTTTCCTCTATCAAATTCTCGGCAGGTGGATTCGATGCGCTCTATGGAGATAAAATGTCATCCGTGCTGGATATCACCTACCGAAGACCGGTAAAATTTGGTGGATCCGCAAGCATAAGCCTGCTGGGCGGATCTCTCCAGCTTGAAGGAGCATCCAGGAACAGGCGTTTTACCCACATTTCAGGTTTTCGTTACAAGACCACACAGTACCTCCTGAGTTCACTGGAAACACAGGGTGAATATAATCCGAACTTCTATGATTTTCAGACCCTGCTTACCTACAGGCTGGCACCCGAATGGGAGATCAGTTTCCTTGGAAATATCGCCCTCAACCGTTATCATTTCATCCCCGAAACAAGGAATACTGATTTTGGCACATTCCAGAATCCCCTGAATCTCAGGATATATTATGAGGGCCAGGAACATGACAGATTTGATTCCTATACCGGGGCACTGACCCTGCAGTATGCGCCCAGTAACCGGCTCTCCCTGAAATTTATCGGAGCAAGCTTTTACTCTGTTGAACAGGAACATTATGATATTCTCGGTGAATACCTGATCAATGAACTGGATAACCGGCTGGATTCCGAGACCTATGGGGACAGTATATTGAACATTGGTATAGGCGGCCAGCTGAACCATGCCCGCAACGACCTGAATGCATTCGTATATTCAGCCGCTCACCTGGGTACCCTGATAACAAATCGGAGTACATTGAAATGGGGAGCAAGATGGCAGCAGGAACGGATCAGGGACAAGATCAGTGAATGGGAAATGATCGATTCAGTTGGCTATTCCGTTCCTTATACGGGCCAAACCATCTCCCTTTTCAACGTTCATAAATGGAATCACCGGCTCTTCAGCAATCGGCTGACCTTTTTTATGCAGCATACAACGACTTTTGAGAGCAACAATACCATGTTCTTCCTCAGCACGGGGATCAGGGCTTCATACTGGGATCTGAACAATCAGTTTTTGTTGAGTCCCAGGGTCACTTTTTCAGTGAAACCAGACTGGAAACCTGACTTTATTTTCAGGCTGGCCGCAGGATATTATTACCAGCCTCCTTTCTACAAGGAATTACGGTACCCGGATGGCACACTCAATCCGGACCTGCAGGCGCAAAGATCAATCCATTTCGTACTCGGCGGAGATTATGTCTTTACTGCCTGGGACCGGCAGTTCAAGTTCACGACTGAGATCTACTATAAACACCTGGATCAACTCGTTCCATATAAGCTGGATAATGTCAGGATTGAATATGCGGGTGAAAACCTGGCCAGGGGGTATGTTGTGGGAATGGATATGAAAATACACGGTGAGTTTGTTCCCGGTGCAGCATCATGGGCCAGTCTGAGCCTGATGAAGACCGAGGAAGATATCATGGGTGATTATTACCGTACTGAATATGGAAACCTTATTGAACCAGGTTATTATCCCAGGCCAACCGACCAGCGGATTATGGTAGGTATTTACTTCAGGGATTATCTGCCCAGCCTTCCTGACTATAAAGTGCTCCTGAACCTGATTTACGGATCCGGACTTCCTTTCAGTCCACCCAATATCCCCCGATACGATATACAATTCAGAATGCCTTCATACAAGCGGGTTGACATTGGTTTTGCCAAGGTGCTTAAACGGGAGAATGCCAGCCTGAAGGATGGAAATCCTTTTCGCCATTTCAAAAGCATCTGGATCAGTGCTGAAGTATTTAACCTGCTAGGTGTGAGGAATGTCATTTCCTACACATGGATAAAAACAGTCTCGAACCAGGATAATGTCCCCGGTGCCTTTGCTGTCCCAAACTACCTTACCGGAAGGCGCTTCAATGTAAGGCTGACGGCCAGGTTTTAGTTTCCTGAAAAATATGCACCTTTTTAAAAGCAGGAATGGTCAGGATTGATTATTTTTAGAGCCTGAAATTAAATATCATCAGATGGATACACAGGATTACATTGCAAAGGAAGACAAATTTGGTGCGCATAATTACCACCCGTTGCCCGTGGTACTGGACAAGGGACAGGGTGTTTATGTCTGGGATGTGGAAGGACGGAAATATTTTGATTTCCTTTCGGCCTATTCTGCCGTGAACCAGGGACATTGCCACCCGAAGATAGTATCGGCCATGAAAGAACAGGCAGAAAAGCTCACCCTTACCTCGAGGGCATTTTATACCAGTGTGCTCGGGGAATATGAAGAATTCATCACCAATTATTTTGGATATGACAAGGTATTACCGATGAATACAGGTGCCGAAGGCGACGAAACAGCCTTGAAGCTCTGCCGCAAATGGGCCTATACCAAAAAAGGAATCAAAGAGAACGAAGCCAAGATCATAGTCTGTGAGAATAATTTCCACGGAAGAACGATAACGGTGGTCTCCATGTCAACCGATCCTGATTCATATGCCGGTTTCGGCCCTTTCACGCCGGGTTTTGTAAAAATTCCTTACGATGATCTTGATGCCCTGGAAAAGGAACTGGAAGATCCCAATGTTGCGGGTTTCCTGGTTGAACCGATCCAGGGTGAGGCTGGTGTTCATGTACCGTCAGATGGATACCTGAAGAAAGCCTTCAAGATGTGCAGGGAAAAGAACGTCCTGTTCATTGCCGATGAGGTACAGACTGGCCTTGCTCGTACCGGCAAACTGCTTGCCTGTGATCACGAGGGTGTACGGCCGGACATCCTCATTCTCGGGAAAGCCCTCTCGGGAGGTGTCTACCCCGTATCAGCCGTGCTGTGTGATGATGAGATCATGCTTTGTATCAAACCCGGCGAACATGGATCAACATTTGGCGGAAATCCGGTCGCGGCCAAAGTAGCCATTGCCGCCCTCGAGGTTATCAAAGATGAAAACTTGGCCGAAAAGGCCACAGAATTGGGAGCATATTTCCGGGATGAACTGGGCAAGATCGACTCGGATATGATAGAGACCATACGTGGTAAAGGACTGCTCAATGCCATTGTGATCAAACCCAAACAGGGGAAAACTGCCTGGGATGTATGTGTTGCCATGAAGGAGAACGGTTTACTGGCGAAACCAACCCATCATCACATCATCCGGTTTGCACCACCACTGGTTATTTCAAAGGAGGAACTTACGGAAGCCATCGGTATCATTCAGAAGACCCTGTCCGAGTTTGAGTAGGCTCACCCAGTCTGGTGTCTTTCCGCCAGGATCTTTACCACATCTTCCAGCCTGTATCCCCTGTCGACCAGCAGGATGATCATGTGAAAAAGCAGGTCTGCTGCTTCATTCAAAAATCCTTCTTCGTCAGCATCCATGGCTTCGATGACCAGCTCGACGGCCTCTTCGCCAAGTTTCTTGGCAATTTTTCTCGGACCCTCACGGAAAAGTTTTGCCGTATAGGAATGCTCGGGCAGCTCTTCTTTCCTGGTCTGCAATAATGACTGGAGGTTCTCAAGAAAGGCCAGGTCATTCTGGACGGTCTCTCCGAAACAGGTCCTCATCCCGGTATGGCATGCCGGACCATGCGGATTTACCCTGATGAGAAGGGTATCAGCATCACAATCCTCCAGCATCTCTAAAACCTCCATAAAATTCCCGCTCTCCTCCCCTTTGGTCCATAAGCGATTCTTGGTGCGGGAATAAAAGGTGACTCTTCCTTCACTTCGGGTTCTTTCATATGCTTCCGGGTTCATGAAACCCAGCATCAGTACCTCGTTGGTCTGTGCATCCTGGATGATGGCGGGAAGAATCCCGCCCAGTTTATCAAAGTTCAATGACATTTGTGATTGATTTTTATCTAACCGGAATATTATGGATTCGTAAATGGTTTTTCAGGTCCTGAATACCGATCTCCCTGAAATGGAAGATTGAAGCAGCCAGTGCAGCATCTGCAGCACCCTGCCCGAATACATCAACGAAGTGGTTCATCTTCCCTGCCCCACCCGACGCTATGACAGGAATCCCAAGATTGGTGGATAATTCGGCCGTGGCTTCATTGGCATATCCATTCTTGGTACCGTCATGGTTCATGGAGGTAAAAAGGATTTCACCGGCGCCCCGCTGTTCTGCTTCACGAGCCCATTCAAATAACCTGCGTCCAGTTTTGATCCTTCCCCCGTTAACATATACAAACCAGTCATCCTCCTCGAATTTGGCATCAATGGCCACCACCACGAACTGGCTCCCGTAAGACCTGGCAATCTGGTTGACCAGCTCCGGGTCTTTTACAGCTGCTGAATTTATGGTCACTTTATCCGCTCCCGCATTCAATAAGGGATCTACATCACTGAGTTGACGTATCCCGCCTCCGACAGTGAATGGAATATTGACATGTTCTGCGATTCTTCTGACAAGGTTTGCGAACAGATTCCTCTCTTCATGGGTTGCTGTAATATCCAGGTAGACAAGTTCATCGGCACCTTCCCTGGCATATTCAGCGCCCATTTCAACGGGATCACCCACTTCCCTGATATCCAGGAAATTGATTCCCTTTACGGTCTGCCCGTCTCGTATATCCAGGCATGGTATGATCCTTTTCGCTAACATATTGGCCTATTGATTGAGAAACGCTTTTATTTCCTGTGATCTGATATTGCCTTCATAAAATGCCTTTCCGAAAATGACCCCGTCAATCCCGGCCTGGTCCAGTATCCGGATATCCTCCATCCCTGAAACCCCTCCACTGGCAATGATCTCCATTGTCGGGAATCGTTCTTTCAGTGCCATGTATAAATCCACTGCAGTCCCACCCAGCATACCGTCGCGTGCTATATCCGTACAAATAAGCTTGATAATCCCGAGTTCCGAGTATGCCTGGACAAAATCAAAAATCCCCAGGGATGTATCTTCCTGCCAGGCATTGATGGATATCTTCCCGTTCCGGATATCCGCCCCGAGAATGATTTTTTCGGCACTGTATTGCGCCAGCCATTTCTCGACCAGGTCCCTGTTTTTTACAGCAATGCTTCCCGCGGTTATCATGGCTGCTCCCGCATCAAAGACTGACCGTATATCTTCATCACTCTTGATACCTCCGCCAAAGTCTATGATCAGCGGGGTATTGTCGGCAATGGATCGTAGTATGCCGAGATTGACAACCCTTCCCGCCTTCGCTCCGTCGAGGTCCACCAGGTGCAATCGCCTGACGCCGAGATCTGCAAAATGCCTGGCAACCTGCAGGGGCTGATCGGAATATGTCTTTTTTCGCCGGTAGAGACCCTGCACAAGCCTGACACATTTCCCGTCAATGATATCGATGGCCGGTATTAATTCAATCATAGGTCAAGGAAGTTTTTAAGGATCTTCTCACCGACAGGACCGCTTTTTTCGGGATGGAACTGGGTGGCAAAAAAATTATCACGCTCAATGGCTGCGCTGAAAGGATTTATATAATCGGTCACAGCACTGGTATTTTCCCCCAGGGCGGCATAATAGCTATGTACGAAGTAGACAAATGCACCTTCCAGATCCGGGCTGAATAATTTACCACTGACATTTTCAAGGCTGTTCCAGCCCATATGCGGAACTTTCAGTTTCATCTCAAATTTTTTTACCTCCAGGTCAAAGATCCCGATGCAGTCCGCATTGCCCTCCTCGGAATGGGCACACATCAGCTGGAGTCCAAGGCATATTCCCAGGACCGGCTGTGTAAGCTCCCTGAGCAGGATATCCAGTTTTCTTTCTTTCAGGTAATTCATGGTGGTGCTGGCTTCACCAACACCGGGAAAGATCACCCTGTCAGCTGCACGTAACTGTTCGTGGTCATCTGTAATGGCGGCTTCTACCCCCAGCCTTTCCAGGGCAAAATACACTGACCTGATATTTCCTGCATTGTATTTTACGATGGCAACTTTCATTCTCTAGCTGAATACGATAGTCTTGTTTTGATAAACCATAACCTTGCGGGACAAATGTGCATAGATGGCCCGGGCAAGTACGATCTTCTCCAGGTCCCGGCCAATCCGGACCATATCAGAGACAGAATCCCTGTGGCTTACCCTGGCCACATCCTGGTCGATGATGGGACCCTCGTCAAGGTCCTCTGTCACATAGTGGCTGGTGGCACCAATGATCTTCACACCCCTGTCGTAGGCTGAATGGTAGGGCTTTGAACCGGGGAAAGCCGGCAGGAAAGAATGGTGGATATTGATGATCCTGTTCCTGTAATGGCTGACAAAATCATTGGAAAGGATTTGCATATACCTGGCCAGGACGATAAAATTGATAGAATACTCCTTCAACAGCTTCAATTCCTGTTGCTCCTGCTCCGCCTTATTCTCCTTGTGCTTTGGAAAACAGTAGAAATTGGGCCCAAATTTGCGAACCGTATCTTTCTGGGTTTCATGGTTGCTGATGACAAGCGGGATATCAACCTTCCATTCACCGGACTGGTACCTGGCCAGGATGTCGTCGAGACAGTGCGGGATCTTGGATACGAAGATCGCCATGCGTGGCCTCATATCTGATAAATACAGTCTCCAGGTCATTTTGAATTGCCTGACCAGGGGATCCAGATGCTGTTCAAGCGCTTCAATGGGGATCGTGAATTTCTCCAGTTCCCATTCCAGCCTCATGAAGAATACCCCGGCACCCCTGTCAACATGCTGATCAAGGTATAACACATTCCCCTCATGCTCACTCAGGAAGCTGGTGACCGCGGCCACGATCCCTGGCCTGTCCGGACAGTGGATCAGCAGGATGGCTGTATTCGTATTTGATTCATTCATGTATTATTTGTTGTTTACAATGCCCCCTTTGTTGAGGGAATTTCCAATTGCCATGGATTTCGTTTTACTGCCTGCTGAAGGACCTTGGCAAAGGCCTTGAATATAGCTTCGGCCTTGTGATGTTCATTTTTCCCGTCGACTTCAATATGGAGGTTACATTTTGCCGAATCACTGAAAGACTTGAAGAAATGCTCAAACATCTCCGTGGGCATGTCGCCGATCTTCTCCCTGCTGAATGCTGCTTTCCAGACCAAAGTGCTCCTTCCTCCCAGGTCCATGGACACCTTTGCCTCGGATTCATCCATGGGTAATAAAAACCCATATCTTTCAATTCCCCTGCGGTCACCCAGTGCTTTGGCGACAGCTTCACCCAGGGCCAGGCCGGTGTCCTCAATGCTATGATGCTCATCAACATGCAGGTCCCCCGTCACTTCCACTTCCAGGTCAACTCCCCCGTGCCTGGCGATCTGTTCCAGCATATGGTCAAAAAAGCCTATCCCGGTAGAGATATTATGCCGGTTGGTACCGTCAAGACTCAGGTCTATTCGGATCCTGGTTTCGGTTGTTTCCCTTACGATTTGTGCACGACGCCTGTTCCTCAGAAGATAAACATAAACGGCAGACCAGTCCCCCGCGATATAACTGCAATGTGGTGCGAGTCCGGCTTCATCAATTTCCTGCTGGCGATCCTGTCCACCGATCAATATGGCTTTTGCACCTAGGTTCCTCGCCAGCTCAATGTCGGTCAACCGGTCACCGATCACAAAAGAATTGGCCAGGTCATAATCACCTTCCATATAAACGGTCAGCATGGCAGTACCCGGCTTCCTGCTCGGAAGATCGTCCTCAGGCAAGGAACTGTCAATGTGAATCCGGTCGAATAAGATCCCTTCATTTTTAAATGCCGTCAATATTTTGTCCTGGACCAGGTTAAAAATTTCTTCCGGGTACTGGGGCCTGCCCATCCCATCCTGGTTGGATACCATGATCAGCTCATAATCCAGCTGCTGCCGGATAAAATACAGATTCCTGAAAACGCCGGGCAGGTATTCCAGTTTTTCGAGGGAATCCACCTGGAAATCAACCGGGGGTTCTACCACCAGGGTACCATCGCGGTCTATGAATAGTGCTTTCTTCATTGAGCATATGATTTCATGAGTTCAATGAGCCTGTTGTTTTCATCAGGGGTTCCCACTGTGATGCGGATGCATCCACTGCAATGCGTAGATTCCTGACGATAACGCCATGTTCATATAAAAATGCATATAAACCGTCCGGATCCTCCACCCTGACCAACAGAAAATTCGCATCAGAAGGAAAGATATTAATCACATATGCTATGTCTTCCAGCCGGTCTTTAAGTTTTGATCGCTCTGCCAGGATCTCTTGTACCCACTTTTTCCTCTTTCCAACAGATCCGAGCATCTCCAGTGCCTTTGTCTGGGTCAGATAATTCACGTTATAGGGATACTTAACACGGTCCATGTATCGGATCACCTCCGGATCCGCCAGGGCCATGCCCAGCCGTATACCGGCCAGTCCCCATGCCTTTGAGAGCGTTCTCAGGATGATAAGGTTCTTATATTCACCCTGCACAGGAAGCATTCCTTCCGAACCGCAAAAATCAACATATGCTTCATCCAGGACAACCATCCCGTTAAATTCGAACAGGATCCTGGCAATCTCAGCCTGACCAAGCAGGTTCGAACTGGGATTGTTCGGCGAACAGAGGAAAATCATCTTTGTTTCCACTCTTACAGCTGCCAGCAGGCGGTCTGCATCCAGGCTGAAATCTTTATTCAGGCTGACAAAATCCACCGCTACATTGTTGATATCAGCACATACTTTATACATTCCGTATGAAGGATCAATAATAATGATCCTGTCAG
>LJUP01000143.1 GCA_001303955.1 Bacteroides sp. SM23_62 | reverse complement strand
GCTGTCCGAATACATCAAAATAATTACTGTCGGCCAGGTAAAATTGCCGGCTCAGGAATTTCCGATCACCCACCTTTATCCTTGAGTTCCTCATGGATTGCAAGCGGACCATGGATTCAATCTCGGGGAAATAATCAGGCATATCGTCTGTCCAGGACTGCCATGTTCGGGCAAAATGGGAATGGTGGTCTCCCCGCTGAAATTCAACGGTAAACCGGTAGAGCCGGTCCCCTGCAGGATGAAAACTGTCATAACTGGTCTCCATGTTGATCCAGATCAGGATGTAGAAGACACTGGTAAATGCAATGACCAGTCCGGCTATATTGATCGAATGATAAAACAGGTTGCGTCTGAAACTGCGGAAAATATATCTGAAGATGAAGCTTATCATGGGAATTACTATGGTCGGCCCTTAATTCAATGTACGCTAAAATTAATAATCCTGATTGGCTTCTGCACAACAAATTGTTTACTTCCTGCCTGAAAGATTGTAATTTTATACATGTTATGAAATTTAAAACGGGACTGGTACTGAGCGGCGGGGGAACCCGCGGATTTGCCCATATTGGTGCCCTGCAGGCCCTGGAGGAAGCCGGGGTAAAGGTGGATGTGATCAGTGGCACCAGCGTGGGATCCATCGTGGGTGCCCTGTATGCAGATGGGTACAGTCCCACTGAAATGCTCGACCTGTTCCGGAAAAACAGGGTGATCCAGTTATCACGGCTGACCTTCTTCCGCAAGGGGATGTTGTCTTTATGGGGACTGAAAAAGAAAATCAATAAATACATCCGGGCAAAAACCTTCGAGGAACTGAAAAAGCCGCTTTACGTCACCGTAACCAACCTTCACCGGGGTGAGGTTGATTATGTCCATAACGGACCGCTGGCAGATATGATCGTTGCCTCTGCCACCATACCCATCCTGTATGCACCGGTCACGATCAACCAGGAATATTATGTCGACGGAGCGGTCATCGATAATTTCCCGGTAAAACCCATCAGGGAACTTTGTGAAAAAATAGTGGGCATCAATATCATGCCAAACAGCCAGGTACAGCAAATCCGGGGTATCAGGGACGTTGCCATGAGAACCTTCCAGCTATATATACATGCCATGAACCGTGATAGTTCCGCCGGGTGTGATCTGCTGATCGAGCCTGTTGACATTGCCGGCTTCGGGTACCTGGGAAGCAAGCGGGGTATGGAAATGTACCGGATCGGCTATGATGCTGCCAAAAAACAGCTGGAAACATTCAAAAATTGGTGATTAAAGTCACCCTTATCAATCTCAACTGTCCCCTTTAATCCCCTATTTTTAACCCTTTCCATTTGAGATTGTATGGATCGTTCCACTACCAGTGATAATTCACTTCCCTGTGATGATTTGCAGCGTGCCAAGGAAAGGCTCGACAGCATTTTTGCCGCCGCCCCGGTGGGCATCGGCCTGGTCCAGGACCGGGTGCTCAGGGAGGTAAATCCCTTTTTCTGTCATATGCTGGGATACACGGCGGATGAACTGATCGGCCAGGATGCCCGTATCCTGTATCCAAGCGATGAGGAATATGAAAGGATAGGCAAAACAAAATATGATGCAATATCGAGGCACGGGAAAGGGAGCCTCGAAACCCAGCTGGTCAGGAAGGATGGGAAAATACTCGATATCCTGCTGAGTTCTGTCCCGCTCGACCCATCAGATCTGTCTGCCGGAGTGACGTTCACGGCAATGGACATCACAGGTTTGAAGTGGGCTGAAAAAGCGCTGTCCGACAGCGAACAGCGCTCCGGCAGGGCATCTTCTTGATTCCCATACTTTATTACAAACTTCTGCAATTCACTGGTCCGTGCGGTTAACAGGATGCCATTGTCGTGCCTTATGTGGGAGATCTTTATCCGGTTCTGGTCAATCAGTTCCTCCAGGTAGGAGGGATCAAAGAAACCCAGGGATAAGGAATCTTGTGTGATCCATACCTTGGAGAAATTATTTGCCTCGACCATGTGCCAGGCCAGGAAATCATGTTCCAGTTCAAAGTCCACCGGGTAATAATTCAGGTAGTGCTGTCCGGCCAGCACCAGCATGTGGACCACAAACGCTGCCTCCAGGGTATCCCCCTCAGTTACTTCCCTGACAACCAGCTTATAGGTCTTTGTTTCACCCGGATCCGACCAGTCCGGGCTGAAAAAATCATTGCTGGGGGTAAAATCGAGCCGCTCAAAAATCCATATCCCGTCAGCCCCCGCATCCCAGGTCCCGACAATACGGTCATCGGTGACAAGGTCCTCATCGGTATGAAGCGGGAAGAGTGAGGGGATACAGGATGTGGCCAAAGCGGTTAACAGGACGATCGATATAACTCTGCCTGCCTTCATGACACCTAGCTCAATTTAAATTTAACATAACAGCCAAATCAGGGATACCGGCCGAAAGATCCTGCCGCAACAGGGTATCCGCTTCAATGAAAGTAGTACTGTCATTGGCGAATTTGGTGATGAACTTTTGCAGTTCCTCTGTTTTTGCTGTCAGAAGATACCTGTCCTGGGTCTCAACATGTGATATTTTAATCTTTTTTGAATCGATCAGGTCCTCCAGCCATTCCATATCGAAAAAATGGAGGATGAGGGCCTGGTCGGTAAGCTCTGCCTTGGCAAAAATATGGGCCGGTACCAGGTGCATATCCAGGAAACCATGCCTGATCTCGTAGTCAACCGGGAAGAAATCAAGATAAAGATCCTCACCCAGCTTCAGCATGTGCAGGGCGAATTCTTCCATATTATCTTCCTCCTTTACGATCAGCTTGTAGGTATATCCGCTGCTGTAATGCTTCCAGTCTCCCTTTAACTTCTCAAATTCCGGGTCCAGCTGCCGGATTTTCCAGTACTCATCCTCCCCCGTTTCATACAAACCTTCCAGCCTGTTGTCAATGATCAGGTCCATAACACGGGTTTTTACAGGTTACCGGATCAAAATAAAACCAGCCTGATGGCAAATGCTATTATTTTCGATGAACCGGATAAAAAAGGGGGTGAATCGTAAAAAAATGTGGTTTTTGGATTAACTTAGACTTGTATTTGCGTAACCCTGAATCCAAGTACCATGGAAAAAATACTTATTTCGTCCGGATTGATTATCGCAGTCCTGGCATTAACCTCACTCCATAACCCCAAATCCTTAAGAAAAATGGGGCCGGGCAAGGAGTTTACCCTGACCATTCTCTATGATAACTATAAATATGAAGAGGGTTTCAAGAACAGCTGGGGATTCTCCTGCCTCATTGAGGGAACGGGCCAGACCATCCTCTTTGATACAGGGGGCAATGACGGGAACCTTATGCATAACTTCAGGGCAGCCGGCAAGGATCCCGGTGAGGTGGATATGATCATCCTTTCACATATTCACTGGGACCATACCGGAGGTATCTCTGAATTCCTGGAATCCAGGACCGGGATCGAAGTATATATGCCCCGGTCCTTCCCTGATGAATTTAAAAAAGAAATTGAAAGCCGGGGAGCCACACCTGTTTTGGTCTCCGGTGCCAGAAAGATCACAGACAATGTCTGGTCTACCGGGGAAATGGGCAGTGAAATCATTGAACAATCACTGGTTCTGGAGACTCCCGGGGGACTTGTAGTCATCACCGGTTGTGCACACCCTGGGATTGAAAAGATCGTGGAGAAGGCGATGGAAATAAAGGACCGGAAAGTGCTCCTGGTAATGGGAGGTTTTCACCTTTTAAGAACAGGTACAGATGAGGTGGAGGTCATTGCCAGGGAATTCAGGGACAAGCATATTCAATATGCCGCCCCGTCCCATTGCAGCGGGGACGGAACCATCCGTGTATTCAAAGAAATTTTCGGGGACAAATATTTACCCTTGGGGACAGGCAGGGTGGTCGAGACAGGCACCCTGTAGCCGGATCCTGGCCCGGCCCTGAAGAAACAGCCCCGTCCGGATGGACAGGGCCGTTCTCGATAAGCGCTCATCTAACTTACCAGAACACCAATTACTGAAACCAAGCCTGGCCATCCTAAACATCATAATAAAGGAAAAACTCAAACGGATGAGGACGCAGAGCTAATTCGGTGACTTCATTTTCTCTTTTATATTCAATATACTTGCTGATCAGATCATCTGTGAATACACCACCTTTGGTGAGGAAAGCATGATCAGCCTCCAGTGCATCCAGTGAATCTGCAAGGGATCCGGGCACATGTGGTATCTTGGCCAATTCCTCGGTCGTCATGGCATAAATATCCTTGTCAAGCGGCTGTCCCGGATCAATCTTGTTCTGTATCCCATCCAGTACTGCCATCATAATGGCTGTAAACATAATGTAGCCGTTGCCGGTTGGATCCGGACAACGGAACTCAAAACGCTTGGCATTCGGGTTTGCGTGATACATCGGAATCCGGACTGCTGCGGAACGGTTACGCTGCGAGTAAGCCAGGTTAACCGGAGCTTCAAAACCGGGTACCAGGCGCCTGTATGAATTTGATGTGGGCGCTGCAAAGGCCAGCACGGAAGCTGCATGCTTCAGCAAACCGCCAATTCCCCAGAGACATTCCTGGGTAAGTCCGGCATAACCATCCCCTGCGAATATGTTCTTTCCGCCTTTCCAGAGTGACATATGGGTATGCATACCGCTACCGTTATCCTCAAAGATAGGCTTGGGCATAAATGTGACAGTCTTCCCGTGTTTCAGGGCAACATTCT
Organism: Bacteroides sp. SM23_62; assembly: GCA_001303955.1. Taxonomy (GTDB): domain Bacteria; phylum Bacteroidota; class Bacteroidia; order Bacteroidales; family SM23-62; genus SM23-62. The sequence continues at coordinate 11,431 of LJUP01000143.1, read as the reverse complement.
TAATGATATATTTGTACCACTGGAACTGATCGGCCATGGTTAACAAGTCGGCATATTTCATATCGATTTCCGCCTGCCCGCCGGTACCAACCTCATGGTGGTGAGCTTCCACCACAATCCCGAGGCTCCGCATCACGTTGACCATCTCTGTCCTCAGGTCGCCATAGGTATCGGTTGGACTTACCGGGAAATATCCGCCTTTGTAGCTCGGTTTGTATCCCAGGTTGGGTTCTTCAATACGGTTTGTGTTCCATGCTCCTTCCACAGAATCAATCTGGTAGAATCCCATGTTCTGTGTCTGGTCATACCTGATCTCATCAAAGATGAAAAATTCCGGTTCTGGTCCAACGTAGCAAGTTTCGGCGATGCCTGTTGATTTCAGATACTCGACACCTTTATGGGCAACAAATCTGGGATCACGGCTATACTGCTCCCTGGTGATGGGATCGACAATATTCGCAATTACGCTGACAGTTGGTTCCTTGAAAAAAGGATCGATCTTGGCGGTCGATGCATCAGGTACTGCAAGCATATCCGACATGTGGATGCCCTGCCAAAGCCTGATAGATGACCCGTCAAAACCAACGCCGTCTTCAAATGTACCTTCATCCCATGATTCGATGGGAAAAGTACAATGCTGCCAGGTGCCGAGAAGGTCTGCAAACTTCAGATCCACCATTTCGGCACCCGTTTTTCTGGCAAATTCGAAAAATTCCTTGGGGGATTTGATCTCTTCCATTTTACGAGTTTTTTGGGTTATTTATCAAAAAATTTATACGCACACAAGCCGGATTTGAAACGCGGCTGAATTCTGGCACAAAAATAATAATAATATTGAAAAAATATATATTTATTAATTTTTTTACATTTTTTTTAAGGGTGACAAAAAAAAATTTATACTTTTTATCAAAATACCCCTATTAATTAATCATTAGATTAATTTATTATATATATTAAAGATAAATAATGAACCATTCATGGTAAAGGTGCAGCAGGCCTACACTATCTGGGCGACAGGTAAAAAAAGGCCACTCACCGGTAAATGGTTCCCGGATCGTGACCCTGGACGGATCTAATTCATTAATAATATGGTCTGGGTGACCGGGATTTGCCTTACTTCATTTTTTTTGCCAGCTTCTTTTTGGCCCGCAGATAGCTGGCAGTCCTGGTTTTTACCCTTTTCTCAATCCGGTTAAAATCACGGGCGAGGTTTCTGATCTTATTGCCTTTCTTTTTATTCTCTATGGCTGAGATCAGGTCCTTCATTAACCTGTCCCGATTCTTTTCAAGTGAGGTTATTTCCTTTTTCTGCATTTTCAGCCTCTTGAAAGCTTTTGCCAGTTTCTTTGACTTTTTCTCCTCGACTGGGGTGGATGTCCCGGGAGCTTTCTCCGGAACCTGAGTGGTCGTATCTGCCGGTTTCTCTGCGGTTGGTGTTACCGGGACAGTGTCGGCACTGGTTTCCTTGGACCCGTCAACTGGCCTGGGAGGTGTTTTGGTGGCATCTGAATTCGTTGTCGAAGCAGTGGTTGATCCGGTTGAACGTGTGGCAGGCTTGGGTACCTGGCGTCCGGGAGTGTTGCCTGTCGGTTTATTTTGTTCGTTGTTCTTATTGATCTCTTCCATGATTTCAAATTATTGATTTTGTAGCATAAATGTAATCCATTTATCTATATTTAACATCGTGTATGCAAAAAATGGTTACATACCTGCTCGGATGCTGGCTGTTTATGGTCACCTCCGGCCAGGTCACCACTGTTTCTGATCGGGACAGTACCAGGCGGGATACAAAGTTTGCAGGGTTTCCCGTACTCGGTTATTCTCCTGAAACCAGGATCATTGGTGGGGTATATACCCAGCTTCTAATGGGCGACCCCTTGCTCAGAAGACCTTCAACCCTTGGCCTGAGCATGGTTATATCCCAGAATCGTCAGTTTTCCATCAATCTCTTTCCGGATAGCTGGTTGAAGGACAATATATACAGGCTTGCCGGGGAACTTAAATGGCAATACTGGCCTGATCAATTTTACGGGATCGGGAACGATACCCGGTGGGAGGACGAGGAGTATTATGTATCAAGGATCTGGGGGATTAAACTGGACATGTTGCGGATGGTATGCAGGCAGTTATATGCAGGGATCCTGCTGGAAATCGAGCACAATAATATTGTTGAATACGATACCTTATCAGATGCCTCCCTTCCGGAAGGTATCATCCCGGGCAGCAAAAAATCTGCTATATCAGGGTTAGGCCTGACATTTGCCTGGGACAGCCGGTCCGATATCCTGCTGCCTGCTTCCGGTGCCTACTGCCAGCTCCGCCTGGTTTATTTCAACCGGGCCATGGGCTCTACCTATCCGTTTACCAAATGGATCATTGATCTCAGAAAGTACTGTACACTGGGCAGGGACCATTTATTATTTGTTCAGGCTTACGGGAAATTCCTCTGGGCAAGGGAGGTGCCCTTCCGGAATATGGCAATGCTCGGGGGTGATAAATTACTGCGTGGATATTTCAGGGGCCGTTACCGGGATCATAATATGTTTGTGGTACAGGTGGAATACCACAGTCCCTATATATGGCGATTCAGCCTGGTTGCCTTCGCCGGAGCAGGTGATGTTTTCCATGCAAACCTGCAAAATATCCGTATCAAACCGGCCGGGGGTATAGGGGTGCGATTTAAACTTTTCAAAGACCGCCGGATGAATCTGCGCCTGGACCTTGCGGTCGGAAGGGATGACCACGGGATATACCTGGGTATCCTGGAGGCATTTTAATATATTAAATGAAAACTGTAAAATTGAGAATCATGAAAAAAATTATGCTGCTCCTTATGCTATTTGCCCTGGCTGTTTTGTCCTGTAAAAAGAACGAAAAAAAGGAAGCTCAGATAAAAATACGGGATGTCGAGGTGGCAGAGAAGCTGTTCGGACTTGAGTTCAGTAATGCTGAACGGGACAGCATGCTGAACGCGGTCAATCAGAACCTGGAATCTCTCAATGCCATCCACAAATTCAGCCTGGAAAATGAAATTCCCCCTGCCCTGGTTTTCAACTCCATTCCCCGTGGATTTCAGCCTGATCTGGACAGCAGGCCCGTACACTGGCCCCTGCCGGAGGAATATACATTGCCCGAAGACAGGGATGAACTTGCCTTCTGCAGTGTGGCTGAGCTTTCTGTATTGATCAGGACCGGGAAGATCTCTTCCGTCGAACTTACGCGGTTCTTCCTGGAGCGGCTGGAAAAATACAGCGATACCCTTGAGTGCCTGGTCACCCTCACTCCCGGCGTGGCGCTTGAGCAGGCCAGGCAGGCCGATGAGGAGATAAGCCGGGGCTTATACCGGGGACCTTTACACGGGATCCCGTATGGCATCAAGGATCTTTTTGCTTACCCGGGATACCCTACCAGTTGGGGAGCCATGCCATTCAAAGAACAGGTTATCGATGACAAGGCAACGGTGATCCGCAAACTGGAAGAGGCAGGCGCCATTATGCTCGGAAAACTGACCCTGGGCGCCCTTGCCATGGGAGATGTCTGGTATGGTGGTAAAACGAGGAATCCCTGGAACCCGGAAGAGGGTTCCAGCGGGTCTTCGGCGGGTTCTGCGGCAGCGACTGCAGCGGGACTGGTGCCCTTTGCCATCGGTACAGAAACCTGGGGCTCCATCGTTTCCCCAAGCAACCGCTGTGGGGTAACCGGACTCCGGCCCACTTTCGGCAGGGTGAGCAGGGCCGGTGCCATGGCACTTTCCTGGAGCATGGATAAGGCAGGGCCAATATGCCGGTCCGCACTTGATTGCGGACTCGTTTTACAGGCCATAACAGGTGAGGACCCGGCAGATACCGGCACCCAGCCTATCCCGTTCAATTATGCTCCCATTACACATCTGGATACCCTGAAGATCGCCTATCTCGATTATCTTTTTGACAGCGAGCAGGGCAATCGCAAGAATGACAGCCTCACCCTTGAAACATTCAAGGAGCTGGGTGTTGAGCTTCAGAAAGTCAGTCTTCCCGATGATATTCCTGTAGATGCCCTGGCTCTCATCCTTAATGTGGAAGCTGCAGCAGCTTTTGATGAACTGACCAGGAGCAACAGGGATGATCTCCTCGTGCGCCAGGGTCGCAACGCCTGGCCGAATTATTTCAGGCAGGCCAGGATGATCCCCGCAGTAGAGTACATCCAGGCCAACCGCCTCCGCAGCCTGCTGATCAGCCAGGTGAACAGCCTGTTCCAGGATCATGATGTGATCATCGCCCCTTCCTTCGGAGGAAGCCAGCTATTGATGACCAACCTGACAGGACATCCCTGCCTGGTCATGCCAAACGGATTCAACGAGAAGGGAAGTCCCACAAGCATCTGCCTGCTGGGGAACCTGTTCGATGAAGGCATGCTGATCGAGGTTGCCCGTCACTATCAACTGGCTACCGCCTATGAGGAAAAACATCCGCCTCTCTTTCAATAAAACAGGCAATGACACTCTTTTCATGTCAAATAGTTGTGCTGAGCAGGTGTCTTTTCAGCAGTTAATTATAATTTTATGCCGGATTAACCTGTCCAAAAGCTCATAAGGATGAAATCCTCATTGCTATATTATATCAGATATGCACTATTCTTACTGGGTATCCAGACTTTCTTCCGGATCCTTTTCATGATCACCTATCGTAAATATGGTCAGGGTATAGAGATCCCGGACCAGTTGATGGCCATGGTCCATGGCCTGAAGCTGGATCTCTCCCTGACGGGATATTGTCTGCTTATTCCCACCCTCCTACTGTTCCTTGCAAGCCTTATCAAAAAGTTCCCGGTCCGGCGTATCCTCGAAATTTACACCTTCATTATCCTGCTGCTGATGATACCCCTGTATTTCACTAACCTGGTCATCTACAAATACTGGAACTTCCCCATCGACAAGTCCATATTTGATTACCTGGACACACCCGGAGAGATGTTTGCCTCCCTGAGTCCCCTGAGGTTGATCTTTATGATTGGCTTGATCATAATGGTCTTTTACATGGTCTTTTTTATCATTTACCGGCGGTGGATTTCCAAAACATTCAAGGCTGAGCCTGTGATACGCTGGGGGGAACCGGTTACCTATTTCATATGTATGCCATTGTTATTCCTGCCTATACGTGGCGGACTCCAGACAGCACCTATCAATACAGGGTCTGTATACTTCCACCAGGAGGCCTATGTCAACCATGCTGCCGTCAATCCGGTCTGGAACCTGGTCTATACCCTTACTGAAAGCGGGAAGTTATCCCAATCCGTAAGCTTTATGGCTGATACAGAGGCCAGGGAGATAATGCAGGGAATACATAACCATGATCAAGATCCTTTGCCTGTCCTGAACAACGGAGCTCCGAATATCATCATCATCCTGCTGGAAAGTTTTTCCTTTCCGTTGATCGCTGAGTTGAGCGGGGGCAAGGATGTCACGCCCAATTTCAATGCCCTGCTTCGGGAAGGCATCTATTTTGACAGGATGTATGCCTCCGGGACCATGACAGACAGGGCCCTGGGAGCCATCCTGGGAGGATATCCCGGGATCCCCGGTACCTGTGTGATCTATTATGAACAGAAAACCCGGAAAATTCCCAACCTGAATAAAAAATTAAAATCCGAAGGTTATGGTTCAGCTTTTTTATATGGAGGAGATATTGATTTTGCCCATATAAAATCTTTTTTAATCACCGGTGGATTTGAAAAGATTATTTCCGATAAGGATTTCAATGCCTCGGTTCCCCGGTCAAACTGGGGCGTACCTGATCATTTGATGTTCCAACGATTACTGGAGGAGACCGATAAGGCATCATCCCCGTTCATGCATATCCTGCTGACCCTTTCGAGCCATACACCTTTCGATGTACCCATGGAACCAAAATTCCCCGGAAACAATTATGATTGGCAATACCTGAATGCCATCTATTATACCGACAAGGCACTGGGGGATTTCATATCTGAAGCAAAAACAAGGGATTGGTGGGATGAAACACTGCTTATCCTGCTGGCAGACCATAGCTGCAGGGTGGGCAACCTGACAGAGCATGAAGAAAAACGCTACAGGATCCCCATGCTCTGGCTCGGAGGGGCATTGGCCGTCAGGGATACAGTGATCGATACATATGGTTCACAGACTGATCTTCCCTTTACACTGCTCGGACAATTAAATTTTCCCCGCACAGATTTTATATTCAGCAATGATATGCTCACAGAAAATCCCCATTCCTTTGCCTACTATACCTTTCATGATGGCGTGGGGTTCATCAGTGACAGCTCCTATGTCGTATACAGTCTTACAACAAACAACTATGTCATAGAAAAAGATATGAATTCAGGGAGGGACCTGAAAAAAGGGCAGGCCTATTTACAATACCTGCTTGCGAATTTTACAAAGCTGTAGTTTTGATGCAGTCTGAAATATCGAAGATCCTTTTCATCATCCATCCCATTCTCGAAAAAAGGCTTGGAATGAAGGTCAAAGACCAGGTTGCAGACTGCCTTGATCCGGCCCTTTTTGAACCATCCATAATCTATTCAGATTTTCCCGGGCATGCCCGGGACCTGGCCCGGAAAAGTGTGGACAGGTACCACGTAATCGTTGCCGGAGGCGGGGATGGGACGGTAAACGAGGTTGCCAGCCAGCTGGTCCATTCCGGTGTAATACTCGGGATCCTGCCCATGGGATCGGGAAAAGGGCTGGCACGATCACTTGGCATCCCGATGGATATCCGGAAGGCCATTCAAACCCTTAACGACTTTACTGTTATTGAGATGGATACGGGCCAGGCCAATCAATTCAGGTTCATCAACATAGCCGGTATTGGTTTTGACGCCCATGTTGCCCAGGCCTATGCAAATTCAACCAGGAGAGGATTTTTTCCATATGCCTTTCATACAGCCGGGAACCTTTTTCGGTATTCCCCGGTACCCGTTCATATAAGGTACGATCATAAGGAAACAGAAGACAATGTTTTCCTGGTTTGTTTTGCCAACTCCACACAATGGGGATATGGTGCATTGATCAGTCCGAATGCCAGAACAGATGATGGTCTGCTGGATTTATGCATATGGAGGGATTTCCCCAGGATATTGAGTCCGGGACTGCTGATCAGGTTGTTTAACGGTACCATTCATAAATCAAGATATATCAGTGCCATCCCTTTTAAGCAGGCAGTGGCGACGGGATTTGAAAGAATCCAGGGACATATTGACGGGGAACCGGTTGAATTTACTGCACCGCTCAACATTACCGTGGATCCTGCAAGTCTAAAAGTAATCTGTGGCCGGCAGCCGGTCTATGATCACCGGGATCTCAGGACCCCGGAAGTTTGATCCGGTATTTTACTCAAAAATATATTAATGCATAAAAATTAATGTGATGTGATGTGATGTGTTTAATTTTTTGTATATTGCCCTGGCATAATCAGGTATACCCAGGCTCATGACAGCAGCATCCGCCAAAACGCATATCCCCATTTATCAGCAGCTATATGATTCCTACCGGCAATCCATCATTACCCAGGAACTGAAGCCGGGTACCCGGATTAATTCAATTGCTGAGATCCAGCAAAGACATTCTGTATCTAGGGAGACAGCCAAGATTGTATTGAAAAAGCTCGCAGAAAATAAATTGATCGTCCAAAAGACTGGCAAAGGATCTTTTGTAGCCGATCTGGGACCAAGAAAGAAGAAATGGGCTGTGGTGGTTCCGTTCTTCTCATCATTTATTGAAAATTTGCTCGAATTGATTAAAACCGAAGCCGGGAATAAAAACAGGGATCTGGAACATTATGTAGATTACAATAATCCCATGGAAGAGATGCGGCTGGTTGGTGAATTGATTAACCAACGCTACGAAGCTGTGATTGTCATCCCTGTCTCGGATGAGATCAGAACTGCTGAATTTTACCGGAATCTTACATATGGTGGCACCGTGGTAACCCTGCTGAATCATACCATGGCCGGTTCACATTTCACATATGTAATACAGAGTTATGATCTCGGAGTGAAAAGGGCTGTAACATATCTTAAATCGAAGACAGATAAGAATCTGCTGTTCGTCAAAAACAGGGTCTGGGCAGAAACCAACATGGTGCAGGAGCTGATGGAAAGAACATTCAAAAATTTTACCGACGGAGAAAAATCTGGAAGGAAAGCGCTTATATCCAGTCATCTGGTAGAAATTGACAATAAATACATTGAACAAAACAACATTGGAGGGGTATTCTGCTGTGATGATATGGACGCTGTCAGGATCATCGGCAGGCTTGCATCCAACGGCATCAGAATACCAGGGGATATTTCGCTGATCAGTTATGGAAATACGGAACTTGCATCATTTTTCACGCCCGGGATCACATCCATTGATTGTCATTTTGAACAAATGGTTGAAAAAACCATCGAAATCATATTTTCAAATCTGCATGGGCAGGATAACCGGTTCAGCCAATATGTCATCCAGCCCGAGTTAGTTGTCCGCGAGACCTGACCCGGAAAAATTGCACGCAGGGCAGCAGTTAACGACATGAATATGAAATACAAGAAACTCGAGATCGAAAGTGTGAACCACCTTGTATTCGGGAAGGCCCCATATCCAGTGACAACGCCCAGGGGATTGATCATCGGTGGCGGCATGGTATATCCTGAACTTAATTTCACCCTTCCGCCCATGACCGTAAATGAAAAAAACATGCCGGATATCAGCCGGCATTACAGAGAGATCGTTACGGGGGCGCTGGACAGAGCCTTGCACCTGGAAAGTCCGGGGCTTGTCCTGGAATTCGAAACCCTCATAGAAATGACACAGCATCCTGCGATTGGCATTGAGCTGGTGAGCATGATGAATGATATCTGTGAGGCTTATTTCCAGAAACATGATCTTATCAGCGAGATCCGCCTGACTCCTAATGATCTTAGGGAATTTGAAAGGCCTCCCAGACAGCGTACAACACGGATACTGGATCCCATGATGGAGCTGTTCGAGAATGGAGCCGAGGCGGGCGGAAACCTTTTATCAATAGAATCAACAGGAGGAAAGGAAATTTCGGATGATGCACTGATGATGTGTGATCTAAAACAATTCGTATTTTCGCAGGCAGTGCTTGGCGTAAGGGATATGCAAATGCTCTGGAAAAAGATCGTGGATGTGGCAGAACGTACCGACCGGATTCCCGGCGGAGATACGGTCTGTGGATTTGCCAATACGGCGATGGTACTGGCAGAAAAAGGTTTTATTCCGAAAATATTTGCCGCCATTGCCAGGATCGCAACAATTGTCCGGTCGCTGGTGGCATTTGAGCAGGGAGCCAAAGGGCCGGACAAGGATTGCGGTTACGAGGGACCATTTCTTAAAACCATCGCTGGCATTCCCATTTCCATGGAAGGAAAATCATCGGCCTGTGCCCATTTCAGTCCGGTTGGAAACATCAGTGCCGCATGCGCTGATCTCTGGAGCAATGAATCTGTGCAGAATATCAAATTGCTTGCCGGATATGCGCCGGTGGTTTACCTCGAGCAATTGGTTTATGATACCAGGTTAATGAATGAGGCCATCCGGGATGGTAATGAAACGTCCCGTAAACTGCAGGAACTTTATGTTTCTTCCGATACCTATTATGATCCTCAGGCACTGATCCTGGCACCTGCGAACGTCATTGAAATTTCGAAAGAGATCATCAAGGGTAACAATTATATTGATGCAACTGTAAAAGGATGTCTTAAAGGTCTGGAGATCATTGAAAACGCACTGGAAAATAATCAACTTAAAAAGGTTGACAGGGAAGAGGTATGGATTGAAACCATAAAACAGGATCTGCTTTCCATCCCTGTCGAGGAGGACCAGTTTGTGGAGAATATCCTCCCAACCATCAACCAGGAAAAGGTATTGCTTGAGGAATATGGTTTATAACATGCAAAAATGGCAATCCTGAAGCTTATTGGTGAAACCGGTCCCCCGCTTTCATTCAACGCAGATCCGGGCGCGAACCTATTAGACGTTCTGACCCGGAATGGCATTGAAATATATGCACCCTGCGGGGGAAATGGAACCTGTGGCAAGTGCAGGATAAGAACCCGAAACCAGGGTATTGTTCTTGCCTGTCAGCATACCATCACAGGCGATGAAGAGATCATCCTGCCTTCAGCCCTGGAAGCCAGCATCCTGGAGTTCCAGCACAACCATACCTTCAAGTACCCTGTAAATCCCGGTGAGTGCACTCAACTCTCCGAATCACCATATGGTGTTGCGATTGACATTGGAACCACCACCATTGTTTTATATTTTTTCGATTTCAGCAGAGAGTCTCTGGTATATATCAGCTCAATACTCAATCCCCAGCAGAAATATGGTGCCGATGTCATTTCACGGATCAACCATTGCATCCAAGATGCAGGTGGACTTGCAACCCTGCACAGCGAACTTATCAGGGCCATTAATCATCAAATAAGAAGATTCCTGTCCGAACATGGACTGGAGGAGAAGGATATTGTGAAGGTAACCTTTACAGGAAATACCACCATGTTGCATTTCTTGCTGAAGGAGGATGCCCGTTCTATCGCATTCGCCCCATATCAGCCCGGGTTTACACAGGAGCAGCACCGCACAGGGGCTGAACTGGAACTTGCCTCCCACAATCATGCTTTCATCAAGGTCCTTCCCTCCATATCGGGTTATGTGGGGGCAGATATTGTAGCCGGACTCGCAGCCTTAAAACCTGAGGATCAAATCAAAACCTACCTGTTCATTGATCTGGGCACCAACGGGGAACTGGCACTGGTTACCCCCGACAGGCATTTGTGTTGCGCCACTGCAGCGGGACCGGCATTTGAGGCAGCCAATATATCCTGCGGTATGGCGGCTGTCAAAGGAGCTATTTCCGGATATACCGAAAAAGGTTATCAGACGATTGCTGATGTTCCGCCACTGGGACTCTGCGGATCCGGACTCATGGATGTTATCAGCGTCCTGCTGGATGCCGGATCCATCAGCCCAACAGGGGAACTTGAACAGGATTTCGTTATTGCTCCGGCAGCAGATTCAGGATCCGGTGAGGCTATCCGGCTGACCCCGGCTGATGTGCGCGAGCTTCAACTGGCCAAGGCAGCAGTGGCTGCCGGCATCAGCATCCTACTCAAATCAGCCGGGATCGATGCTGCGTCAGTAGATGCTGTTTACCTGGCAGGAGGGTTTGGCAACTACATTAAAAAGGAAAGTGCCATAAGGACAGGATTACTTGACCAAAGTTTTTTTGAGAAGATCTTCCCCATTGGTAATGCATCCGGTACCGGAGCCCTCGTTGCATTGAAATCAGCAGATTTTGACAGCAGGGTAAATTCTGTGCTGGAACAAATGCAATATATTGAATTGTCGTCGGATCCGGATTTTATTACCGAATATGCCATGAATATGTCATTCTGACTCATT
>LJUP01000142.1 GCA_001303955.1 Bacteroides sp. SM23_62 | reverse complement strand
TGGCTATTTTACTAGCTGTGTACTAACCTTTTCAATCTTTCAAAGAACTAATTTTATGGGACTGCAAAGATAAGCATTGAATCCGATCTCTGCAAATTTTATTCGGTCTGTAAATGAACTTTGTTCCCAAAGCGGCTGCAAATATAAAAACATTTGTTTAAATCATGCAAGACTTATTGAATTTTTTTTCGGGGCCCTTCTGCTTGATATTGTACATGGTCCATATCCCCAAAATTTCTTGCTTATGCACATAAACTCCCCGCTAAACCGTTTACTGAATATTTGAACAGAAAGTTTTATCTTCACAGATATTTTTTAAGGAGCCATATTTTGAACAAAAGAATTGTCATCATACCAACCTATAATGAGATCGAGAACATCGAGAAGATCATCCGGAAGGTGCTGAACCAGGAACCGCAATTTGACATTCTGGTCATCGATGATAATTCACCGGATGGAACGGCTTTGGCCGTAAAAAAAATGCAGTCAGACCACAAGGGGCGCATCCATTTATTGGAGCGAAGCGGGAAACTGGGACTGGGCACAGCTTATATCATGGGATTTCACTGGGCACTTGAGAACGGGTTCGAATTTATCTTTGAAATGGATGCCGATTTTTCGCATAATCCCGATGATCTTGTCCGCCTTTTCAATGCATGTATAAACGGGGCTGACCTGGCCATCGGTTCCCGTTATATCACGGGGGTAAATGTGGTAAACTGGCCCATGAGCCGTGTATTGATCTCCTATTTCGCATCGAGATACGTCCGCTTCATTACCCGAATGAACATCAAGGATTCGACGGCCGGGTTTATATGTTACCGGGACAAGGTCCTCGAGACGATAGATCTCGATAAAATACGGTTCAAGGGCTATGCCTTTCAGATCGAAATGAAATTCAATGCCTGGAAATACGGATTTAAACTCGAGGAAGTGCCTATCATTTTTACAGACAGGAGAGAAGGGAAATCCAAAATGTCGGGTAAAATTGTCTATGAAGCAGTCTGGGGAGTAATCACCATGAAAATCTCAAGTTGGTTCAAATCTTACAAGAAGGCAGCATTAACCAGATAAAATGATGTACGACGGGCTCATCAAAGATGCCAGGATCGTTAATGAAGGTAAGGTGTTCAATGGGAGTATCCTGATCCACCAGGGAAAGATCCATGCCATCATCAAACCGGGCTTGGCGGTTCCCGGAGAAGTGCGACAGACCATCGATGCCGGCGGTAAACTGGTCATTCCCGGGGTCATTGATGACCAGGTTCATTTCAGGGAACCGGGACTCACTCACAAGGCTGAAATTTTCACCGAATCCAGGGCAGCAGTAGCGGGAGGGATCACCTCGTTCATGGAAATGCCCAATACGGTGCCCCAAACGACAACGATAGCCGCTCTCGAGGCAAAATTTGCACTGGCCGCAGAGAAATCCATTGCCAATTATAGTTTCTACCTGGGGGCAACCAATGACAACCTGGATGAAATCAGGAAACTCCATCCGGATCAGTCCTGCGGTGTCAAGATCTTCATGGGGTCCTCCACCGGGAACATGCTGGTTGATGATGACCGTGCCCTCGAAGGTATTTTCGCTGAAAGTCCGGTCCTGATTGCCACCCATTGCGAGGATGAAACAATTATTCGCAACAAAACTTCAGCCTATCGAAAACAGCACGGTGAAGACCTGTCTCCCTCCTTTCACCCCCTGATAAGGAATGAAGAGGCCTGTTACCGGTCATCCTCCAAAGCTGTTGAACTGGCTGTCAGGCATAAAGCAAGGCTGCATGTGCTGCATATCTCCACGAAAAAAGAGCTGGATTTGTTTAACAGCCAGCTGCCGGTAGACAGGAAACAAATTACCGCGGAGGTTTGTATACATCATCTCTGGTTTGATGACCTGGATTACAGAAAGAAAGGCAACCTGATAAAGTGGAACCCGGCCATCAAAACACCAGGGGATAAAGAGGGATTGCGAATGGGATTGCTGGATGACAGACTGGATGTCATAGCCACCGATCATGCACCACATACACTGGCTGAGAAGGACCGGTCCTATTTCAATTCCCCTTCCGGCGGGCCCCTGGTGCAACATGCCCTCCCAGCCATGATGGAATTACATAAAAAGGGGACCTTCCCATTGCACACCCTCGTGGAGAAGATGTGCCATGCACCGGCCCGGATCTTCCGCGTAAGGGACCGCGGATTCATCAGGGAAGGATATTTTGCCGACCTGGTCATCCTGGATGATTCTCCTTGGACAGTCAGCCGGGATAATATATTGTATAAATGCGGGTGGTCCCCTTTCGATGGCCAGACCTTCACCACCCGTGTATTGTATACCTTTGTGAATGGCCACATGGTCTACCACTGGGATGCAGGGCAGTACAAACACAATTTCTCAGTGGGCATCCAGGGAATGCGCCTGCATTTTAACAGATAATCAACCATCTATGAGACAATTTTTATTCATCACCGCCATGCCCGTGCTGGTCATAGGGTTGATGTCCTGCAGCGGGAAACAGGAACCGGAAGACGTTCAGTCTTCTACAGTACAAAAAGGATCCCTGCAGGTAGCCGACCAGATCATATATGATGTTGTCATCAAGAATCATGATCCGGAGGATAACTGGACAGAGGAATGTCTTGCAGGATTGAACCGGCAGGAACTGGTCGATTTTATATTTACCGGTCTCTACGAGGAGCAGTTCAAGGCATTTGATATTTTTAACGACGACCCCATCCCGACGCGCAAGATCAGAAAAATGGAGGAGGACGGTGAGTTTACGCGGGACCAGGTCAGCAAAATCCAGTTTGTGGAAGGGTGGTACATAGATCAGGAACTTTATACCATGACCAAGAGGGTTACGGAAGTCCGTTTAGGCATTGAACATTTCGATGGTTTCGGCATGCATATGGGACACAACCCCTTGTTCAAGGTAAAGCTCGTCCAGCAGTAAAATCACCCCTTATCCCTGACAATCAGCTGGATGTTTTGCTTGTAGGTCTGCTCCAGCAGCAAATCCTTGTTGATCATCACGCGGTCTATGGTTGACTGGTCAAAATACCGGATGGTAATCAGCTCCAGTCCGGTTTCATAAGTTACCCTGAAATCCTGCTCAAGGTCATCAATCAGGTTCCTTGATTTCCGCTTATCGTTATTGATGCAGATCTGGAAACTGACGGCCGAATTTTGCATCAGATTGATCTTGATCCCATGCTTGTAAACATATCCGAAAATGGTTTCAAGGTTATCCTCGGCAATGAAGGAAAAATCATTCGGGGAGATCCTGATCAGGATCTGGTCCATATTGAATATAAAGGAAGGTATCAACTTGTCATAGGTGATGTTCCCCACCAGTGTCCCTTCTGCATCCGGCTCGAGAAATGATTTAATAAAGAGGTTTATGTTCTTGTTCTGCAGGGGTTTGATGGTTTTGGGATGGATTACACTGGCACCATAATAGGCCAGCTCGATGGCATCCAGGTAGGAAATCTTTTCCAGCTTGACGGTATTGTCAAACCATTTCGGGTCAGCATTGAGTACACCGGGCACATCCTTCCAGATGGTCACGTGTTCCGCCCTGAGAATATGGGCCAGGATGGCGGCGGTAAAGTCAGATCCCTCACGCCCCAGGGTCGTTGTTATATCATCAATGGTGGATGCCACAAATCCCTGGGTAACATAGATCCTGGCATCCCTGAAGTGAAATCCCTTACGGACAAGCCGGGTAGACAGATCCCAGTCAATCCTTGCTTCCCGGAATGCATTGTTGCTTTTCAGGTACTTGCGTATGTCCATCCACTGGTTTTCAATCCCGGATTCATTTAAATAGGCAGAGATGATCTTCGTCGAGATCATTTCACCGAAAGGGACAATCTGATCGTAATCAAAATCATAATGCAGTGTGGGGTCTTTGGCGAGCCTGGACTCGAGTGCTTCGAAGAGGGCTGAAAATTCAGCATGGAACGGATGGCCCTTCTCCGGGAACAGTTCATCCACAATTTCCCGGTGATAGTGCTTACGCTCTGCAACAGCCCTGCTGAGGTCCTGTTTCCTTTTATGGAAATAATGATCAGCGATCACCTCCATGGCATTGGTAGTTTTGCCCATGGCGGATACAACGATGGCAATACGATCCTCCGGATATCTTTGCAGGATATCCGTAACATTTTTTACAGCCCTGGCAGATTTAACAGAAGCACCACCAAATTTAAAGACAATCATGGTTACGTAATTAGAATGAGTTGCAGAAACGGCAAATTTAGCAACATTAATAAAGTAAAAAAATACTACATTTAAACTGGACAAATGAAGGTTTCATGCGGTTGCATGCGGGAGATTCTGTCATATTACGTTGAACGCCAGCAGATCACCACGCTGAAGCAATGGTTGGGAGGAAAAGAGGGAAATATTCTTCACCTGAATGGACTGGCTGGTTCCTCACCTGCTGTCATAGCGGCCTGCCTTCTGGAGGATCTGAACAAAAACCA
Organism: Bacteroides sp. SM23_62; assembly: GCA_001303955.1. Classification (GTDB taxonomy): domain Bacteria; phylum Bacteroidota; class Bacteroidia; order Bacteroidales; family SM23-62; genus SM23-62. Next base: position 15,905 of record LJUP01000142.1, on the reverse strand, counting down.
TGTATTCATCCTGCCTGATAAGGAATCTGCTGCCTATTTCCATGATGATCTGTTTAATCTCTCAGGAAATGAAGATATTCTGTTCTTCCCTTCTTCCTTTAAGCGATCGGTCCAGTATACCCAGAAGAGCTCCGACAATATTGTCCAGCGGACCGAGGTCCTGAAAAGATTAAGCCAGGATGCAGCGGGACAGGTCATCATCACCTTCCCTGAAGCACTGGTTGAGAAAACTGTTTCCGGCCATTTCCTGGCGGATAATGCATTTCCGGTAGGCAGGCAGGACAGGTTATCCCTCAGTTTCCTGGCAGATTTCCTGGAAACCTGCCATTTTCAGGAGGTGGATTATGTGTATGAACCCGGACAGTTCTCAATCCGGGGAAGCATCCTGGATGTTTTCTCCTATGCTGCGAAAAGACCCTACAGGATTGATTTCTTCGGGGAAGTGGTTGATTCAATCAGGACTTTCGATATTGAGAACCAGTTATCGGTTGAAAAACTGGACCAGGTAACCCTGATCCCTGACCTGATGGGACTTCAGGCTGAATCAGCGGCTGCGGCGAAGGGTATGATTCCCTTTACGGAATATTTCGGGATTGACACAACCTGGTGGATCAATGACCTGGCCTATGTGAAAGACCGCATGGATAACATTTTTGAGCGGACCGGTACCGGCAAGCACGATTTCCTGATCGATGGTAATACCTTCACCACCCTTCTTGGATCATCCAGGATCATAGAATTCGGACACCAGGTCTTTTACTCACCAGACAAGGCCCTTTCCTTCAATACCATCCCGCAGCCGGCCTTCCAGAAAAACTTTGAATTGCTGGCGGAAGATCTGATGCTCAAACAGGATGCCGGTTATTATATATATATACTATCTGATAACCAGAAACAGATCGACCGGATTCTTTCCATCTTCGAAGATATCCATACAGAGATCAGGATCAATCCCCTGCTTACGACCCTGCATAAAGGTTTTATAGACCATGAATCGAAGATCTGCATATATACCGATCACCAGATCTTTGACCGCTACCACCGCTACCAGCTCCAGGAACATTTCACCCGCAAGGAAAGCATCACTGTGAGGGAGCTTACAGCATTGCACCCGGGGGATTACGTGGTCCATATTGACCATGGGATCGGGCAATTTGGCGGCCTTGAAAAGATTACCCTGAATGACCGGGAACAGGAGGCCGTCAAACTCGTGTTCAGGGACCAGGATACCCTCTATGTCAGCATACATTCCCTACACCGCATCTCCAAATACAAGGGAAAAGACAGTGAGCCACCCCGCATATACAAACTGGGTTCCGGGGCATGGCAGAAGCTGAAGGCAAACACCAAGAAAAAGGTCAAGGACATCGCCAGGGAACTGATCAATATGTATGCCAAGCGCAAAACCATGCAGGGATTCTCCTTTTCCCCGGACAGCTACCTGCAGACCGAGCTTGAAGCCTCCTTCATGTATGAGGATACCGAGGACCAGCTGAAAGCCACCCGTGAACTCAAGGAAGGCATGGAGGCTGATTTTCCAATGGACCGCCTGGTATGCGGGGATGTGGGTTTCGGCAAAACCGAGGTGGCCATCCGGGGGGCCTTCAAAGCCGTGAGCGACAGCAAGCAGGTGGCCGTGATGGTCCCCACTACCATCCTGGCCCTGCAGCATTTTAAAACCTTCAGTGACAGGTTGAGCGACTTTCCCTGCACGGTTGACTACATCAGCCGCCTGAAGAAACCTGTTGCCCAGAAGAAGACACTTGCCGATCTTGCCAGCGGAAGGACGGACATCATCATCGGGACCCACCGGCTGGTCGGCAGTGATGTGATGTTCAAGGACCTGGGCATGCTCATCATTGATGAAGAACAGAAATTCGGGGTGGCCATGAAAGAAAAACTGAGGAAACTGAAACTGAACGTTGACACCCTTACACTCACCGCCACCCCCATCCCTCGTACCCTTCAGTTATCCCTGATGGGGGCAAGGGACCTGTCCATCATCCGGACCCCGCCGCCGAACCGTTATCCCATTGTCACGGAATTGCACTCCTTCAACAATGATATCATCAAGGAGGCCATCTATTATGAGGTAAACCGGGGGGGACAGGTTTTCTTTATCCACAACCGGATCCAGAACATAGCAGAGATAGAGGTCCTGGTAAACCGTCTTTGTCCCGATATGAAAATAGCAGTCGTCCATGGCCAGATGGAAGGATCGAAACTGGAGAAGATCATGCTGGGATTCATTGAGGGGGAGTATGATGTGCTCATCTCCACCACCATTATTGAATCGGGACTGGATATCCCCAATGCCAATACCATCATCATCAATAATGCCCATCATTTCGGACTGAGCGACCTTCACCAGCTGAGAGGCAGGGTTGGCAGGTCCAACCGCAAGGCATTCTGCTATCTGCTGGCCCCGCCGCTCAACCTGCAGACTGCTGAGGCACGCAGGCGGCTGAAGGCCATCGAGGAATTTTCGGAGATCGGCAGCGGACTGAACATTGCCATGCAGGACCTCGATATAAGGGGGGCCGGGAACCTCCTGGGAGCAGAGCAAAGCGGGTTTATTGCCGAAATCGGGTTTGAGACCTACCACAGGATACTGGATGAAGCCATACTGGAGCTGAGGGAGAATGAATTCCCGGACATATTCGGGGAGGCTGGTGGCAACAGGCCGGTGGACCGAAAATATGTCTCTGACTGCCAGATTGATACTGACTTATCCCTGCTGTTCCCGGATGCCTATATTGAAAACAATTCCGAAAGGTTAAGGTTATACAGGGTGCTTGACAATATAGCCTCGGAAGAAGGGCTCCAGCGGTTTGAAAAGGAACTTCAGGACCGTTTTGGTCCCCTTCCGGAAGCAACCATAGAACTACTGAATGTTGTCAGGCTGAGGTGGATGGCCATAAGGCTTGGTTTTGAAAAAATCATCCTCAAAAAAGGCCTGATGATCATGCATTTTATCAGCAACCCCGATTCCTGTTATTATGCTACAGCCACCTTCAAAGCCGTCCTGGCTTTTGTGCAGGGCCAGGGCAGGAGGTTCAGGATGAAGGAGACAAACCGGAAACTGACACTGACAACAGACCCCGTAAATTCAATATCTGAAGCGATCGGGATACTACAGAAAATTTGATTTATTTTGTAATTCATTTTGAAACTGGTAATTGACATAGGAAACAGTGTTTCGAAAGGGGCAGTATTCGACCGGCAGTCATGTATTTACACGCTCACCCGTAATCATGTAAGGGCGGCAGATATACACGCCCTTTTAAGGGATTATCCGGACATTGTCCATGCCATTATTTCAACTGTCAGGAAGGAGCAGCCATCGTTTGCAGGCCTTTTACGGGACAGAGGTGTCAGCGTTCTGATGCTGGATCATATGACACCCCTGCCCATCAGGAACCGCTATCTGACAAAAGAGACATTGGGTTATGACCGGATTGCAGCAGCCGTTGAAGCCAGTGCAAGATTCCCCGGGCAGGACATACTGATCATAGATATGGGTACGGCCATCACCGTCGATTTTATCAGCTCGGAGAAGGAATTCCTTGGCGGGAATATCTCTCCCGGACTGCTCATGAGGTTCAGGTCCCTTCACGAGTTCACCGGCAGGCTTCCACTGGTGGAACCGGCCGATCAGGATGCCCTGCTCGGTGATGACACAGAGCGTGCCATCCGTGCCGGTGTACAGAACGGAATTATTTTCGAACTGGATGGATACATAAATGAGCAAAAAAAACGTTATCCTCGTTTACGGGTCCTGATGACAGGCGGGGATGCAGTATTCTTTGATAAGAAGTTAAAAAATTCCATCTTTGTGGACCTGAATCTGAATTTATTTGGATTGCACAGAATCTTAGAGTATAATGTTGAATGATAAAAGGCTACAGGTAATTGCACTTTGCTTATTTCTCCTCAGCCCGGTACTGGCACAAACCAATACTGATTCACCTTATTCCCGGTTCGGTATCGGTACGATCACCCCGCCTGGTTTTGAACGGAACCGTGCCATGGGTGGCATTGGCCTGGGCTTAAGGGATAATAACTATATCAATTACCTGAATCCTGCATCATACTCTGCCCGGGATTCCATGTCATTTATTTTCAATTTTGGCTTGACTGCCCATTATACCTATACAGAATCTTCCAAACTGAATGATTCCTATTATGGTGCCAATTTCGATCACCTGGCCCTGTCATTCCCGATCACCAAATGGTGGGCGGCCAGTTTCGGGGTCAGGCCTTATTCGAAAGTGGGGTACTCCATCATGGTTGAGGATTACGATGAAGACATCGGTTTCATAGATTATGTTTATTCGGGTAATGGCGGTCTCAACCAATTATTCCTCGGTACTGCCGTGCAGATTTTCAGTGGCCTCAGCATCGGGGCCAATTTCAAATACATCTTTGGGAACATTGACCTGGACCGGTCCGTGAATTTTCCCCGGAAAGGTAACTATTCCTTTACCGACGTCGAAAGCCGGACCATCGTCAATGATTTTTTGATTGAACTGGGACTCCAGTACACACAGAGACTCGGAGAGAAATCCAATGTCACCCTCGGGGTGATCTTCGATAACAAGAGCCGGATTTCCGCAGAGAACAGGGTTGTCAAAAGAAATACCTTTCCCGGATCGACCAACAACATCAATGATTCTACCCGGATTTCCCCGGTGTTCATCCTGGAAGAGTATGCCACAAAGGGAAACATAGTCATCCCCTTCAATATTGGTGTGGGTATAAGTTACCGGTTCAATGACAAATTACTGTTCGGGGTTGACTATTACCAGCAGGACTGGACCAACACCACATTTTTCAATAGCAATGAACCACTTACCAACAGTAACCATATCCATGGAGGAGCTGAATATATCCCTGACAGAGAGGCCCTGAGGGGATACCATAATCGCATGGCGTTCAGGGTTGGAGGATATTTTGAGAATTCATACCTGCAATTGCAGGATGAGCAATTAAAGGATTATGGCATAAGTTTTGGGGTAGGATTACCACTTAGGAACACCAGAAGTACCTTCAACCTTGCATTTAACGCAGGCCGGAGGGGTACGCTGGAAAATAATTTGATACGAGAAAATTATATGTTTTTAAGTTTTAGTGTAACTTTGTACGATTTCTGGTTTATGAAGCGGAAATTTGATTAATTGAATGATTATGAAAATCGGTTTGAAAATAGCCTTGTACTCTCTGCTCCTGGGTTCCCTCAGCCTCGCAGGCATGGCTCAGAAAGGTGTTGAGGATGGATCCCGTTACGGCCATGGTGAAGACAGCATCAGGTGTATCAAGAACCTGTCACTTTACCGGGAATATGTGAAACATGGCAATTATGATTTCGCCCTCGGGCCCTGGCGCATCGTATTCGAGGAATGTCCCCAGTCAACGAAGAACATTTACATAGACGGGGTGAAGATGTTCAATGATTTTATTGACAATGAGAAGGATCCCGACAGGAAAGCATTATTGATGGACTCCCTCCGCATTATTTATGACCAGCGGATCAAGTATTACAAACAACGTGGATCCGTGCTCGGCAGGAAAGCAGTAGATATACTCAGACACCTGGAATACAGGGCGGATCCGGATATCCAGGAGGAAACATATGCTTATCTCCAGGAATCTATCTCCATACTTAAAAATAAATCCTCGGTTGCCGTTGTGGCCACCTTTACGAAAACTTCATTCGAGCTGTTCAAGAATGAAAGGCTTACAGACCTACAGGTTATTGAAAACTATGCCCTGGCTACCGATATCCTTGATTACCAGCTGGAACAAAAACCCGGGGACGAAACAATCCTGCAGGTAAAGGAAGCCACCGATTATAATTTCATCGCCAGCGGAGCCGCTACCTGTGAATCCCTGATATCGTATTTCCAGCCCCGCTGGGAAGAAAAGAAAGGTGAAATTGACTACCTGAGACGGGCTGTCAGTTTTCTGGGTGCACTGGAATGCGAATCCGAACCTTTCTATGCACTGGCTGCTGAAACCCTTTATGAAAAGGAACCTTCCGCTGAAGCTGCCTATGGACTTGCCAGGCTGTTCCTCGGTAAGGAAGAATTTGAAAAGGCCATCACCTATTACCAGGAGGCCATCAACAGCCAAGAAGACCCAGTCAAGAAGAGTGAGTACCTTTACCAGCTGGGGTACATTACCAATGCCCATCTAAAGCAACCCCAGAAGGCCCGGACCTATGCCCTGGAGGCCATCAGTCTGAAGCCGGAATGGGGCGAACCCTATATACTTATTGGTGATGCATATGCAGGCAGCAAGGATTGTTTCACGGATGAATTTGAAAAGACAACCATTTACTGGGCTGCTGTCGACAAGTTCATCAAAGCCAAATCTGTGGATGCTGCTGTGGCAGAAAAGGCAAATGAAAGAATCAGTACATACAAGAATTATTTCCCCGACATTGAGACCATCTTCTTTTACAGCCTGAAAGAAGGAGATGATTATACGGTAGGTTGCTGGATCAATGAAACAACGACAGTCAGAGCTAGATAGTGACGAACCCCTGCCGGCTGTCCCGGCCAGGGTTTTATCCGGGAGGCTCTTGTTAATCCTTTTACCCCTCGCAGCGGGGTACCTGTTTTTCTCCTGTGAGAACGACCTGGAAAGAATACAGAAAATTACCAGCCTGGACCATTTTCCGGATGCTGCGGGACAGAAGTACGAGATCCTTTACAGTGACTCCTTCCGGGTCAAGGTAAGGATCCTGGCTCCGGAAATAGAGAGATATGCCCGTGTGGACGATCCTTACATCGAGTTCCCCCAGGGACTTACGGCCTATTTTTATGATGACAGCCTGAACATTGAAGCCTACATCAAGGCAAAACATGCAGTATACAAGGAAAATGAACGCCTCTGGGAAGCCAAGAACAACGTGGAAGGCCAAAACCTGAAAAACAAGAACCAGTTAAATACCGAGCATATGTTCTGGGACGAACAGCGAAAGATGATTTATTCCCATACGCAATCCCGCATCGTGAACGAAGATGGTACTTTTTATGGAGAAAAAGGGTTTGAAGCCCGGCAGGACCTTTCCTGGTACAGGCTGAAAAAATCCAAGGGAGTGGTAAAACTCAAAGATGAATAAGGTAATAATCATACTTTTTTCACTATTGTTTTCTGCATTTTTCTCCGGGATGGAGATTGCCTTTGTTGCATCCAACAAACTACGGCTGGAGCTGGATATCAAACAGGGGCACCTGACTTCCAGGGTGATATCCATTTTTACCTCAAGGCCTGGGGACTACATCGCAACCATGCTGGTTGGGAACAATATAGCGCTGGTCTTATACGGGATCATGATGGCCATTCTCCTGGAACCATCCATCAGCCGTTATACCAGTTCAGAAAGCACCATCCTCATCATCCAGACCATCATATCCACACTGATCATCCTGTTCACAGCAGAGTTCCTGCCCAAAACCCTGTTCAGGCTGAGTCCGAACACGGCCCTGAGGGTATTCGCCATACCGGTCCTCGTATTTTATTTCCTGCTCTATCCCGTAACCAAACTGACCATTGCCATTTCAGGCTTCATCATGCATAATTTCATGCGGGTACCCAGGGACATAAAAGCCCAGCCGATTGCTTTTGGGAAAATCGACCTTGATAACCTGGTCAGTGAAAGCCATGCTAAACTTGATCAGCAGGTGGATCCTGAGCAGGAAATAAAACTTTTCCAGAACGCCCTTGATTTTTCGAATGTTAAATTGCGGGATTGCATGGTCCCGCGTACAGAAATCGTTGCCTTCGACGAATCTGTTTCGATGGAGGAACTACGGTCGAAATTTATTGAGACGGGACTGTCTAAAATATTGATTTACAGGGAATCTACTGATAATATCATCGGGTATATCAACTCCAAGGAGTTATTCAAGAACCCATCAGATCTGTCATCCATGATCATGAGCCTGCCCATCGTCCCTGAAACCATGCCGGCCAACAAATTGTTGCAGTCGTTCATCAAGGATCATAAAAGTATCTCCGTGGTCGTGGATGAATTCGGGGGAACCAGTGGTATTGTAACCATGGAGGATATCCTGGAGGAGATCATAGGGGAGATAGAAGATGAACACGATTCTTCGGAATTGACCGAAGATAAACTGAACGAACAGGAATATATTTTCTCTGCCAGGCTGGAAATAGATTACCTGAATGAGAAGTACAGGCTCGACATACCTGAATCAGATGATTATGAGACACTTGCCGGACTTATCCTTTTCCATTATGAAAGCATCCCGAAGATCAATGACCGTATCCACATCGATGGATTTGTTTTCCGGATCCTGGATGCCAGTGAGACAAGGATCGAGCTGATACATCTCCAAAGAGGGCAGGAAACGTAATATTGCTACAGCTTATAATGGTATATTATTATAATTATTATCTTCGTAGCCTAATTTTTTAATCAGTATTTAATCAGAGGTTTATGGCAACTTTACAGAGAATCAGGAATCGTGCGGGATTGCTGGTGGCGGTGATCATTGGAATGGCCATTTTTGCATTTGTTTTACAGGATTTGCTGACCGGCGGGAAGACAGCATTCGTCCGGACAAAATATACTTTTGCTGAAATTGACGGTAATTCCGTGCAATTGGCAGGATATGGTCAGGGAGTATATCACACAGGGTGAGTACAGGGAACTTGGCATCTCGGTCAGTACAGATGAAATGATGGATATGGTGCAGGGACGGAATCCGCATCCCGTCATCAGGAGTCTCTTTTCCGATCCCCAGACAGGCATTCTGAACAGGACTTTCCTGGTACAGTTCATCCGTACCATGAATGAAGACCCCTCAGGTGCCCAGAAAACCATCTGGCTCTATCTCGAAAGCGAGATCATGAAAGACCGTGCCTGGTCGAAGTACAATAATCTGATTCGCAAGGGATTGTATATTACCGACCTGGAGGCTGAAAACAATTACCGGGAAACCGGCAGAAGGATGGATTTCAGGTATGTGGTAAAGCGTTTTGCTGCCGTGCCGGACTCAGCCATAACAGTGACCGAAAATGATCTTCAAAAGTATTACCGGGATCACGAGAAGGATTACAAGCAGGAAGCCACGCGTGACATTGAATATGTAGTATTTGAGATACTTCCTTCGAACGAGGATGACAGGATGGCCGCTGAATGGATCAATAAGATGAAGGCAGAATTCGAAACCATCGAGGATCCGGTCTCCCTGGTCGGGATGGAATCCGATCTTCCCTTTGATGATATGAATTATGCTGACGGTTCCCTGCCGGAAATCATCAATGATTTCATGTTTTCTTCAGCCCCAGGAGCGGTATATGGGCCCTATTTTGAAGAATCTTCCTATCGTCTGGCGCGTCTTGTTGAGATCAATTACCTGCCTGATTCCGTACATGCCAGGCATATTCTGCTGCAACCCGACAACAATACGGATGCATCAGGGTTAATTGCGCTTGCAGACAGCCTTCAGGAAGTCCTGAATAGCGGAGGGGATTTTGCAAACCTTGCCAGGCAGTATTCAATGGATGGAAGTGCACAGGAAGGCGGAGACCTAGGATGGTTCCCTGAAGGGCAGATGGTTAAACCATTCAGCGATTCCTGTTTCCATGGCCAGATCGGTGAGATAATGCAGGTACAGACGCAGTTTGGAATTCACCTGATTGAAGTCCTTGAGAAAAGCAGGAACGTAAAAAAGGTAAAGGTGGCCTATCTCAGCCGCAATGTCGAGCCCAGTTCAGAAACCTATCAGAACGTGTATTCTCAGGCTGTTAAATTTGCCGGTCTCAATAATACCTACGAGAAGTTCAATACAGCTGTATCAGAACAAAACCTGACCAAACGTTACGCCAATGAGGTCACCGCATCCCAGCGGACCATAACGGGCCTTGACCAACCCCGGGCATTGATTCGCTGGGCCTTTGAAGCAGAGCTTCATGACATATCGGAAGAGATCTTCGAAATAGGCAACAAATACGTAGTAGCGGCTGTCACCGGGATTCGTGAAAAAGGGAATGCTACCCTTGACCAGGTACGGACCGAGATAGAGCTTGAGGTCAAGAAGAATAAAAAAGCAGCATTGATCAGCGAGGAGTTCAATACATCACTGGCCTCGGTTCAAAACATTGATGAGCTGGCCGACGAAATGGGACTGGCTGTCATGGATGCCAATAATGTCAATTTTGCTTCGGTCTCTGTTCCCTCAGCCGGGATTGAACCGAATGTGATCGCTACCGCCTCGGTACTGGCTCCGGATCAGTTATCCCCGCCGGTTCAGGGGAATAACGGTGTCTATGTGATCGTTGTTGTAAATGTTATTGACCCGGAGGAGACGGAGCTGGCATCACAGAAATCCAGAATGGCCAGCCTCAGGGAATCCCAGGCCAATTACGAAGCCTACCAGGCACTTCAGGATGCTGCCAATATCCAGGATAACCGAGGGAAATTTTTCTAGTCCACATTATCGTGAAGGTATGCATTGTCTTCACGTAACTTTGAATTCTTATCCTCGTCTTCCGAAAGGGAATACTTTGAGATCTTGGATTCCTCGGAGGGTTTTGTCTTATCCAGGTTTACCTTCTTCCTGACATAGGCAGGTTCATTTTCCAGCTGATCAATGGTATTTTCCTTCGAAGCTTTGTCGTATAGTTGTCCCTTTACCTGTTCATGAGATTGCTTCAGTTTCCTAAGCCTGTCGGTAAGGTCTTTTGGTTTGATGGTACTTTCCCGGGGTAACTCATCCCTCTCATAGAGGATGAACTGTTCCTTCTCTTCCCCTGAAATGTCAAACTCAAAGGTTTTCTGAACATTCGATTTTTCGGTTTTATCCCCGGTTTCCGGGTCTGTGACCGTAAAAAGATCTTCATGGACCGGCTCGGATTTATCAGGCAACTTGATTTTATCCGATTTCTTCTTCTTGATATATAATTCAGGGATACTGTTGGTCTTGAATCCGGTGGCGATGATGGTGACCGATATCTGTTCTCCCAGGCTTTTCTCCACCCCTGTGCCCCAGATAATCGTGGCATTTTTGGATGCAGAATGATTGATATAATCGGTGATCTCACCTACCTCATCCATGCTGATCTCATTTTCACCGGAAGTGATATTGAGCAATATATTGTCTGCCCCCGTGATATCATTGTTGTTCAGCAGAGGAGAATTTAAGGCGGCCTCGATGGCCTTGACCGCGCGGCCTTCACCCGTGGCGGTTCCTGAACCGAGGATGGCCACACCACTGTCTTTCATGACGGTTTCAACATCTGCAAAATCAACGTTGATATAGCCGGGAACGGTAATGATCTCGGCTATCCCCCTGGCCGCCATCGACAGTATATCATCTGCCTTGGCAAAAGCTTCTGACAATTTAAGATCACCGTAGATTTCCCTTAGTTTTTCATTATTGATGACCAGCAGGGAGTCAACATGTTCCTTGAGCTGGTTTATGCCCTCAATGGCCTGGTTGATCCGCTGTTGCCCTTCAAAGCGGAAGGGTATGGTGACAATGGCTACTGTAAGAATACTTGGTATTGCCTTCCAGTACCTCGATAACATCCTGCAGGTTCTCGATGGCAGCCTGCCGGCCGATTTCAGGTTTATTGCCTGCACCCCTGCCTTCCGTAAGTGATTCCCCCAGCTGTATCCTGATGGGGACGGGACTGTTTGCCAGGGCCTGTGCATCGGTGTTACAGACAATGAAATCCACATCCCTGATACCCTGTCTGTACATGTGATTCACCGCATTGCTGCCACCACCACCGATGCCGATTACCTTGATAGTCTGTGATTTATTAACTGGCAGTTCAAAATTGATAAGTTCTTCTGACATAATCTTTTATTTTTTCATACTACTACATTGTTGAATCATTCTCCCTAAATATGCCGTCGAGTTTTATTTTCAGATTCTCGAAGAGATTTGGCTTTTTGTTATCCTCATCTTCCGGCTCCTCGTCAGGTTCAGGCTTTTCTTTCCTGGCATCCATGATCATCTGCTGTTGTTTTTGTTTGTTGTCATATCCCTTCAGTAGAAGTCCCACACTCGTAGAGAACATGGGCTGATTGACCTCTTCAATGCTTTCGGCCGCCAATTGTTCCACCGGGTATCCTATCCTAACATCCAGCCCGGTACGGAACTTGACCAGTTGCGGGAGGTGCCGCAGCAGGGCCCCGCCACCGGTAAAAACGATCCCGGCACTGAGCTTGTCAAGAACCCCTGAATTTTCGATCTCATACATGATGGCATCAATGATCTCCTCCATCCTGGACTGGATGATATAAGCCAGGCTCTTGAAGGATATCTCTTTGGGATCCCTTCCGCTGATCCCAGGTATGGTCACGATCTTGTCCTCCTGTGCAAGGTCCCCGAGGGCCGATCCGAAAGTAATCTTCAGGGATTCAGCCTGCCTGGTCAGGATGGAACATCCATCCTTGATATCCCAGGTCACCACATTCCCGCCGAACGGGATAACCGCCGTATGCCTGATGATATCATCATAGAACACGGCAATATCAGTGGTCCCGCCCCCGATATCCACAAGCGCCACCCCTGCCTCTTTTTCATCCTCGGTCAATACCGCCTCAGAGGAGGCCAGCGGTTCAAGGATCAGTTCCTCGACATTCAGTCCCACACGATTGATACACTTGGAGATATTCTTGGCCGAAGCGATCTGTCCGATCACAATATGAAAATTGCCTTCCAGCCTTTTCCCTGAAATGCCGACGGGATTTTTGATACCCGTTTCACTGTCCACAACGAAATTCTGCGGAAGTACATGGATAATCTCTTCTCCGGCATCGATGGGAATCTTGTACATATCATCCACCAGTCGCTGGATGTCGGCCTTGGTGATCTCTTCTTCATAGGAGTCCCGGTTGAAATACCCCCTGTTGCGAACACTCTTGATATGTTGTCCGGCTATACCCACAAAGACATCCTTGAATTGCATACCCGTTTGCTTCTTTACCTCGGTTACTGTTGCATTGATTGCATTTACGGTCTCCTCAATATTCAGCACAACACCCCTTTTCACACCTTTTGAGGCTGTTTTGCTCATCCCGAGGATCTCCAGTTTTTTGTTTTCGGTTTGTTTCCCAACGATGGAGACGATCTTGGTTGTACCAATATCCACCGCTGCCAGTAAGTGTTCTTTTTGTGCCATGATTCTATCTTTTTGTACAGATTACCTGATTATCATATTTTAGGTTGATGATTTCATAATGGTTCCATCCCTTTTGCCTGAATCCTTCACGGTATAATGTCCCGAGTTTGAAAAATTTCTGTTCCAGCCGGCTGCCATCCCCGAACAGGATGATCTGGGCCCCCACCCTGGGCACCAGCTCAAACTCCTTTTTCCGGTTGACATATACCTGAACGATCTGGGCATTCCAGAATGAATGGCCGGCTATATAATTGGCCAGGGCCATGATATCAATCATGATGTTTTCCCCGGGTAATTCCTCCTGTCCCTCGAGCACATTATGCCTATTCCGGTAGGAGCCGCTGATCTCCCCGTTGACCAGTAAAATATGGGGAGCATATCCGGCAGCTGCAGGGATTACATTCCCTTCCTCATCAAGGAAGTATTGCCGGTGATCCCTGTCCTCCACACGGATGACGGGGGTACGCTGGGTAATTTCGATGACCAGCCTGCCCTCAACCGTCTTGTAAACCTGGGCGTTTTTGATGGCCGGAATCTGCGAGAGGCTTTCTTCCATACTTGCAGCATCCAGGCCCGACATGGGAATGCCCGCTATCTCTGGGTGTTCGATCCGGATCAGGTTCCTCACGTCCGATTCATTGAGAAAACTACGTTCCAGGCTGTCCCTGATAACCACATCCAACCCGCTGCAAAGCACTCCATCATGGGCATCCCTGACAAAACCGAGCACCAACAGCAGGTACACGATGATAATAACGCCAAGCAATATGGTTGCCATTTTTTTCAATTTACTGGCCCTCCTCCGTAAAGATTCACAATGGGTTCGACAAACTGATCTATATCTCCTGCCCCCAGGGTAAGGAGCACCTCCGGATGCCTTTCCTCGAGCACCTTTAGCAGCTGTTCCTTATGAATGAGTAATTTATCTGCCATATCGGTCTGGTCGAAGATCAGTCCCGAATCAACCCCTTCCACAGGCGCTTCGCGGGCCGGATAAATATCCAGCAGGATCAATGCATCCAGCCGGGAAAGACTCCTGGCAAATTCACCCGCAAAATCCCTGGTCCTGCTATAGAGATGTGGCTGGAAAATCCCGGTGATTTTCTTGTCCGGATAAATCTTCCTGACAGACTGGATGCAGGCCTCCAGTTCCCTGGGATGATGTGCATAATCATCAATATATACGAAGTCCGGGCGGTTGATCATTACATCAAACCGCCGCTGCACACCTGAAAATGTGGATAAAGCCTCCCTGATCTGCTCATCCCTGATACCCAGCAACCTGGCCAGTCCCACCACAGAAAGGGCATTTTCTATGTTGATCTGTCCGGGTACACCCAGTCTCACATCCCCTATCAACCCTTCGGGCGTCTTAACATCAAACCGGTAAAGGCCATCCTTCATACTGAGGTTCACGGCGGTAAAATCTGCACCACCCGCCAGGGCATATGAGCGGGATTCCAGGGAAATTTCCCTGATACAGTCAAGCGGCACATCCTGCTGATAGATGATATGTCCAGCCGGATCTGTCTGGCTGATGAACTGGCAGAATGATTCTTTTACCCGTTCAGCCGATCCGTAGATATCGAGGTGGTCCGGGTCACAGGAAGTGACAATGCATATGGTTGGGTGCAAGTGCAGGAATGACCTGTCAAACTCATCCGCCTCAAGCACCATCCAGCCCTTCTCCCCCGAGAGGATCGCATTGCTATGGTAATTCTTGGAGATGCCACCCAGAAAAGCGTTGCATTGAATCCCGGCCACTTTCAAAAGGTGCGTCACCATGGCCGTAACCGTTGTTTTTCCATGTGTGCCTGCTACGGCGATACAGTTTTCACTATCGGAGATAATGCCCAGCAACTCGGCCCTTTTCATCATGTGATAGCCACCCTTCCTGAAAAAACTCAGCTCCGGGTGATCACCCGGTATGGCGGGTGTATAAACCACCAGCAGGTTCCCGGCATCAGGATACCTATCCTTGATATAGGCAAGATCTGATGTAAAATGGATCTCAGAACCTTCCCTGATCAAATCATCGGTCAACCGTGTCGATACCCGGTCATAACCGGCAACCCTCTTACCCAGGCTCATAAAATACCTGGCCAGGGCACTCATGCCAATGCCCCCTATCCCTATCATATAGATATTTTCGATATTATGTATATCTTCTTTCTTCATCCCTTAAGCATAGAAACAATCTCCCTGGCAATGACGCCGGCTGAATCCGGAAGGGCCAGTTTGGCTATATTGCCTGATAATTCACGCCTTTGATCCTCATTGCCCAGCAGTTCAACAGCCTGCTTTATCATGCTACCCACGGCCTCATTATCAGGGATATAGAGTGCTGCCGAATGTTTTACAAGATGCTGTGCATTTTTGGTCTGGTGATCCTCCGCCACATTCGGAGAGGGCACCAGGATGACCGGTTTGGCCGCATGACATAATTCTGAAATGGTGATCGCACCGGCCCGGGAAACAATGGCATCAGCCACCAGGTAGGCAAGGTCCATGCGGCTGATAAAATCCCTGAGGATGATCCGCTCAGCAGAACGCCCGGCAATGAATTCCCTGGCCTCATTATAATAGGACTTCCCGCATTGCCAGATCAGGCTGATATCAGGCTGCCGAAGGATCAGATCCAGTCCATGCCTGACGGCTTCGTTGATGGTCCTTGCACCAAGGCTGCCTCCCAGTACGAGCAAAACCCTGGACCCGCTGTCCAGTTGAAAAGCCTTCCT
>LJUP01000141.1 GCA_001303955.1 Bacteroides sp. SM23_62 | reverse complement strand
ATCCGTGTAACCTGATGGGAGAAATACCGGATCATAACCAAATCCACCCGATCCTCTTCTCCCCATTAGAATCACGCCTTTAACCATACCTTCAAAAATATACTCTTTCCCCCCCAGAATAAGTGCGATGATTGTCCTGAACCGTGCTTGCCGGTTTGTTTCTCCCTCCATCTGCGCCAGTAATTTTCTGATGTTCGCCTCTGATGCAGGTTCATTGGCTTTTTTGTCACAGGTAAGTTCAGCATACCTGGCAGAATATACACCGGGGGCCCCGTTCAGACAATCCACTTCGAGTCCCGTATCATCAGCAAAGCAATCTTTCCCCAGCCTGTGATGAATATACCATGCTTTCTGAGAAGCATTACCCTCCAGGCTATTTTCATTCTCGGGTACGGGGTCCTGAAATTTTACATCATCAAGACTGAGTATGCGGTATTCGTTTGGAAGAATGGCCTGGATTTCACGGGCCTTGTGTTCATTATGGGTGGCAAAGACAAGTTCCTGCATCCTTTGATTATACTGTCAACGGATGCAATATAAATAAAAAAGTCGCAGGACCGTTATTCAATACCGGTATGCTGCGGCCATGATTTATCTATGAAATATCCTACCCGCCAGTAGCACTGAAACCACCACCCATTTTTACAGGACGGGGATTGATGCACATTACAGGTATCCCGTGAGGATTGGCAAGGATTTTCTGTTCATTGGCACCCAGCACATAGTCTGCAAAGCCAATATTCCTGGTAGCGGTGACAAGCAGGAGGTCGGCTTCGATCTGCTCGGCAAATTCAAGGGTTTCCGTAGTAAAATCCTTTTTCCCGGAAGAGGTATGGATCTCATAGACGAGGTTATTGCTCCTGAGAAATTTCTCGGTAAAGAGGAGGTTCGAATGAATGCTTTTCTTAAACTTGCGGTCGTTAACCCTCTCTTTAATGATGTAGAACATGGAATTGTACAATCTTCCGATAAAATATATCCACTGGATCTTTTCCTTATTCTCACTTCTGAAATCCAATGGGAAAACAATCTTCTTAAATCCATGTGATGCTGGAGGAGCCTGGACAACAATGAATGGAACTTTCGAGCTGGCGATCACTTTGAGTGCCCAGCTGCCCATCAGTTTCTGCATACCCCTTATTCCATGGGTTCCCATGATAACCATTTCTGCATGAATCTCTGTGGCTATATCCGAGATCGTTGTAAAAATGTTACCTACCGGGACCATCGCACTGGTAACAACCCCGTTCTTGTTCTGTGTGGCAGCGGCCAATATATCCATCTGCTTCTTTGCAGCTCTGGCATCTTTATCAGTTTTTGCTATATGGAGCATTACAATCTTGGTTTTCAATTCTTTGCATAAATTGATCCCATGCTCAAGTGCAAACTCTGACTTCTGGGTAAAATCCCAGGTAACCAATATGGGTTTCTTTTTGGTTTGTTCTTCCATATGATTAATCTTCTATTTAAAAACTAAATTATGCTTGCTGTATATTAAGAACGTTAAATATTCATATCCATTTCATAAATTTGACGGACAGAAACACAAGTTATGAATTTTCTTCACACTTCGAGAAGATTTAATTTCATATTTTCAGCTTTCATCCTTGGCCTCATTCCGGGCGTTAAAATATCAGCCACTCATTTTCAAGAACTTGGACAGGCTTATATACAGACCTATCATCCCGGCCAATACTCATACGTAAATCATTATAATTCGGTTACCCAGGATGAGCATGGATTTATATATATAGGATCACAAAACGGCATACTCCGTTTCGACGGCACATTCTGGAATGACCTGAATATCCCCGGGGATATTAGCCTGTCAAGGACCCCTCAGGGGATTTTATGCTTTACCAAAAACAAGTTTGGTTACCTGGTCAAAACCCGTGATGGAATCAGCGAGTTTTTCGGGATCAACCTGGATAGTTATACCCTTTTTGAAGAAGGTGATTCCGTCGAACGGGTACTGGCATCTGATGGCACATTATATGTTTTAACACGGAAAGGATTATTCACCTGGGAAGGGGATCTGCCCCAGAAGATTGATCTGCCATTTCAGGCGGATAAAATTTTCCAATCGGCTTCAGGAATCCTTGTGTATGGTAAGCATGAAGGTATATACCACTATGAAGATGGACAGCTGTCAGTCCTTACTGAAGCAAGCGATCTGCCCCTCGAGCATGTTTCAGATTTATTGACTTTCAAGGGGACGCGGATCATGGTAGATGGCCTTAACAGTCAGGCTCGTTTCTCCGATATTAAGGGAATCACTGCAGGTTTCAGCCACCTGGACTCACTCCTGGCATCCAGACAATATTCCTGTATAATCGGGCTTTCCACCGGACATCTGGCCTGGGGAACCAGAAAGGGAGGAGTGATCATAACTGACATGAGTGGAGGGATCATCAAACATATCTCAAACAATGATGGATTATCGAGTAACCATATTGTCAGTTTGTTTGTTGATGCCATGGATCATCTCTGGGTGGTTCACCCTCAGTCACTCAGCCGCATTGAATTTCCCTGTTCCTTTACATTCTTCAGCAGAGCGAGTGGACTTGAAGGAAATGTCAATGACCTGGCCAGGCATAAGGGGATCTTGTATGCAGCCACCGACCTTGGATTATACTACCTGGTTCCTGCGACCGACACTTCCGGAATGCCGGGTACAAGCTATTTTAACAGGATCCCTGGCTTCGAAGGAGGATGCCGGCAAATTATCGGAACCACAGAATCCCTGATCATATCGACAACGGATGGCGTATTCAGGATACAGGATCAGGGACTGGAAACGATGATCACATCCCAGGTTAATAAAATCCATTATTCAGCAAGAAATGGGCTGTTGCTGGCCGGATCAGATCATGCTTTTTTGATCTTTCAAGGAGACAGTATTGTCTGCAGGGATACACTCATGAGGGATATATCAGATATCGCAGAATCTGACGATGGATGTCTCTGGCTCTCATCCCGTCAGGGCAAGGTATATTGTTCGAGTAAGCATTTTGATGGCCCAGTGGATCTCAACTTTATTCAATATTCAACAAATGACATACTTGGAGATAGGGATGCTTATGTTGACCTGATTCCGGTCGAGGGACAAATTTACTTTTCAGGATTGGAAGGTTTATTCAGGTATCATCACAACAAGGACGAGTTTGTCAGGGACACCTTATTCACCTTTCCCCGCATTGATGGCATATTCAGGATCAGCCTTATGGCCCGGGATGCAAACCAGAACTACTGGATTAACCTCCATTTCCCTGAAGCAGGCAGGAACGAGATCTATATAGCTGAAAAACAGGAGGGAAAAGGATTTGAATTATACAAGATGCCATATCGCCGGATGTATGAGCAACATATTAACTGTTTATATCCCGAAGGTGACATGGTCACGTGGATAGGCTCCCAATCCGGTATCCTGCGATATGATTCCGCATTTGCCAGTCCCGTTAAACCAGTATTCCATACCCATATCATCAATGTGATCTTTGGTGAGGATTCTGTATATAATTATGATTTTATCAAGTCTTATGCATTTGCTGAACAACACGAAGACAACAGGGTTACCATTCCATATGCCAGGAACAGGATCCGTTTCCTTGTTCTATCGACAGATTTCAGCACTGAATCAATTCCCATATTCCAGTACCGTTTAATCGGACTGCAGGAGCATTGGTCAGAGTGGAGTGAGCATGCCAGCATTGAATTCAGGGGACTAAGCCGGGGGAAATACGATCTTCTGGTCAGGAGTCAGGACATCTATGGCTCGGTATCTGAAAGTGACAGCTTTTCATTCAGGATCAAATCACCATTTTATTTTTCCTGGTATGCCATTATCTTTTATTTGCTGCTCCTCATCTTAATTTTCATTGCCTACCAGAAATGGCGGTCCGTGCAACATGGAAAGGAGCGTTTCCGGCTGGAGGAGATCGTACTGGAAAGGACCGATGCGCTGATTAAGGAAAAGGAAAAAACAGATAACCTGCTGGCCAATATCCTGCCCAAGAAAACGGCAGATGAACTAAAAGCGAAGGGAAAAGTCACCTCCAGCAAATTTAAAATGGTCACCGTACTGTTCGCCGATATTGAAGGATTTACCAAAATTGCCGAACAGATGAATCCTGACAGGCTGATCGACGAGCTGGACCGTTTTTATTTCCATTTCGACAGCGTGGTAGAAAAATACAATATCGAGAAGATCAAGACCATTGGCGATGCCTATATGGCTGCTGGCGGGATCCCTGTCAAGAACCGGACCAATCCGGTCGAGGTCATACTGGCAGCCATGGAGATGCAGCAATTTATGAAGAAATTGAAAGACAGCATGGCCGATATCTGGGATCTTAGGATCGGGATTCATACCGGTTCTGTAATTGCCGGTGTGGTGGGCCAGAAAAAATTCTCCTATGATATATGGGGGGATACTGTAAATACGGCAAGCCGGATGGAATCATCAGGAAAAATCGGTAAGATCAATATTTCAGCCTCAACCTATCAACTGGTAAAGGATTTCTTCGATTGCGATTTCCGCGGGAAAATGCCTGTCAAATACAAAGGGGATATTGCCATGTATTTCGTTGAAAGGATAAAGCCCGAATTATGCGAGGAAGACGGAATGACCCCGAATACAAAATTCATGATTCAGATCCAGTTGCTGCGACTACTGGACCTGGAAGAATATATCATGGACAGGCTGCAAAAGGAATTGTCTGAAAAATTGTTGTACCACAACCTTCATCATACCGGTCATGTTTACCGGCGGGTTGAATTGCTCGGCCACGGGGAGAAGGTGAGCCAAGAGGAGATGCTCCTGTTGAGATCTGCGGCCCTGCTCCATGATATGGGATATATTGATACCTTTGATGGCCATGAGGAAAAGTCGGTGGAATATGCTCGCGAAATCCTGCCGGTATACAAGTTCAAGGAAGAACAGATTGATGCCATATGTGATCTGATCATGGCCACCAAACTGCCTCCTGAGCCTTCCAGCCTTCTCGAGAAGATTATCTGTGATGCAAATCTCGATCATCTGGGCAGGGCCGATTTTCTCATCCAATCAGACAGATTATTTCAGGAATATCTGCTGAACAAAAAGATCAACACCAAAAAGGAATGGAACCTGAGACAGGTTAAACTGCTTGAAAACCATGAGTTTTTTACAGAAACTGCCAGGAAACTTCAGGAAATATCAATGGAACAACAAATTGAAAACATCAGGCAATTTTCATGATATTCAATAACAGTATAGCCAGGTTGGCTATTTCTGCTATAATAGCTAATTTTATCATCCTTTATTAATCCCATAAAAATCACAGATATGGCCTTATCGATTGACTGGGGAAATCTTCCGTTCGGTTACATGCCAACCGATTATAATGTAAGAAGTTATTATCGCAACGGGGCATGGGGTGAACTGGAGATCTCATCCTCTGAATACATCCCCCTCCACATGGCAGCTACCGGATTGCATTATGGACAGGAATGCTTTGAAGGGATGAAAGCCTATATGGGCAAGGACGAAAAGATACGCATTTTCCGCTGGCAGGAAAATGCCAGGCGTATGAGGAGAAGTGCTGAAGGAATTAAGCTGGCTGTGGTTCCTGAAGAACTGTTTCATTCAATGATCGTTAAGGCAGTCCAGTTAAATAAACGCTTCATGCCGCCATATGGGACCGGTGCCGCCCTTTATATCCGTCCACTGCTTGTGGGAACCGGTGCGGAAGTGGGTGTAAAACCCGGTAAGGAATACCTTTTCCTGGTATTCGTCACACCTGTGGGACCTTACTTCAAAGAGGGATTCAAGCCGGTAGATATGATGATCTGCAGGGATCATGACCGGGCCGCTCCACTGGGGACGGGTCACATTAAAGTAGGCGGGAATTATGCTGCCAGCTTAACATCCATGGAGAAAGGACATGAGCAGGGTTTTGCTTCAGTGATTTACCTCGACGCCCTCGAAAAAAAATATATCGATGAATGCGGTCCGGCCAACTTCTTTGGTATCAAAGACAATAAATACATTACTCCTGACTCACATACCATACTCCCTTCCATTACCAATATGAGCTTGCAGGAACTGGCCCAGCAACTCGGGATGAAAGTTGAAAAACGGCCGGTGCCCATAGACGAGCTTGGAGAATTCGAGGAAGTCGGTGCATGTGGTACAGCCGCCGTCATCAGTCCGATCAAAAAAATCGTTGATCCCCAGACCAATACTACGCATGATTATTGTCAGGATGGGAATCCTGGTCCGGTTTCAGTCAAACTTTACAATAAACTGACGGCCATCCAGTACGGGGATGAACCCGATCCTTTCGGTTGGATCGAGATCATTGAATAGGGTATACATTCCTCTAAAACCAGAGTTATTCAAGGTAAACCATTTATCTGGAAATAATTGTATTTTTGCAGTCTCAAACCGGCATAATGCAGAAGAAGCAACAGACCATAACAAAAAGAAAACTGCGGAGTTCATATGCTACCTCCATCATCAGTATCTCCCTTGTGCTTTTTTTACTGGGACTGATAGGATTGTTATTGCTCAATGCCAAACGCTTATCCATCCATGTAAAGGAAAATATCGGTTTTTCCGTGATCCTGAAAGATGAAGCCAAGGAGGTTGATATCATCAGGCTACAGAAGAACCTGGATGCAAAGGATTATGTCAAATCCACAGACTACATCACCCGTGAAGAAGCCGCCAGTGAAACAGCCGATGAACTGGGTGAGGATTTTATTGAATTCCTTGGCTACAATCCCCTGCCGGCATCCATAGATGTAAAATTCTACGCGGATTATGCCAATCCCGACAGTATTGCCGCCATCGAAAAGGAATTACAAAAATTTGAAGAGGTGGATGAGATCATGTATCACGAATCCCTGATCCACCTGGTCAATGAAAATGTCAGGAAGATCAGCCTGATTATCCTTGTTTTCAGCGGATTGCTATTTTTTATCGCCGTTGCACTGGTGAATAATACCATCCGGCTCTCCGTCTATGCCAGGAGATTTTTGATCAATACCATGCAACTTGTCGGAGCCACCCATTCTTTTATCCGGAAACCTTTCCTGTTTAAAAGTGCAGAACATGGGATATATGCCTCCGTCATTGCCATCCTCATGCTGATCGGTGTGATCTACCTGATACAAAAGGAATTTATGGAGGTGATAAGTTTCCATGACATAGATATTCTCGCGATACTTTTCCTAATCGTCATCTTCCTGGGCATTGTGCTAAACTGGATTTCCACATATTTTGCAATCAATAAATACCTTCGGATGAAATCCGATGATCTTTATTATTAATACTGAGCTGCCATGGCAAAAAAGAAAACCGAACAAGAAGGACCTGACTTCCCCTTACAAAAGGAGAATTATATATTACTGATCATAGGCTTTGCCATCATCATGATCGGATTCCTTTTAATGATGGGTGGAAAATCAGATGACCCCAATGTTTTTAATCCTGAGATATTCAACTTCCGAAGAATTACCCTTGCTCCGATTGTGGTCCTTTTTGGATTTGTTTTTGAGATCTGGGCCATCATGAAGAAACCTAAAGAAGAGAAACAGGATTAAATGAATTGGATAGAAGCGCTCATCCTTGGCCTTGTCCAGGGATTGACAGAATTCCTGCCCGTAAGCAGCAGCGGACATCTCGAGATCGGAAAAGCCTTGTTACAGATTGAAGCCAGGGAAAACCTGACTTTTTCAATAGTAGTGCACGGAGCAACTGTGCTGAGTATCCTCGTTGTTTTCTTTAACGATCTGAAAAAGATGCTGATTGATTCCATGAGATTCAGGTACAATGAGTCATCGGCATACCTGCTTAAGATTATCCTTTCCATGTTACCTGTGGCCATTGTCGGTGTGTTTTTTAAAAGTGAAGTAGAGGCATTTTTCACCGGGAACATCGTATTTGTGGGAACCATGCTGTTGATCACCGCCACCCTGCTGACCATATCCTTTTTTATCATACCGGGTTCCCGGAAAATAGGATACCTGGATGCCTTTATCATAGGCATCGCCCAGGCAGTTGCCGTGCTCCCGGGGATTTCACGTTCCGGTGCTACCATCACCACGGCCCTGTTCCTTGGAAACAGGCGGGAAGAAGCTGCACGTTTCTCATTCCTGATGGTCATACTTCCCATCATTGCAGCCAATTTTATTGACCTGCTGGGGCAGGAACCGGTTGCAGGTGAAAAGACAGGGTGGTTTCCGCTACTGGTTGGGTTTATGACGGCTTTTGTAGCGGGGCTGATGGCCTGTAAATGGATGTTATCCATCGTACGCAAGGGGAAACTCTTGTATTTTGGACTATATTGCCTGGTTGTTGGTGCTATTGCCATTATTGCCGGATTGATCTGATGCATCAGATAACACCCCATACAGATTTTATCAAAGGCGCTGTGCTGTTGATTGATAAGCCGGTGGACTGGTCATCATTTGATATCGTAAAAAAAGTCAGGAACATGATCAGCAAAAGGCTTGGCTTAAAAAAACTGAAAGTCGGGCATGCCGGGACACTTGATCCGCTTGCATCCGGACTGATGATCATCTGCACGGGGAAGGCCACCAAAGAAATTGAAAGTTACCAGGGACTGGAAAAAGAATACATTGCCACCCTTTACCTGGGAGCGTCCACCCCTTCCTGCGACCTTGAAACGGAAGTTGACCATACTTTCCCTACCGATCATATCAGTCCTGAACTGATTCATAAAATCCTCGATAATTTCAAGGGCGAATCCTTACAGGTACCCCCTGTATTCTCAGCCAAGCGTATCCAGGGGAGGCGTGCTTATGATTTTGCCCGGAAGGGGGAAGAACTTGCCATGAGGCCCCAGCTGATCAATATCAGTGAACTCGAGATGCTTGATTTTAAGACACCCGAACTCACCCTGAGGGTAAAATGCAGCAAGGGAACTTATATCAGGGCATTGGCACGCGACATAGGCAAGGCGCTGGATACCGGTGCGTATTTAGCGGTGCTCCGGAGGACCAAAATCGGTCAATTTTCGGTGGATGATGCATTGATACCAAAAAAAATTGAAGAATTATTAATTAATTTGTAACAAAACACGTTTTTATACGTATAACGGCCCGTAATTTACAATAAACAGCTTGCGCATGAAATTATCCCAATATAAGTACAACCTGCCGGAAGATCTGATCGCCAAGTATCCCTCTGGAAACCGTGATGAATCAAGGCTGATGGTAGTACACCGGGATTCTGGGAAAATAGAACACAAGGTGTTCCATGAGATTCTTGGATATTTTGATGACCAGGATGTCCTTGTTTTCAATAATACCAAGGTTTTCCCTGCCAGGTTGTATGGAAATAAGGAAAAGACCGGGGCAGAAATCGAAGTTTTTCTGTTGAGGGAGTTGAACCGCGATCAAAGATTATGGGATGTACTCGTTGATCCCGCCCGTAAAATAAGAATCGGGAACAAGCTATATTTCGGTGAGGATGACATGCTGGTCGCCGAGGTGATTGATAATACCACCTCCAGGGGGAGGACCTTGCGTTTCCTTTATGACGGGGATTATGAAGATTTCAAAAAAACCCTCTACCGGCTGGGAGAAACCCCGCTGCCAAAATTTATCAAGCGCGGGGTAGAACCGGAAGACCGTGAGCGTTATCAGACCGTCTATGCCAAACATGAGGGCGCCGTGGCTGCTCCCACTGCAGGCATGCATTTCAGCAAACAGCTACTCAAAAGACTGGAGATCAAGGGTTGTGAGTTTTCGTTTATCACACTTCATGTGGGACTCGGAAATTTCAGGACCGTTGACGTGGAGGATCTTACCAAGCACAAAATGGATTCAGAACGCATTATCATTAACGAAGAAGCTACCCGTGTTGTGAACAGGGCCAAGGACCGGAAGAGCAATGTTTGTGCGGTTGGTACCACAGTGATGAGGACCCTGGAAAGTTCGGTTTCCACCACCGGTTACCTGAAACCATTCGACGGCTGGACAAACAAGTTTATCTTTCCCCCTTATGAATTCAGCATTGCCAATATGATGGTGTCCAATTTTCATCTCCCTTTGTCCACACTGCTCATGATGGTATCCGCTTTTGCGGGTTACGATTTCCTGATGGATTGCTATGAGACCGCCATCAAGGAAAAGTACCGTTTCGGGACCTATGGAGATGCCATGCTTATCGTATGACCTGAGATCAGATGCCTATTTTAAGTTCTATTATTAATTGGGTGAATACCAAGCGGCTTCACCAGATAGATCTTTTCAGGAAGTATCCCGTTGATGTGCAGCGGGAAACCTTATTCAAATTACTGGATGAAGCCAAGGATACCTGGATGGGAAAGGAATATGGCTTTGCCGAGATCCAGTCCTTCTCCGAATTCCAGGAAAGGGTGCCGGTCCGGAATTATGAAGCATACAAACCGCTTATTACCAGGGTCATGGGAGGTGAACAAAACCTGTTCTGGCCGAGTGAGGTGAAATGGTTTGCCAAATCCTCCGGGACCACAAGTGATAAGAGCAAGTTCATTCCTGTCAGCTGGGAGGCCCTTGAGGATTGCCATTTCCGTGGGGGCAAGGATGTATTGGCCATCTATTCCCAGAATTATCCGGATAACAAATTAATGTCGGGAAAAGGGCTTACACTTGGGGGAAGCCACCAGATCAGCAGCTATTCAAACCAGTCTTATTACGGGGACCTGTCTGCCATCCTGATCGAAAACCTGCCTTTCTGGGCAGATTTTATCCGGACCCCGGGAAAGGATGTGGCGCTGATGGATGAATGGGAAGAAAAGCTGGAAGAAATCACCAAGGAAACCCTGCGGGAAAACGTAACCAGTCTGGCAGGGGTACCCTCCTGGAACCTTGTTTTAATAAAGCATATCCTTGATTATACCGGGAAGAAGAACCTGCTGGAAGTATGGCCAAACCTTGAATTATTCACCCATGGCGGGGTAAGTTTCACCCCGTACAGAGAGCAGTTCAGGAAACTGATCCCGTCAGACCAGATGCATTACCTGGAGGTATACAATGCATCCGAGGGCCATTTCGCCATACAGGATGAACCAGCCAGGGATGATATGCTCCTGATGCTGGATTACGGGGTATTCTTCGAATTTATCCCTGTAGGAAAGATCAGGGATCCTCATCCCCCTGCATTCACCGTTGAGAAGGTTGTCCCGGGAGAGAATTATGCCATTGTTATATCGACCAACAGTGGTCTGTGGAGATACCTGATTGGTGATACTGTCATATTCACCTCGACATTTCCCCATAAGATCAAGATCTCCGGACGCACCAGGCACTTTATGAATGCATTCGGAGAGGAAGTGATTATCGAAAATGCCGAGAAGGCCCTGGCCATATCCTGTGCAAAGACAAACGCCGTGATCAGTGAATATACCGCTGCCCCCATCTATATGGGAGATGAAGGCAAGGGTTCGCATGAATGGCTGATAGAATTCGAGAAAGCCCCCAAAGACCTTGGTTATTTTACTTCTGTGCTTGACAACGCCCTTTGCTCCATTAACTCAGATTATGAGGCCAAGCGATACAAAAGCATCACCCTGGTCATGCCCACTGTACGAAATCTCCCGAGTGGTACGTTTTATAATTGGTTGAGTGCAAAAGGAAAACTTGGAGGCCAGCATAAAGTTCCACGCCTGCGCAATGACCGCAAAATCGTGGATGAGATCCTCGGCATGGTTCATGAAGACAAATAGATGTGTCCCTGATCATTTATATATCGGTCCTGGTTCAGCTGCTCTTACCCTCTGATTTCCAGTTTGTCAAATCCGTAAATGTCGCTGGTGAAAGGCATTTTTCAGATCCGATGGGGAATGTGTACATCATCAAAGACAACCACCTTATTAAATTTGTTCAGGATTATACCCGGGCAGCTGAATACACCAATCTGTTTCTCGGGAATATCCATTCCATTGATGTTTCTGATCCATTGCGGATACTGTTGTATTACAGGGATCACAACCAGGTGGTCTGGGTGGATAATTTCCTGTCAGAAATAAGGAGTCCCATCTGGCTGGACGACCTGGGAGTGGACCAGGCCCAGCTGGTATGTTCATCCAACCAGGGAGGATTCTGGATTTTTAACAGTCTGAACAATCAGCTGCAGTATTTTGATGTCAACCTGCAGTTGGTCCACGAGAGCATGACATTGAACAGCCTGACCGGGCCTGATATCCAGCCAACCTTCATGCTTGAGAAAAGCCGCAAAGTCTATCTGAATGTACCTGGATTCGGTATCCTGGTATTTGACCTGTTCGGAAATTATTCAAAAACCATACCCCTCGAAATACCAGGTGAGTTCCAGGCGACCGATCAGAACCTGTATTATTTTAAAGAGGGGGAATTATACAGTTTTGACCTGCAAACAAACATTCCCGTAAAGCTGCCTTTGCCGGAAGAAGATGGATTTATCAAAGTTGAAATGCAACCTGATTTTCTCTACCTGTTCAGGCATCAGGGATATTCGGTTTACAGGATCAGACACTGATTAAAAGCTTATCTTCTTCAGATATATTTTGTACATTCGTGATATTCGTGAATTTAAAATAATTCAGAAATGCATATTGCTGTTGCAGGAAATATAGGATCGGGGAAAACTACCCTGACATCCTTACTGGCAAAACATTACAGGTGGGAACCCCATTATGAGGACGTGGATGAAAATCCATACCTGAATGATTTCTACCAGGATATGCAACGCTGGTCTTTCAACCTTCAGATCTATTTCCTGAACAGCAGGTTTAACCAGATCCTCGAGATCCGGAAATCAGGCAAGGATGTCATTCAGGACAGGACAATCTATGAAGATGCATTCATCTTTGCGCCCAACCTGCATAGTATGGGACTGATGACCACGCGTGATTTTGAGAATTATTTTACCCTTTTTAACCTGATCAGTTCGCTGATCGAACCTCCCGATCTGCTGATCTACCTGAGGGCTTCCATTCCCACCCTGGTGAACCAGATCCAGATCCGGGGCAGGAAATATGAAAACACCATCCGGCTTGATTACCTGAAACGCCTGAATGAACGTTACGAAGCCTGGATTGATTCCTACAACCTCGGGAAGCTGATGATCGTGGACGCGGATAATTACAATTTCCCGGATAATACGGATGACCTATCAACAGTCATTGACAAGATCAATGCGGAATTGCACGGATTGTTCTAGGCCTGGAAGACCTCGCTGACTTTCTCCTTCACCATCGTCCATTTCTGTTTATCCATCTTGGCGCCTATTACCTCTGTTATGTGTCCACCCAGGATGGAACCGATCCTGCCACAGACCTCGAGTGATTGTCCATGGCAATATCCGTACAGGAATCCGGCCGCA
>LJUP01000140.1 GCA_001303955.1 Bacteroides sp. SM23_62 | reverse complement strand
GTTTGTTTATGTACGGGGACTCAGTGACAGGTACAGTAAAACAACCCTGAACGGTGCAGAAATACCAGGACTGGACCCGAACAAGAACGCTGTGCAGATGGATCTTTTCCCGGCCAACCTCATTGAAAACATGATCGTACACAAAACCTTCTCTCCCGATCTGCCAGGAGACTTTACAGGAGGCGTGGTAGATATCATCACCAGGGATTTCCCTTCCAGGTTCACACTCCAGTTTTCTGCATCCCTGGGATACAATCCACAGGTTCACTTTAACAATGATGTGATCACCTATCAGGGCGGCCATACCGACTGGCTGGGTTTTGATGATGGGATACGGGAATTTGATGCCGAGGCCAATACCATTGTTCCAGATCCCTGGTACGGCAAGAAAACGGATCAGTTACTGGGAGACATTGGTCGCTCCTTTAACCGGATACTGGATTTTGAACATAATGCACCTTTCCTGAATCAATCCTACTCTTTTTCAGCAGGTAACCAGATAGATATCGGGGACAAAGGGAAGGCACTTGGCTTTAATGTTTCCCTCAGTTACTCCAAGGATGATGATTACTACAGCGGAGGTAAAAAATATTATTATGAAATACTGGGGGACCAGAGTGAGATCCTGAACCCCAAAAAGCTTACCAGTGACGAACTGGCTGATGAAAAAGTGATCTGGTCTGCCATGGCCAATACCTCATTGAAATTGAACAGTAATCACAAGATCGGGTTAAGGGCCATGCACAACCAGAGCGGGCAGTCAAATTCACGTTATAACATCGGATCCGAACCGGATGAAAACCGGTTTATTGAGGAAAGGACACTGGGTTACCTGGAAAGGGGCCTTTCCAGCTTCCAGATCAATGGAAAGAATGTAATTCCAAGTGCCGGCAACATGACCCTGGACTGGTTCAGCTCCTATACACTGTCCACCCAGAATGAACCGGACTTCCGTATGTTTTTCAATGACTACGAACCCATCCTGCAGATCCGTTCCAACAAAGAGCCCCGCAGAGACGGCAGGGAGATGCGGGAGACCAACTGGGATACCAAGGTACATATCACGGTTCCATTCCAGGCATTTGGAAGAAATTCCAAATTCAAGTTTGGCGGAGCATATATTACCAAAAACCGGACATCCGAGGTCAATAGTTTCAGCATGATCCGTCAGGGAAGCGTTCCCTACAATGGCAGTCCATATGATTATGTAGCCCCTGAAAATTTCATCGATTCGGTCAATAACTGGAACATCATATATTATTACAATACCTTGCTGGGCAACCAGGTGAACAGTTACCGGGCAGATCAGTATGTGATCGGGTCATATGTCCTGGTTGATATCCCGCTGTTTGAAAAACTTCGTTTGGTAACAGGTGTCCGTTATGAGATCTCCGGACAGTTCGTGGAGAACTACGTCGATTCAACGGAGGGATCCAACGCCAAGTGGTACGAAAGTGGAAAGGCTGAATACCGCGACTGGTTGCCATCCTTCAATCTTACCTATTCACTCATTGATAACATGAACCTTCGCCTTGCCTATAACCGGACCATAGCCAGGCCGGTATTCAGGGAACTGGCACCCTATGCTTCTTGGGATTACAAAGGGGGTTACAGGGTGGTTGGAAACCCGGATCTGAAGCGCACCACCATTGACAACATCGATTTAAGGTGGGAATATTTCTTCGCCGCCGGAGAAATCATCTCATTCAGTGCCTTTTATAAGTATTTCAGGGATCCCATTGAACAGCGTGATGCACCCATCACAAACAATCCGGAGATCAATTATGAAAACATTGAAGACTCCCGGCTGTTCGGACTGGAAATGGAATTCAGGAAGCAGCTTGATTTCATTCCCGCATTGCAGGATTTTCAAATCGGGACCAATCTGACCTACATCTGGTCGGAAATGGAGGAGGATTCACTGTTTCTCGATGCTGCCCGCAAGACGGATCCCAATTATCCAGCCACCAGGGAAATGTACGGCCAGTCACCTTACATCGTCAATGCTTTCCTGGGATATTTCAATCCGGATGTTGGCATTCGAAGTGACCTTGTCTTCAATGTGTCGGGACCGAAAATATTCCTGATCACCAAAGGGGGCCTTCCCAATGTCTATGAGCAGCCATTTCCGCTGCTTGATTTCAATTTCAGCAAATCTCTCGGTGAGAGATGGAACCTAAAATTCGCGGTCAGGAACATCCTGAATCCTGAATTTAAGCAAACCTATTCCTATAAAGGCACTGAATACTATTTTATTGGTAATCATCCCGGCAGGGAATTCAAACTCGGCGTATCCTATACAATTAAATAATTGACTGACAGCTTAATCATTTATGTTTAATCAAATTCTTATTACCATGAAAAAGTTTACTGTACTGTTATGTTCAATCCTGATCGCAGCGGGTGTTTTCGCTGCCGATGTGTTCATCACCGATAATGGAAGCGGAATAGGAACCGCTACCTGGACCTCGGATAATACCTATATCCTTGAAGGATTTTGCTTTGTAAATGATGGACAAATCCTTACCATCGAGCCGGGGACGGTGATCAAGGGCAAGCCCGGACAGCAGGAAAATGCCAGTGCACTGATCGTGGCCATGGGCGGGAAACTGATTGCCAATGGTACGGCCGATGCTCCCATCATATTCACATCAGAAAATGATGACCTGGCCGGGTCCGTTCCGGATGAGGCCAACGGCCTTTGGGGTGGACTCATCATGCTGGGAAAGGCCAAAACAAACAACGCGACCGTTCCCAAGCAGATTGAGGGTATCCCTACCACCGAATCACGCGCACAATATGGTGGGGATGACAATTCAGACAATTCCGGATCACTGAAGTTTGTATCTATCCGCCATGGGGGTACAGACATCGGGGAAGGAAACGAGATCAACGGTCTCACCCTTGGTGCATGCGGAGAAGCCACCACCTTCTCACACATTGAGGTGGTCTCCAACAAGGACGATGGCGTTGAGTTTTTCGGAGGAGTACCAAGGCTTGACCATATCCTGGTTGCCTGGGTAGGTGACGATTCCTATGACTATGATGAAGGGTTCAGCGGTTATGGACAGTTCTGGGCCACTGTACAGGTAGAAGCAGACGGTGATAGGCATGGTGAGCATGACGGCGGACCAAGTGACTGCGAATTCTGTGAGCCTTATGCCATGCCCATCATTCACAATGCCACATACATCGGATATCCGGGAAAATCAAGGAGGGTGATCACTTTCCGAGACAATGCCGGCGGCTTTTACAGCAATTCCATCTTTGCGGAGCAGGATAAGGGCATAGACATTGAGTATATCGAAGGTGAAGACGAAGGCAGTTATGAACAGTGGAAGCAGAGGGGTAACCTGAAAATTGAGCACAATATCTTCCAGAATGTGGCTGATGGGACAGCCGAAAAACTCTTTACCGTCAGTGTTCCTGTTGATGAAAACGACAATCCGAAGTGGGAGGTTCCCGCCGGTTATGCAGCCGATTTCGCAGCCTACTTTGCCACGGCCAACAACACGGCTGCAGACGTGGGCGTTTCAGCCGCTGATCCTGTCCCGACAGGAGATGTCAGCGGTCCTGATTACACCGGTGCTCCCTGGTGGTTCAAGCGGGTTGATTATAAAGGTGCTTTTGCTCCTGGAACCCAGTGGGCAGGTGGATGGACCCTTGCATTTGGAGATGTTGACTATATCTCAGATGGTGAGACGGTATCCGTGGAAAAGGTCAATGAGATCAAGGCTGCCAATATTTATCCGAATCCCATTACATCTACAGCAACCGTGTATTTCGATTACGATGGTGGAGTATACTCCTTTGCCATATACAATCTGGCGGGTGCCCGGATGAAAGAAACAAGGAATATAAGTACCGCAGAATTCATCTTCGACAGGGAGAACCTTGAAAACGGGATTTACTTCTACCGCCTGAGCAATGAACGCGGCAACAAGTATTCGGGAAAGCTCCTGGTTCAATAGTATAGCATAGATGTACATACAACTGAAATACTGCCAGGCTCATTATCTGGGTGGGAATAACCGCAACCATAAATCCATATAATAAAACGGCTTTCTGACTTGTAAAGGGCGGCAGAAGAGGAGCCTTCATTTGAGCTTGATCAAATGTCAGCGACGTTCTGCCGCCCTTTAAAAGCTTGAAAAGAAAGCTTTTTTGGATGGGATCATTTACATATTGGTCCTGCTCAGAATCGGATCCTGGTAGCAGGCAGTTTAGCCCTCAGGTAAGAGATCCTTTTCAAAGGTATGGGATTGCCCTGCAACCACAATTCCTCCAGCTGGACCATATATCCCAGCTCATCCGGGAAGTCGGTGAGCTGATTGTGTTCCAGTCTCAGGTTGGTCAGGTTGGTCAGGGAAGTGATGCCTTCCGGGATTTCAGCAAGCTGGTTGTGATCAAGATGGAGGGATTTCAATTGTCTGAGGTGATAGATCTCAGCCGGGACTTCAGTAAGTTTGTTCGCCCTGAGGTTTAAAACGGTGAGTCGATATAATTTCTGAATATCAGGTGAAACCCGGGTTAACTGGTTCTCGGAAATATCAAGGCCTGAGAGGTATCGATAACCATACACAAAGGAAGGGATCTCTGTGATCATGTTCCCGTTCAGGTATAATCCCTGCAGGTATTCCAGGTATTTGATGCAGGGGGGGACCTCGGTAAGTTCATTGAAGGCCATGTCAAGGGAATTCAGGTACTTCAGTTCAGCAATCTCAGGCGGGATGTTTCCCAGTTTCTGCCCGTGCAAAACCAGCTTGTAAACGGTATCCGGTGAAGCGATGGCGTCTGCAACGGATTCATACCTCCTGGCCCGGTACAATGAAAGTATATCCAGCAGGGACTTATCTTTGGCCGGTGACTCCGGTGTCTGGACAGCCTGGACAGCATCATGCGTCCCGGTGTTATCCCGAGGCTTTGTTTGTTTCTGGCTGCATGCGGGCAACATAAGAATGACTATCGGAATAAAGATGAAAATATGCCTGTTTTTCATGATCTCAGGATTCAAAGAATACACAAATTGTAATGATGCAAAATAATCATAAATCCTGCATGAAGTTCGCTGGGATCCTCATTAAATAACACAAACAGGTTGCCGGATACAATAAAGCCGGCAGATTCTGGTTAAAAGAAAAAAATGCCGTATTTTACAATCTATGAATGCCAGGCTAATACTGCTGAAACTGACTTTAGTATGGTTCATTATCATGGCCAGCACGGATGGTTCTGGCCAGGAAAGTGTCCTGTATGATGTAGACAGTATCCTGGATGATGAGGATAGCATCATGAACACTCAGGACATCTATATAGCCAGGGCAATCGTCATTGACGGGGATACACTATGGGTGGCAGAACTGGATGAGGTCTATATTTTCCCTACCAAAAAATTCAAAAACAACCGGGAAAGGAGGCGATACACCAGGTTGATCTACAATGTCAAGAAGGCTTATCCGTGGGCCAAACTGGCCGGGGAAAAACTGGCGGAGGTGGAGATTCATCTTGTCTCTCTCGAAACGGAGAAAGAGCAGAAAGACTATATGAAACAGGTTGAGAAAGAATTGCTGAAGGATTATAAGGATGACCTCAAAAAGTTAACAATCACACAGGGAAGGATCCTGATCAAACTGGTTGACAGGGAAACAGGTGACACATCTTACGAGCTGGTAAAAGAGCTCAGGGGGAAGCTATCAGCAGTCTTCTGGCAGGCCTTGGCCAGGCTGTTCGGATCGAACCTGAAATCAGAATATGATGCTGATGGGGAGGACCAACTCATCGAAGAGATTGTGGTACTGATTGAGAACGGTCAACTCTGAATTTACTTCCTACATCATTTCAAGCATTGCTTTGACGACGTTATTGGCGCCTTCCCCTATTTGGGTAATCGTTGCATCCAGCATATAACAGGGAGTGGTAACGACCTTCTTTGCTTTATCGACCACCACTTCTCCGTGAGTGGTGGCTTTATGCGTGGCACCCATTTCCTCGATGGCTGAAATGGTTCCGGCATCGTCACCGATGGTCAATTCCACATCGCCCAGGATCTTTGCCAGGATAACGGGTGATATACATAATGCTCCTATCGGTTTGCCCAGGGAGACCATCTCTCTGATGACAGCTTCAATGTCGCTGTTGACCCAGCAATTACTGCCATCGAAAGCAAAGGAAGAAAGGTTCTTGGCAGCCCCGAAACCTCCCGGGAATATGATGGCATCGAACTCTTTCCCGCTGAATTCACCCAGAGGTTTGATCTTTCCCCGGGCGATGCGTGCTGATTCGATCAATACATTGCGTGTTTCATCCATCTCGGTCCCCGTCAGATGATTCACCACATGATGTTGATCGATGTCAGGTGCAAAAATTTCATAGGTGGCACCGTTACTGGCTATGGCAAACATGGTAAGGACTGCTTCGTGGATCTCGGCCCCATCATATACTCCGCATCCTGATAGAACAACTGCAAACTTTTTCATAACTTATAGTTGTATTTATTAACCAATTAAAATTATTCATTTTTTACATTCAAATCCAGTAATAATCCATTTAAGATGAGCATCAGATGATGAAGCGGACCTTTATAGCGATAAAAACAAATCCGGGAGAGAAGATAAGAGATTGTATATTTCACAGTAAGACCTGCCTCAAAGGTGAGAGAATAAAATGGGTAAGTACGGTGCAGTTGCATTTCACGCTGGCATTCCTGGGAGATACCAGTCCTGATCAGGTAAACCTTACAGGAGAAATGCTCAAAAGGATCGTTCCTGCTTACGATGCTCCTTTGGTACAGTACAGGGGACTGGGATTGTTCAGGAGTATCAGGGATCCAAGGGTACTGTGGATTGGCCTGGATATAGACCCCGTACTCCGGAAACTGAAAGCTGAACTTGACAGGGAATTGAAAAACCTTGGATTCCGGATCGAGAGAAGGGATTTCAGTCCCCACCTGACCCTGGCCCGGATAAAATCGATGCAAAACAAGGAGGCCATGAAGGATCTGCTGCATGCTTACAGGGATTATCACTTCCAGGAAAGCACCATCAGGCAACTGGTTTATTATGAGAGTGTTTTACGTCGCGAGGGACCGATATACAAGGTTATTAAAAGCGTCAGGTTTAAATATGCCTCCCCCTGAGCAGGGTGAGAATGGTAAAGATCATGATCTGAAAATCCACGAAAAGGGACATGTTTTCTATATACAGGAGGTCGTATTTAAGGCGCTTGATCATTTCATCCACATTCATGGCATAGCCATATTTTACCTGTCCCCATGAAGTGATCCCCGGCTTCACTTTATGCAGGTGAATATAATGGGGGGCTCTTTGAACGATCTGGTCAATATAATATTTCCTTTCAGGCCTGGGTCCGACAAGCGACATCTCACCTTTGAGCACATTCCAGAAATTGGGTATTTCATCCATTTTCCTTTTTCTCATGAATTTACCGAAATTTGTGAGCCTGCTGTCATTTATACGGCTGAGTTCCGGGCCGTTCCTTTCAGCATTAGCATGCATGGAACGGAATTTGTAGAGGGTAAATGGCTTACCATATCGCCCTATCCTTTCCTGCCTGTGCAACACAGGCCCCTTTGAACTGATTTTTACACCAATGATGAGAAACAGCGTCAGTGGTGAAAGCAGGATCATGGCCAGGATGGAGAACAGCACATCGATCGATCGCTTCAGGTTTTCCTGCCAGATCGGTAGAAGTGCATGTGATATCTGGATGAGGGGTGTGCCGAAGATGGTGGTAACTTTCACCTTGCCTGTCACAATATCATGGATATCGGGAACGGCCTTGATCCTGACATTACATCCACCCAGTGTATTGATAATATTACTGATGTCTTCATGTTCTGACATATCGAGTGCGATGATCACTTCTTCTATATCGTACTGCTCGATGATCTGTTTTACATCCTTAATGGATCCAAGGTGCCTGGTAAGCTCTTCCAGCTTGTATTCCCCTGTGGAATCACCGTTGATATATCCGATGATCCTTCCTCCCGGGAGGTTACCCTGTTCAATATCATGGTAAATCTCCACCGCCAGTTCATTGGAGCCGATCATTAATGTATTGTAACCAATCCTGCCTTGCTGTACCCTTTTCGATATAATCGTGGTTAAGGTGATACGGGGAATATAGGTGAGTATAAACTGCAGGCCTGCAAGTACAAGAAAGGATGTATAGTAATCCTTATAGGATACGATAACATCGTCCAGGATCAAGGCAAAGAAGAGAATGATCACGCCGGCAAGGACCAGGATAAAGGTCTGGCCAAGTTCCCTTAGCCTGGATTTTACAATTACATCCTGGTAGGTCCCTGCCAGGTAATACAGTGTCAGCCAGAAAAGGGGGATGGCTATAATGCCGGTATAGAACTTTACACCCAGTTCGAAAGGAATTTCATATCCGAATACCTGTGGTTCTACCTCTACCTTACGATAAATATAGAAAATGGCCCAGCTCAGTGAGGCTGAAATAAAATCGAACAGGAGATATTGTATTACCAGGCTTTTTTTGTTCACAAAAGATTGGGAATTGCCAGATAAGCTCTGATTTAGAATGGAACAGAATAAACCATTTTATATTAACTGTTTTTTTCAAGAATAATTGTCTAAAGGCAGGTTTTTTATAACAGGTCTTCTCCGGAGAAGAATAGCCTACTCTGCCATGGCATGGACAGGCAGGTTTTCGATCATTTTCCTGGCCAGCATAAAGGACTGATAATAATTATGAAAGGGGGCAAGATAGAAACTCTTGTTCAGGATCATATCGATGAAATTCCATATCTCCTCAGCAACCGGATCCTTGGATCTAATAGGGACAGTAAATGACTTGGGCTTATCATTTTCAGGAAGTTTATCCTTAACGACCAACTTTTGGTTGAAGAAATTCAAATTCGCATGACGGTTTTCCTGGTAGATAAGGCAGGCAGATTTATTTTGCTCTGCATATCCGTTACAGGTAATATTTGAGATGCAGCCATTATCGAATTCAAGCCTGCCGTGGATAACACCTGGAAAGCCGAACAGATCCGGGGAGAAGACGGTACTTGTCTTTTTGATCCGGGCAGGATTCAGGTAAAATATGGCATCCAGGCATTGTACAAGGGCACGTATGATCAGGTCTGGCAACTGTTCTGAGGGGGTCTCCGATGATATGCCTATCTGGTAATCAATAAATGTCGGATGCTGAATATAGGGTTCTGCGGCTTTTAACACAGGATGAAAAAGGAAAGATTCCCTGAACTTGAAAAGGATCTGGGCTTCTTCCGCCAGCTTAAAAAGATATTCAAGCTCCTCATCCTGCCATTGCAGTGGCTTTTCAAGAAGTATATGTTTGGATCCTTTGATGGCCTGGATAATATGATTTGAGTTTATCTCATCTGTATGGTCAACAATGATGGCATCACAGCTCTCAAGGAATGCCTCATAGGATGAAAATACCGGTATGTTGAAAGTGTCCGAGAAAAGGTTCGTACGATCAGGACTGGGATGGTAGCAACCAGAAAATGAACAAGTTGAAAGATCAGAAAGAATTCTGCTTAAACTCGCGACTGGATCATAATCCCCGATAATTCCAATCTTAAGCATTGAAGATCATGCGTTTCTGCAAACATAAAGCATTTAGCAGTTTAGATACTAAATACTTTTCAACTACTGGTCTTTTTTTGTTAAAAAAGTTTCAAATTTGCAGGATCGGAAATATTGATGAATGATACCTACCGGCATAAAGGTTTACGGAAACAATTGGTAGAAACCATCCGTTTAAAAGGCATCCGTGATGAGAGGGTCCTTGAAGCCATCGGAAAGATTCCCAGGCACCTGTTCATGGACAGCGGTTTTATCGCATTTTCATACAAGGACCAGGCCTTTCCGATAGGGGAGGGCCAGACCATATCGCAGCCTTATACGGTAGCATTTCAGACCCAATTACTTGAAATCACGCCACATACCCGTGTTCTCGAAATAGGTACCGGTTCCGGTTACCAGACAGCAGTGTTGCTTGAACTGGGAGCATCAGTATTTACCATCGAAAGGCAGCGGAAATTATTCCTGAAGGCACAGGAGAACCTGCACATGCTGGGCTATAAGCCGCAGTTTTTTTATGGGGATGGATACCAGGGAAAGCCAAGCTATGGTCCGTTTGACAGGATCCTGGTTACGGCCGGTGCTGAAGATGTACCGGCAGCGTTAAAAGGGCAGCTGAAGGTGGGAGGAATCATGGTCATTCCGGTCGGGGACAGAAACAGCCAGAAAATGATCCGTATTGTCAGGAAGGCGAAGACTGATTTCGAACAGTCCGAGCATGGAACCTTTGCATTCGTGCCCTTACTGAAAGGGCTGGAAGATTAAACTGAATCTCATATTTATGATCACAATAAAAAGACTCGAATTCAACCCTTTCAGGGAAAATACATATGTCATATCTGATGATACCCGGGAGTGCCTGATAGTGGATCCTGGCTGCCAGGAGCCTGAAGAGCAGGATCTGTTACTGGCTCATTTTGAGGAGAATGACCTGAAACCTGTAAAGATAGTCAACACACATTGCCACATTGACCATATCCTGGGGACGGCATTTCTTCATGATCAATTTCAGCTTCCTTTTCTGATCCATCCCAGTGAACAGCCGCTGCTTACAGCCAGTATTGCACAGGGGGAGTTCTTCGGACTGGAAGTACAAACTCCTCCCGAACCCACTGGCTTTCTGAATGAAGGTGATACGGTCACTTTCGGTGACTCGATGTTCGAGGTAATTCATATTCCCGGGCATTCTCCTGGAGGGATCGTACTGCTGAACAGGGATCAGCAATGCCTGTTTTCAGGAGATGTATTATTCCAGGGAAGTATTGGCCGGACCGATCTGCCAGGTGGTGATTACGACAGCCTGGTAAGTAGCATCCGTCAGAAATTGTTAATACTCGATCCGGAGGTAAGGGTATACCCGGGACACGGTCCGGATACTACGATAGGGATAGAAAAGCAGTCAAATCCTTTTTTTTCATAGAAGTCAAATCTTTAAACAAGTTTTAAATGGATCAGTTCACCAACCGCCACATTGGTCCCCGTAAAAATGATGCAACGTTGATGCTCGGGAAGATAGGGGCCAGTAACTTCGAAGCATTAATAGACCAAACCATTCCTGCCTCCATCCGTATGGAGAATCCCCTGGACTTACCGGAAGGGATCAGTGAATATGAATATCTCAGGACACTCAAAGAAATTGCTTCCAGGAACAAGGTCTACCGGTCATTCATTGGCCTGGGCTATTATAATACCATTTTGCCTGCGGTGATCCAGCGAAACATACTCGAGAATCCGGCCTGGTATACCTCATACACTCCATACCAGGCAGAGATATCGCAGGGCAGGCTGGAAGCCCTCCTTAATTTCCAGACCATGGTCATGGAGTTGACCGGCCTTGAAATCGCCAATGCATCCCTGCTCGATGAACCTACGGCAGCCTCGGAAGCCATGATCATGATGTACAATGCCAGGTCGAGGACAATGGTCAGGGAAGGTACGGTAAAATTCTTTGCAGATGAGAATACCTTCCCCCAGACACTGGATTTACTTACAACTCATGCAGAACCCCTGGGGATTGAGCTGGTGTTTGGTCCTCTTGAATCAGCCTCACTGGATGGGGGGTATTTTGGTGCCCTGTTACAATACCCGGCAGCTGATGGCAGTATCATTGACTATCGCGAATTTGTGTCTGATGCCCATACGAAAAACATACTTGTCGGGGTGGCTGCTGATCTGTTAAGCCTGGCTGTCCTGGTCCCCCCAGGGGACTGGGGAGCCGATGTGGTGATCGGGTCCACACAGCGTTTTGGCATTCCCATGGGCTATGGGGGTCCCCATGCGGCCTATTTTGCCACAAAAGAGAATTTTAAACGGAATATCCCCGGCCGCATCATCGGGGTCTCTGTTGACCGGCATGGAAATCCTGCCCTGCGCATGGCCCTGCAGACAAGGGAACAGCATATCAAAAGGGAACGTGCCACATCCAATATCTGTACTGCTCAGGCCCTGCTGGCCACGATGGCAGGGATGTACGGGGCTTATCACGGTCCGGGTGGACTGAAAAGTATTGCCACTGAGATCCACGCTGCTGCCTGTCTTCTGTCAGACAGGTTGAACAAACTTGGATTTATCTTACCCGTCAGGGATTTTTTTGATACGCTGACCATCAGGCTTCCGGAAGGCCTTACAAGCGGGAAGGTCCGGGAGGTAGCCCTCCAGTACGAGATTAATTTTTATTACCCTGATGAACGTACCGTCAGGATCAGCATGGACGAGACAGTGGGTTTGGAAGATCTGAACAAGATACTGCAGGTTTTCGCCGTACTCGCTGAAGAAAAGTTTGTTCCGCTCACAGGGATATCCGGTCAAAATAGTATCGATGCCAGGTTCAGGAGAAATGATGATTTCATGATTCAGGATGTCTTCAACCGGTATCATTCGGAAACCGAAATGATGAGGTATATTAAAAAACTGGAAAGAAAGGATTTTTCCCTGGCCCACTCCATGATCTCACTCGGTTCCTGCACCATGAAGCTAAATGCGGCCATCGAGATGCTTGCCCTCAGCTGGCCTGAATTCGGGAACCTTCATCCTTTTATTCCCGTTGACCAGGCTGAAGGTTACCACCAGTTGTTCCATGAACTCAGGAGTGACCTGAAAGCAATCACCGGATTCGATGAGGTGTCGCTGATGCCCAATTCGGGTGCCTCCGGGGAATTTACCGGACTCATGGTGATCAGGGCCTGGCACAGGAGCCGTGGTGAAGCTCACAGGAATGTGGTATTGATACCCGCTTCGGCGCATGGAACCAATCCTGCCAGCGCTGTCATGGCCGGAATGGAGGTGGTGGTGGTGGATTGTGATGAACGCGGGAACATAGACCTGGATTGCCTCAGGCAATCAGCAGAGAACCATAGGGACAAGCTGGCGGCATTCATGATAACCTATCCTTCCACGCATGGGGTTTTTGAAGAAAAGGTGAAGGAAATGATACAGGCGGTGCATGATTGCGGGGGACAGGTATAT
Source organism: Bacteroides sp. SM23_62 (assembly GCA_001303955.1). Classification (GTDB taxonomy): domain Bacteria; phylum Bacteroidota; class Bacteroidia; order Bacteroidales; family SM23-62; genus SM23-62. The sequence continues at coordinate 1,579 of LJUP01000140.1, read as the reverse complement.
ATGGATGGTGCGAATATGAATGCACAGGTCGGGCTGACCAATCCGGCCCTGATCGGAGCCGATATCTGCCACCTGAACCTGCATAAGACCTTTGCCATACCGCATGGCGGGGGCGGACCCGGCATGGGACCCATTGCCGTCGCAGACCACCTGGTGGAATTCCTGCCTACCCACAAGCTTGCTGAAACCGGCGGTGTTAAAGGGATCCCTGCCGTTTCAGGAGCCCCTTGGGGCAGTGCAAGCATACTTGCGATTTCCCATGCTTACATAAAGTTGATGGGCGGGCCCCTGGCAGCCTCCCTGAAGGATTGTTTTGAAGTGCTTTATACCGGTGAAAATGGGTTCGTTGGGCATGAGATGATCCTGGATTGCCGGCCATTCAAACAATTCGGTGATATAACCGAGGCTGATGTGGCAAAACGCTTGATGGATTATGGATTTCATGCACCAACATTGTCCTTCCCTGTCCACGGTACCCTTATGGTCGAACCCACGGAAAGTGAGTCAAAAGAAGAACTGGACAGGTTCATAGAGGCGATGAGATCCATTTATGATGAGATTATGGAGATCCGCGATGGTAAAGCCCCGGCCGATGGCAATGTCCTGAAAAATGCCCCTCACACCGCAGATGAAACCGCCGGAGATATATGGAAACATCCCTATGCCAGGGAAAAAGCCGCATTTCCCCTGAGATGGATCAGGGAAAATAAATTCTGGCCTGCTGTAGGGCGCCTGGATGATGTGTATGGGGACAGGAACCTGGTTTGTTCCTGCACACCCATTGAAGAATTCCGGAACAGGGATACAGTCACTGAATAACCAACAGATATCTGAATTATGAAATATGACCGGAGGAGTTTTGTCAGGACCGGGGGACTTTCTCTCGCTTTTGCTGGATTGGTCCCTGCATTTATCCAGTCATGTACCGGAAAAGGTACGGAGAACACAGTCCTGGAAGATCTCACCAGGGACGTGCAGCCCCTTGCTGACCAGGATTATATGGCCAGGCAGGAGAAGGTCAGGGGATTGATGGCCAAACAGAAGATTGATGCCCTGTGGATCGAAGGGGGGACCAATATGAAGTATTTCTTTGATGTCAGCTGGTGGTCCAGCGAGCGTGTTTTTGGTGTGGTATTTCCGCTTTCAGGAGATCCGGTATGGGTCTCGCCCGGTTTCGAGGCTCCCCGGGCAGCAGAAGTGATCCGTTTTGGTGATGATATCCGGACCTGGGAGGAACATGAGTCTCCCTATGTATTGCTTAAAGATGTCTTTAAATCACTGGCCACACCGGTAAAGAGGATAGCCATTGACCCGAATGTCCGGAATTTTGTGGTGGAAGGGATCAGGAAACAGGCCAGCCAGGAACTTGTGGATGGATCTGGTATAATTGACCCTTGCAGGGGCATAAAAACCGAGAAAGAACTTTCCTATATGGAACTGGCAAACAGGATCACCAAAAAAGCATACCAGTGGGCGTTTTCACAGGTCGAGCCCGGCATGACCCCGCAGGATCTGCGTGCCTTGATCTCAACCGGACATGAGAACCTGGGCGCCACCGGTGAAGGCTGGCCATTGTTCG
>LJUP01000403.1 GCA_001303955.1 Bacteroides sp. SM23_62 | reverse complement strand
AAACAGGTTGTTGCATGCCCATCTTACGCATCTGTTTTAAGATCAGGGCTGTTTCTTTGGCATTACCCCACAGAAGCACGGCATCGGGAGAGGAATTAATGACCCGTTCAATCTGTGTGGTAAAACTTGTTTCCCCGTCGGCAAACCGAACCTCGAGCACCAGGGGATACCCTTGACGAAGGGCTGCATCCCTGAATTCCATAACCCCCACCCGGCCATAGCGGTTGTCCGCCCGTATTACGGCTACCCGGGAATGTCCTTTTTTAAGGTAAATGTAATTTACAAGTGCATAGCTGCTTTGCCGGTCATCTGCAATACAGCGAATCACCCAGGGTATACGGGTTTCAGTGAATGTTGGGTCCGGATCTCCGGTATTAATCATGGGGAGTTCCAGCTTCAACGCAACCCTGAGGGCGACATGTGAATTTACATCATCGATGGTTCCGATAAATGCCCACACCTTTTCATCGTTCATTTTTACCACTTCATTGGCAGCGGCACCCCAAAGGCCTACATCATTATGTGGCATAATCCTGAAGGGAATACCCTTGTATCCACCCCGTTTGTTTTCCTCCTCCACGGCCAAAATTGCTCCCTGCAACATCTGTATACCCTGTGGAACCATTACCGAGCCTTCAAAGGGCCCAAGAACTCCGATTTTGATTTCCTTCAGGCCGGTTGGTTCAGGCTTTTCACGGCCAGCACCGGTGAAGGCCTGTGTATCATCAAAAAAATTCTTATAGGCTTTCTGAAACTGGCCATAAGGGATCCATTCATCCGGCGTCTTGCCGTAATTCATTTTGGTTTCCTGGCTGTGCAACTTCGGTACTGGAAGCAGAATGAGCAAAGCTGACACCAGGATAAGAAGTGTGCGTTTCATGATGCATTTATTTAATTCAGTCTTTCACCCCGGCTCACGCCTTTGGAGGTAGCAATCCAAATCTCATCGCCCTGGGTATCGACACCGATAACAAAATTATGGGATATTGATGTGGGTGATTCTATCTTTTTTGTACCCTCACCGTTGGTGATAAGGATTTCCCCGTTATGGCTGTTATCCTTTATGTGGTAGGAGACCCAGGTATCACCGTCAAAAGTGCTCAGTCCCAAATCGGTACACAGAAACACCACAGGCCCGTCAGCCTTCAGGAAGTTGATGAAATTACTGAGCAGCCCGCTGTCATGGTCAAAGTAACCTTTCCAGTGTACGCCATCATAACGGCTCAATCCAAAGTAGGTTGCCACCCAGAGAATGCCGTTGGCATGGGATACGCCCGTTGTAATATCATGAACAACCCCGTCGTCAGGAAACACATCCAGCTCCATTTCACCGTCCGGATCAACGTAGTCCCTGAATTTTTTCGTCTTCGTGTTATATTCGATCACACCGCCACCCCAGGCAGCAATGAACACCTTCCCGTCACCGGCGCAGACCCCGTAGGTCCAGGGTTCATGCATGGGCGCATTCCTTTCAGTATATATGCCCCAGGTCCTGGAATAGGTGTCGTAATGCCCGGCTCCTCCGCCGGTAGCCGCCCATACATCCTTCCCGTCACAGATGACCGAATAGATCACATCGTTGGCGAGGCCGCTGTTGAACTGTGTATATGTTTCGAACCTGCCGGCAGACCAGCGGTTCATTCCTCCGAGGGTGCCTATCCAGACGTCGCCCGTGAGTTCGCTTACATCAATCGATAGCACGCCCGGGTGAGCCAGTCCGTCTTCCACCGAATAGGTCCGCCATTCATTGTTTTCATATACAGCCAGTCCCGCTTTGGTGCCTACCAGCACCCTGTCACCGTCAATGCGGACGCAATATGCCTTATCGTCCGGTAATCCGTTCTTGGTGGTAAATGTCTGCCAGTTGCCATACACAGGCATGTCCCCGGCCTCCGGGTAACTATTTTTCTCAGAAGGGGAGGAACCGGACAAAGAAACGGACAACAGCAGTACCAATGAAATCCTGGTTCCATTGTGTAAAACCTGTTTTAAACGCTTCATTTTATTTGATTATTGAGGATTAATATCGGCTTTATAGGTTTTAACCTCTTCCATATAATATTTGGCATCCCGTAATGACTTGAGGTACTCCACCAGGTCATTGAGCTGGTCTTTCATCATATCATTGGCCACGCCGTGCTTATCATTCTCACCGAACCTGGTCCAGATCTCCTCCAGCGTGGCAGCACGTCCGTCATGCAGGTAAGGGGCGGATTCATAAACGTTGTTCAGCTGCGGGGCATCAAAAAGCATGGGATCATCTGTTTCGGACAGTGTACCCACATCGGCCATCTGCATGTTGGTGAAATAGGGGGGCGGATGGCAGGTGATGCACCGGTTCCCCTCAGGGATTTCATTCCCGAAATTGTCATGGGTCCGGTAAAAGAGCTTCTTTCCCCTTTTCTGGGCCTCGGTCAATTCGCCGTTTGGATTGTATCTCAGGTTGGGCGGGTTCTTTATACCGGTGACTATGTAGGCAACGAGTGCATCCAGCTGATCGTAATCGAAAGCTTCGGTCCTTGTCAGGATGGTTGAGAAGCGCATCCCGTCCTGCTTGTATATGCTGGAGTTCTTCCCGTTCCATTTATAGGGGGGAATGTCCCCAATATCACGAAGGGTCTGGGTATTGGCCAGGTTCCGGCCCATGTCTTTCCCCGCCATGTTGTATACCAGTCCGTCTTCATGGGCATCAGGATGGCAGGTATAGCAACCATACTGATTCTGAAAAGTACCTCCCGAATTGTTAAATATCCGGCGTCCCATTCGTGCCACGGTTATCCTGGACGGGCCTCCCAGATCCAATGTTTTAACGGTCTCCAGCTTATCGGTGCTGATCACTGCAATCCTGTCTTCGAGCCTCTCGGCCACATATAGATAATCACCGTCGGGGGAAAGGACCAGGCCTTTGGGATTGGCTCCTGTTGGAATGCGTTTCGTTACATATCGGCTGCTTATGCCAAGGTGATGTGAATAGGTGTCAAGTTCTTCCGGGGTAGCCCCTTCGATAAGTGTCCGGATCGTATTAAGATCTATGACTGAAATGAAATCAACCCCGGAATGGCTGATAAATGCCCGCTGTCCATCCGGTGTGATAACGATGTCGAAAGGGTCAGAGTAATAAGCATTGGGTTCATCCGTAAGCAGCTGGACCATCCTGCCGTTATTGTCCATTTCAATGATCCCTATGCCGTGGGTCATCATCCAGCCCTTCTCAACCTGGATAGAAGGTATCAGGTTCTTGGGACGGATGAGCGTGGCCAGGACCATATCCCCTGAGGGGGTAAAAGCCACATTTTCCATCATGTAGGCATTTTCAAAGATCTTGCGTTCGCTGACCCGTTGTCGGCCTGCGTCAATCACGGTCATCTCTGTAACAGGCGGGGTAAGGTATGGCTTGGGAAGGGTCCTCCGGCTGGATACATAGAAAACATCACCACGCGGCGAAATGGCTGCCTGTACCGGATTGTGAGTACAAGGCCGGCCGGACCGCTGCCTGTCTGGAGCGTGTCCACGACTTCAGCCATGGTAAGGTCAATCTCATAGACGTTGTCAGCCCACTGGTTACTTACATATGCCGTCTTACCATCGCTTTTCAAAACCACGCTATGGGGCCGTTCACCTACCGCAATTTTGTCCAGGACTTTCTCCGAGTCAATATCCACGACCAGTAATTCATTGGCTTCCTGTGCCACCACATATAATCTCGCTCCTTCTGAAGAAATGGCCATATTGAAAGGGGATAAATAGTCCGCATTAACGGCTTTCGCAATCAACCCTTCCTTCTGCGTATAGAGATGACAGCGGAAGCAATTCAGGGGATGGTCATCTACGGCTGTAATGTAATTGACATGGTGCTGCGCCCATTTTTTCCCTGGTATGGTGATCAGCAGAACAAGGACCAGGAGCACAGAAGATAAAAGGATTATCTTAATGAAAGTCCGCATGATTATTCAGTTTTATTAACCGCTGAACCCAGCTTTGTTTCCTGCGTACCCTCCACAGGGATGGAAACCGGTTGTTTTTTCACTGCCAAAGGTACAAAATTCTTCGGTACCAACTCGGGATCTTCATGGCATCCCACGCAGCCACGACGTTCGAACGGGCGGAGCCACAGCCAGCCGGAAGGCCCGTTTACCACCCGCCCCATATCATCCAGGGTCTGAATCCGGAACGGGGTATCAGCCAGTACTTTAAGATAAAAGGAACCATCTTCTTCCACCGGGACAATTCCCATGCTTTCATCCAAGCCGAGTACCTCTACCATGGTTGCTTTTTCAAGATCCGTTGAGTTATCTTGCTTTATGGCTGTTACATTGATATCCTGGCAAAAAAGCTGCCCTGTTGATTCCATTTTATTCACTTCATCAGGAAGGTGCCTGGGCCTTGTATATGCCTCGACCAGGACAGGTTCAAGGGCATGGTAATCTGCATAGTCAACGATTTGTCTACCCGCCGATTTTTCATTTACGGAGAAGTAGTAGAGCCCGGCCGTCTTTGCTTCCGGGGAGCGGTAGGATACCAGCAAATCCCCCGACAGCAAAGGAAAAACCGAATAAAAACTGCCGGATAGTTCCGAAGTGTGATTTATTTTCGAATACAGGGGCCGGTTCTGGTATACCGAGACCAGATCAGCATTATGATCTTTGCCATTCTCCCGCTCGATGAAATAAACATAACCATCCAGGGTCTCGTATGCCTGGCTGCTCAGCATGCTGCTTTCAGTCCCATGATAAAAGAGTTCAGCCTTGGTACCATTGGGCCGCATGGCCAGATACATCAGATCCCCGGCTTCGGGATACAACTGCCTGCTGAGCATCAGGACCCGGCCATCCCTGAGTATGGTGGCAGGATAATCGAGGTGGGGCTGAAAGGTGATCCGGTTCAGATCTGTACCGTCCAGGTTCATGGTAAATAGGGCCCAGGCCGATCCGAAACCTTCATCGGGCATCTGCCGGCTGAATACAAGGCGATCACCGGGAAGATAAGCGGGCCTGGAACATGATTCGTTAAAATCAGTAATTTGCTTGCTGGTCCCATTTTTCAGATCCATCTCCCATACCTGCCATGGATCATCTTCCTTTTGCTGGGCCGTAAACAGGATACGTCTGGCGTCATATGACAAGAAGGGAGAGCATGCCGAATAAAATTCAGATGACAGGATCGTTTCAGACCGGCCGGGACGATCCGGATGAATGACAACAATCTGTGCGCCCGGGTAGTGGTGGATGATCTCACCTTCAAGGGATTCAGCTTGCTCAGCCGGCACCCGGGTAAATAAGATCATACCCTCTGCCAGCCTGCTACCGCATGATGTAAGATAAATGCTGATCAGGCCAGTACCGGTCAGGACACCCGCTGATATTATTGCTTTTCTGAGATTCATGGACTGGCCGATTCAGATTCAGTAATCGTAAGGAATTGTCCTGCTTCAATATTTTCCAGTACCTGAATGATACCTGATGGCCAAATCACTTCAATCTGGTCAACCCTCCTATGATCGCCCAGGCCAAAATGCAGCCTCGGATCATTTTGGGAAAGGTAACCGCTTGAGCTTTTCTTCTGGGCAACCTGCTGGAGTCCCCCATAACTGATCGTCACCCTGGCCCCTATGCCATCCCTGTTGCTTTTTTCACCGATCAGATGCAATGATATCCAGTGGTTCTGATTTCCCCTGTTGTTCCTGAGCAGGGCCCCGTGGTCTTCCAGGTTGACAATATAGGCATCAATATCACCATCGTTGTCATAATCACCAAAGCAGGCTCCCCTTCCAACCAGTTCCTGTTGAAAATAAGCGCCCCGTTCTGTGGAAACATCAGTGAACATACCCTTACCGTCATTTTCAAATAACTGATCTTCCTGCCCGTATAAATGCTTCAGCTCTCCATTGACTTTAAAGAGGTCAAGATCACCGTCATTGTCATAATCAAGGAAGGATGATGCCCATCCCACAAATTGTCCACATGCCACAGCAATGCCAGCTTTGTAAGACATTTCAGTGAAAACACCGTTCCCTTCGTTCCTGTAAAGGGAACAGTACACATCATCCGATACAAAAAGATCCATAAGGCCATCGTTGTTGTAATCGGCAAAATCAACAGACATACTGATCGTCGCTTCCCCCACCTGGTTGAAGGCCACACCGGACATAATCCCACGGTCTTCAAAGCTTTTACCTCCTTCATTATGGTAGAGGTAATTCACCATATGGTCATTGGAGATGAAAATATCCGTATATCCGTCGTTATCGTAGTCTGCAGCCCCAACGCCCATGGCCCTGCCGTCCTTATTGAATACCCCCATGGCAAGGGTTACATCCTCAAATGTCCCGTCTCCGTTGTTATGATACAGCACATCGGGCTGCCCTTCATAAGCCATGGGTCCGGGAAACCCGTCCGGGGCATAATAATAATTGTATTGCGGGTCAAACTCTATATAGTTTCCCACGTACAGATCCAGGTAGCTGTCGTTATCATAGTCAAGCCATACTGCTCCGACGCTGCATTCATTCCCGGCCACGCCGGCCCGTCTGGTCACATCCGTAAAAGTCCCATTGCCGTTATTATGATAGAGTACATTGGGACCATAATTGCTGACATATATATCCGGGTACCCGTCATTGTCATAATCCCCG
>LJUP01000139.1 GCA_001303955.1 Bacteroides sp. SM23_62 | reverse complement strand
AGGCACATGCGAAAGCAATAGGCCTGTACACGGTGGTCCCCTGCCCCGTATTCACCCGGATCCTCGGTAGAGATCCTGGGCAGCACACCGCTCGACGGATCACCAGTAATGACATAGGGACTTACATCCTTTTCGAAGTAGTGGGAATGATGTAGCACACCTGTCTGTACACCATTCCATTGCTCGCCGTAAACACTGTTGGCTTCCCTGCCGACATGGTAGCTCACCCCTGCTGCCGCCATAAGGTCACCTTCATAGGTCGCATCGATATAGACTTTTCCCTTGAAAACTTTACCGCTGAGCGTCTGGATAGATTTTATTGAGGGACCCTTCATGATCACCCCGTTTTCTCGGTCCAGCCATTCATCCCTGTAAATATCTATTTTCGATTCCCTGACAAAATCCTCGAATATCATTTCTGCCACATGGGGCTCAAAAATCCACATGGCAGCATCCGTATCATCCATAGAATGCCCTGACTGGCCATGGTTCCCGTATTCGGATTGGATTTGCCATTTCCAGGCCTCCTCTTTCATATAGTGTTTGTATACCCTTTGATAGAATTTGCGCGCGAGACCCCCGACCACCGCCTTGTTCCCGCTGTCTGTCCACCCCAGTCCCCCGGCTGAAAGTCCACCTAGATGAGTATCCGGAGAAACCACCACTACGGATTTCCCCATTCCGGCAGCCTGAACAGCAGCCATCACTGCGGAAGAGGTACCTCCGTAAATAACAATATCAGCGCTGTGGGTCTCCGATGGTTTCAGACCAGGCTGGCAGGAAAAGGATCCCGGCAGTAATAAAGGAATAATGATAAGGTTTAGCAGGATTTTCTTCATGATTCAATGATTGGATTGAACATCAAAATATAGATTAATTAGTGAATAGACACACGATTCAAAAATAAAAATTTTAATCAGCTCTATGATTGGTCAATTCATAAGCTGATGACTTGCCTGTAAAATTCTGTCATTTGCGCGCAAGTACAAACCCATGCTTCTTTGGTGCGGTTCAGTTCTCCGAGTAAATCTATAACCGGGAAAAGAAATTGTTCCAGGGGATTTCTCCAGACAGCCTTGTTAACAGCCAGATTTATCGGGTGGCACAACAGGGTGAAAACACTTTGATTATCAATGGCTTCAAACATGCGCTGGTGCCAAATGGCCACACCACCCTGCGGTGTTCGGACAAATTGTATGTTCCTGCTCCGGCAATAAGCCCTTACTGCATCTACAAAGGATTTATTGGTTTTTTCGTCTGCCATCCAGATGGGCCAGTCAAATGTCTGGTTGTCAAGTGGAATTTCAACAAGGTTGTAAATTTTATTTCCCAGGCCAATTTGAAACGGTTGTGTTCCGTAACCATCAATTCCCACGTGGCTGGCCCATTGCAGCCGGGCTCCTTCCATAGCATCATATGAATATTCATTAAAATGGCCATATGGCAGCCGATAACCCTTTACCGTACTGTCAATATTTTTTTCTATAGCCTGGATCCCATCATTGATCTGCATATTATTTTCAGCCGGGCCATAATGTCCCGCATAGACCTTATCCCCACCATGCCGTTTGTTCAGATCATGCACATATCCATGCGGAGCAATTTCGGAGCCGCCATCGAGCATGCGTTGAATAAAGTCCGGACCACGGTCTTCGACCATTTTTCCTACGATGTTAAAAGTCGCCGGGATCCCGTTGGTTTCGAGCCGGTTACAAATCCGGTCGTAGTTCGAGATTTCCAGATCTTCGCTTCCTCTTCCGTTGCCGTAATTGCCTTCTACATCAAAGGTGAGCAACAGGGCAGACTTCGCCCCGTTGGGAAATTCAATCCCCTTTCTTAAGGGATTAATCACCTGTACACCACCGGGCTGACAACCACCAAACGAAAATCCTCCATATTTTCCCGAGGCGTGTTTGGTGCTCTCAATTAGAGAGCGTTCTTTGTTTTTCACTGAGCGTTTGTCCCGTTTTTATTTTTATCACTATTTCACGAATGTCACGGTCAAAATCAGACCAGACCTTTTCCCATCCCTCAGAATTAAAGGCAACCTATTGATTGCCGTGATGAAAAATATTTTTGTTTAAAAAGAAGAATGTGGAAATGACAAGAAACTTCATGCCATTCATTATCGCCTTATCATTAAAATCATAAGCATTTGTATGAAGCCCCGCGCTCTCCACTCCCATTCCAAGAAAAAACATTCCACCCGGATTTCCATTTATATAGTATGAGAAATCCTCAGAACTCATTACCGGATCATGAATGTCTGCCCAGGCTGATTCTCCAATAAATTGCTTTGTAATACTTTTACATCCATTGATAATTTCCGGATCATTAACTGTAGCAATATAGGGCCTGTCATATTTTAATTCATATTTTATTTCTGTGTGTTTGCATTCGGTTTCCAGAACCTTTCTAAAAAGATCCGGAATTCTTTTACCTGCAGATTCAGCAAAATATCTTGTTGAGCCTTCTATTATCACTTCATTGGGAATAATATTTGAGGCGGTACCTCCAACGAACTTGGTTATGCTGATCACGACAGAATCATCAGCGGAAAACTCCATTTCCGGAATAGTGGTTAATCCATTAACAATTTTACTCGCTATTACTATAGGATTGTTTTGTTGATCCGAATTTGAACCGTGACCGCCCTTTCCCGTTATTTTAATCTTAAAAAAATCTGCTGCTGCCATTAAATCTCCGGATTTTGAACAGATTGTCCCTGTCGGGCAGCCAGGCCATCCATGCAGGGCCAGCACAGCAATGGGTTTTGGGTCCCTCAATATGCCTTTTTCAATCAATTCCTTCCCGGCAGCCACAACTTCTTCACCGGGTTGAAACACAAACCTCACAGAACCGTCCAGATGATCTTTAAATTTTTCAAGAATAATGGCTGCCCCCAGCAACATGGCAGTGTGACCATCATGACCGCAGGCGTGCATCACTCCCTTGTTGCCAGAACGGTATGGAAATGTATTTTCTTCCTTAATTGGCAAGGCATCCATATCTGCCCTTAGTGTGACGTTTTTTCCATTTTTTTTGCCACTCAGCAGCGCTACGACGTCTGTCGATAAAAATGGCGGTAACACTTCAACGTCCAGTTTTGACAACTGGGCCCTTATAAATGCTGATGTTTTATACTCTTTCAGTGACAGTTCCGGATGAGCATGCAGGACCTGACGTGTTTTAATAATTTCAGGCAAGAGTTCATCTATAACGACATCAATATCGCTTATTTTAAGCATGGATTATAGTTTTGCTTTGTCTTCATATTTTTTAACGATTTCCCCGATATCGTGAATGAAATCTGTCCAGATGTTTTCCCAGTCATTTTCCTCATTTCCTTTATAATCGTAAAATTTTGTTCCAGAGGAAACTTTTTCCTTCATCAGATCAGGAAGTTTCACATTATTGGAAAGTTCCGGGAATATTCCCTCCATTACCTTTGCATAGATCGGCAGGCCGGTCAGGTCCATCCAGCGGAATGGCCCGCAAAGAGTTGCCCACCAGCCAATGTCATTTCTAAATGAGCGGTCAATGGTTTCAATATCTGCCACACCCATTTCAACCATATGTATGGCTTCTCTCATGATGGCATACATCATCCTGTTGGAGATCAGACCGGGTATATCAAAATTGAGTATTGTGGGATGTTTTCCGCAGCGCTCTCCTATCTGCCGCCCGGTTTCCATGGCGTAATCTGCGGTATCTGCACCGGGAGATAATTCAAGATACCTAGTGATTTCAGCAGGTTCAGCCCAATGCATCCCGATAAACCTGTCTTTATGGCCAAGTTCTTTTTGAAGCAGTGAAATAGAAATACCTGATGTGTTTGTAGCAATAACCACATTTTTTTCAACAACAGATTCAATGGTTTGATAGATCTCCCTTTTTAACGCAAGGGATTCACCAACCGTTTCGACTACAAATTGACAATCACCCATTTTCTCAAGCGCATCTACATACCTGAAACGCTCTTCCCATCCTTCAGTTTCAGATTCAGTGATGATATGCCTGTCCACCATTTTCCTGAAACTACCTGCAATATGAGCCCGTGTTTCCCGCTCCCTGGTTGCCGTTCTGCTGTAGGCAATTACATTAAAACCCCACCTGACCAGACAACATGCAATTCCCTGTCCCATCAACCCCAGACCGATTACACCTATGGTATTTATTTCCGCTTTACTGTTCATGCTCCTTTCTGTTTATTCTTCAATCAGACTGATACGCACCCTTTTAACTCCGGTGATCCTGGTGTCGGCTGAGGCCTTGTAGAATGCCTCTGCATTTCCTTCAATGCTGGCAAAAACATTTACCCTTACAGGGCCTTCGGCCATGGCTGGCGTGCTATCTCTATCATAAAACCAACAGATTTCCGAAACATCATCTTCCAGGCCATAATGGTCATCCCGGTTTAGCCACACATAGGCAATATCTCCTGTTTGAACGGCACAGGTGGCTTTTTCCCTCCCTGTTTTAATTTCGGTGGATAGTAGCATGGCAACCTCACTGCCGGAGTAACGCGCATGTGTCGCAGTACCCTCCAAGGGCAAATGTTTAACAAGTTCACTGCATGTTCTTGGCATTTTCTCTTCCAGCAGTCTCGCACGTGCTTTGATCTTTTGATCCACAAATTCAAGTTCAATGTATTTTCCCATAATCAATTAATTTATCTGGTTCTGCTCAATAATATTCAGTGCTTCTTCTTTGTCCAGTAAACGATAGATTTTAGCAGCTTTATTAATTCCAAGTTTCACGCCTTCAACATTAAAGTTACTATCATTCAAGGGTGAATTTGAAAAAAAAGGTCGTGGGGCCAATGCGCCTACAACCTCATAAAAGTCAAAGGGCACAAGATCCGGATCGAGGTTGTAAACATCCCTGAGACGGGGCATATAGCGAGGGCTGGTCCATCCTTTGATATTTCCCTCATAATAATGATGAAAAGGGGTCCAGCCACAGCTTGAAACAATCACTTTTAGACGTTGATCAAACACTCCGATGAACATGGCATTATGTCCGCCAAGTGAATGATCTATCAAACCGATCCTTTCGGGATCAACATATGCCAGTGATTCCAGCTGATCAACGCATCGCATATGATTGAATATTCCTTTCAGTGTACCGGAAATGTACCCGTCATTTTCAAAGTCATATTCGTAGTCCCCGAACGATGGATAATCCGGGCAAAGCACGACATATCCCCGTTGCGCTAATTCCAAACCGTACTGCCGGTTTTCATGTGGCCCTTTCCCGGCCACAATCAGTTTTCCCAATGGTCCGGCAGGGTGTAATGCCAGCATGGCCAGCTGCATACCCTCAAGGATCTGCTCTCGTCTCTTGTACCAATCGGCAGGGCTTGAAACAGGTTCCGGTTCTCCATTCTCACCGTAATATTCGAGTAGATATGAATGACTGATAGTTTGCTGAGCAAATAAAGGCAGGGGATGTGGCAAAATTCCATAGAGGAACGCGAGTGGCAGGATAAGAAATATTTTAATGCTGGTATTCGGCATGAGTATTGGTTAAAATTATTCCAGGCAACCGCGGCCTTCTATGGCCCAAACATCTTCAATTATGTCATTCCGGGTGATCCACATCTTCGCATAAAGATTATTTGTCGTACACCCGTGAGGTGGAATCAGCCGGATTTTATCACCTATGTTGGCATTTAATTTTTCAGCCATAATATGCTCTTCGGCAAGACCTGTCGATGCTGCTTCAGGGTAACCTATTATTTCCATTGTTCCATATTCGGCGCCCACACCTTTTAATCCAACATCAAGGGTTTTGCTTTCCTGCTGAGCAGAAATGATGGTGGCCAGTACATAGCGTGCATTTTCAAATTCCGGCCGTATCTTTTTGTAAAATGAATCCATTAAAACATAACTGCCGCATTGCAGTTCATCGATACCCTCAATATTGCCTGTAATATCGTAAGTGCCTGTTCCTCCGGACGATATAATTACTTGAAATCCTTTTTGTTCGAGGCGTTTCTTTGTTTCAATCACCGGCTTCAGATCCTGTTCAACACGTCGTTTACGTTCATGGTAATCCTCCAAAGTAACAATATGTCCCTCGTAACTCTGTATCCCATCCAAACGGATGCCCGGCGTCCTGGAAATTATTTCTGAAAGATCAAGGGCCGGTTTTCCGGGCTTAACGCCACCGCGTTTCATGCCGATGTCTATCTCTATAAAAACTCCGATTGTAACGCCAGCTTTTTTGGCAGCGCTGCTAAGCTGTTCAATACCCAGCTCTGAATCGACCGCAACACGTACAATGGCTTTCCGATTCATTTCCGCTATGCGCGCTGTTTTATCCCTGCCAATCACCTGATTGGCGATAAGGACGTCAGACACTCCTCCAAGTACCAGCTGTTCGGCTTCGGAAAGTTTGGCACAGGTGATCCCGACGGTGTTTGATTGACTCATTTGTCGTTTTGCCAGCGTCACACATTTATGAGACTTAAAATGGGGGCGTAGTTTGCTTCCCGAGCTGGTAAAGAAGGCATCCATCTTTGCCAGGTTTGTATCAATCGCAGCAATATCGGCAACGATGGATGGGGTTGGCAACCCGGTAACCGGCTTGCCTTTAAATGCTTGCAGTAATTTTTCCCTGTTCATTACAAATTCCATCCGACAGGAGCTTTATCATCATAAGCCATTACAGCGCTTTTCTGCTTGCAATACGCCATCAATCCTTCTATTCCAAGCTCAACGCCTGTTCCACTCATTTTATGAGGGGGAACGGGAATTTGAGGGTAACCATCCATCATACAATTGACCCAGATAATGCCGGTATTCAGTGCTATGGTCATACGCATGGCCCGGCTGCTGTCCCTTGTCCAGACAGAACCTGATAAACCGTATATAACACCATTGGATATTTTTACAGCCTCAGCTTCATCCTTAAAAAAAATCATGCTTAAAACCGGACCAAATATCTCTTCTGTGGCTACGCGCATATCTGCTTTGACATCAGTCAGTATGGTTGGTTCAATCCAGAAACCTCCGGCCAGCGAATCTGAGAAATTCATCCTGTTACCTCCAGCCAGGATATGGCATCCTTCCTCAGCGGCAATCTTAATATAGTCTAGCGCTGTATCATATTGGGCTTTTGTGATCATTGGGCCAATCAGGGTATCCTTATCATAAGGATTGCCAATGCTCAGTTTTTTCAGTTTCTTCTTGAGAATTGACTGGAAATCTGAAGAGATGGAATCCTGAACCAGTAATCGTGAGCATGACACGCATAACTGTCCTGCATTTATGAAAGCGCTGATGATGGCAGCATCGGCTGCTTTATCCAGATCGGCATCTGCAAATACAATGATGGCATTTTTCCCGCCAAGTTCAAGGTTCACCGCCTTCATCTGATCCACGGCCTGTCTCTGGATATGCTGACCGATTACCGTAGAACCTGTGAATGATATTTTTTTTACATCAGGATGTTTAATGAGGATTTCTCCTGTTGAAGAACCTTTTCCCAGGGCCACGTTTACAATACCATTCGGTATGCCGGCTTCAATACATAACTTTGCAAACTTCACGCTGGTCAAGGGTGTATCTACGGAAGGTTTGATCACAATTGCATTTCCTGCTGCCAGTGCCGGTGCTACCTTCATGGCCACATTCACCAGAGGATAATTCCAGGGTAAAATTCCTGCCACAACTCCATAAGGTTCATACAGTGTGAATTGAAAAGTACCCTTCGAGAATGATTTTACACGCCCTTCAATTTTATCGGCAGCGCCTGCATAAAAACGCAAGATGGATGCGGTCAATGGAATCTCGGTATTTTTCAGCTGGGTTATTGGCTTACCGGTGTCTTGCAATTCAAGGTCAGCCAATTCATCTGAATTTGCTTCCATGATATCAGCCAGTTTCATCAGGCAATAACCCCTGTCAGAGGGCGACATGCTCTGCCACTGTGCTGACTGAAAGGCCTGTTTACTTGATGCTACGATTTCATCAACACATTTTGCATCGCAGCACAGTTGCCTGGCAATGGTTTTACCTGTTGCCGGATTGATTACGTCAACAATTTCGCCCCCCGTAATTTTTAATTCCTTACCGTTTATTACCGGCCCAATTTTTTCCATTTTCTTCCCTTAGTTTTTGAAACATTTCTTTTAATTCACCAATTCCCTTGTAAAGGATTTTTACCGACATCCAGGTAAATGCCATTAGTGAAAAAAGGATGATTATTCCCCAGATTACAATCCACATGGTCATGCTTTTATTTTGTTATTCGAACGTTTACAAATACCATGAATATACGATCCTGCCACCATGCCAATCAAGGCAAGGAAAAACCCTCCCCATCCAAATACGGAAGCCCATTCATTTTTTACTTCTTCGGACAAAAACAAATAAAGTAATGGGGGAATGGTACCGAGTGTAAATGCAAGATACGCACCGGTGCTCCGGGCTTTTTTCCAATAGACCCCCAAAGCGAGGCTCACCAATGCCCCGGGAAGAAAGAGCATCCCTGTCATCTGCAAATAAAAATAGAGGTACCCCTCAATCTTATGGAACAGCGACCACCAGATAATAAAAATCATTACTGCAGCAACAGTAAAGCGACTTATCATCAACTGCTTTTCCGAACTTATTTCTCTTTTGGTTATTGATTTTATGATAACCCCGATAATGTCCTGCGACACTACCGAGCTCCATGAAAGCAGATAGCTGGCGTAGGTTGACATAGATGCAGCCAATAATCCTGCAAAAATCAGTCCCATCACACCGGAAGGCACAATGGCTTTTATAAATAAGGGTAATGCATCCAATCCGGATACGGGTTCTGTAAAATATGCAAATGCCATGATTCCCCAGAATATTGGAATAATCCCCCGGAATAGGAACATCAAGCCAGACCATTTATAAATTTTCATGCCGGTTTTTGAATCCTTTGATGAAAAGAGCCTAAGGGATATTGCCTGCCAGGCCACCAGGATTGCCGTCCATTCTAAAATCTGCCATACAAGGAATCCAATGCCAAATTCACCCTTGATCAGCGATGGAAAGAAAGGGTTTACTCCTTTTTCACCAAATTTTGCAGTAACGGTATTTACAATGTTATCCCAACCGATTATATAAATACCGTAGACAGTGATAAAAACCATTCCAAAACTCAACAGGATATATTGTATGTAGTTTGTTAATATGATCGAGACCATGCCTCCCAAAAGGGTATAGATCAATACCAAAGTCAGAAGCACCACCATGGTAACCAGTACATATCCTTCAGGAATACCACTGACAGTATTGATAAATTTCGCTTCTACCCCGGGGAAAACCCCAAAATTCAGGATGCCGCCCACAGCCATTAATATTCCAAGATAAAACCGGACACCCGTATTGAATCTTCTGGAGAAAAATTCAGGTATGGTCATGATTTTCATTTCCAGAAGCGGCTTGATGATAAAACCGGTTCTGCCCAGGAAAAAATAAACCAGCATTGGCGGGAAGGCTATGATTAAACTTGCAAAACCAGCCTTGTAACCGAGCTCTGCATAGTAGACATAGGTTATCATGCCAATCTCGGTGCACATCATTGAGATTAAACCAAGGTTAAAGCCCATGGTTCTGTCTGCTACAAGATAATCGCCAATTCCTGACACAAATCTTTTCATCAGGATCCCGGATAGGAAAACTAAAACGATGTAAAATGCTACTATTAATACATCAATAAAGTTGAAATACATGCTTCTCTAATATGAAGTTAATCAAGGTTTTGTGCTGTTATTATTGGCTAAACTGCATTTTCTCTGGCTGCCTGTATCATGGCTTCCATATTAGCTACAGGCACATCCCGGGGATTCATTTCACCGGTATTGAACATGTACCCTCCGCCGACTTTCGCTGTGTTCATTATTCTTTCAGTCTCTTTACGGACAGACTCTGCAGTGCTGTTCATTAATAAATCTATCGGTTCAAGATTTCCCATCAAACAGGTTTTGCCCCTCACTAATTCTTTAGCTTTACCGATATCAATTCCCGGTCCGACGTTGATTGCACTGACACCGAGTCGGGTTGTTAATTCAATATGTGCAATCGATTCCTCACTATTGTGCAGGAACGTCAATCCTCCCACGCGGTTAAATTCATCAACAACTTCTTTGCATGGTTCAAAGGCAAATTCTTTATACTGATCGGCAGAGATCAAATTGCTCATGGCGTTACAATCACCAAGCCAGACAGCATGGGCGCCAGCTTCGAACTGGGCCTTTCCCCAGATCTTTTGCAGTTCAACAAAAAAATACATCGTATCTCTGAGCAGTTCAGGATCTGTGTACATCAGCGTCATGGATTCGGTCAAGCCGTATATCAGACCAACGGAAGAAAAAGGAGCGGCGAGTCCTCCCACAACACAGACACTATCTCCAAAATGCTCTCTGATTTTTTTAAGCGCAAGTAACTTTTCAGGCATCCTGCCGTTTCTTTTTGGATCGGGTATTTCAAGTTTTTTCAATGTTTCTTGCATAGCAGGAAGATATTCTTTGGTCGCCCTCAGAATATTGCCTTCGCCTTTTGTTCCAACACCCAAAGGTTCGAACTCAAAACAATCATCTATCTGGACCCAGGCCCAATCATAATCAAACTCCTCGATGGCTGCAATCCAGGTTTCGGCAATTTTACCACCATCCTGGCAGGTTTCTTCGTATGAAAACTTACCGTACCACTTTACATCAAATTCTTCGCTTAGTGCGAAAACAGGTACTCTCTTTGGTTCACCCAAATCAACGCATGTGCGTATGTCATCCATCAATCCTGAATACATATTTTATTCCTCCGGGGCATTAAAGTTCGCATTGACCTTTATTAATCCCAATTCGGAATCCCATTTTTCAAAATCATCCATATCTTCCAGACCTGTTATGGATAATATAAGCAGCATTTTTTGTGCCTCGGGATTATTTTCGAGTGAGATTGATTTTGCATAATCTGCTAACAAGGTGATGTATCTTTCAGCTTCATCAAACCTGCCCAATCCTTTTAAACAAAAGGCCTGATAATAAACTGTTCTTAAATCCCTGAACTTATAAGCGGCTTGATACTTAATATCCCTCTTCAATTTCAGGGCCTCTTCCCACAATTCTTCCGCTTTCTTTTGATTGCCAAGTTTTGAATTGCAGTACCCCATATAAAATAATCTTCTGGCCTGGGAAACAAACAGAGGCATATAATGCTGGGAGATATTGCTGGGAACTTCTACTGATTTTGTAAAAACCTCCAACGCTTCGGCATATTTCTCTTCCCTCAGGAGATTATATCCTTCTGCCATCCTTAGATCTTTCCAAAATTCACCAAATGACATACGATGGGTATCATGCAAATTAGATTTCATTAACAGTGCTTCCAATTTGTCATAATGGCCATTGTTCAAATAGGTATTCATCAATTTTGCCTTGAGGGGATACACATTCTTGAACTCACCGTACCTCTGTTCCATCAAGGCTATCGCCCTTTCAATTCCCTCACGCTTAATTATTTCATCCACATAATATTCGAAAATATAGGGATCATTTTTATCTGACATATAGGCTTCAAGCAAATACTCGTATGCTTCATTACCATGGCCGAGTTTTTTATTTGCCCGGTAAAGAGAAATGAGCATCACTTTATTTTTATACCCCAGCTCATGTGCTTTCTCCCAATGTGCGATACCATCCATTTCAAAATCATGTGCATACATGAAATTTCCCAGGTGATAATACGATCCAGCGTCCCCGGGATCCTGTTTGATCTTTTTCTTCAGGATAAAATACTCTTCAAGTCTCCAGGCAAATTCCGCTGCGGTGGACTGATCTGTTATATCCCTGGCATTTTTGCCGGTTAAAACTTCCAGTTCAGTCCTGTACAATTCTACCATGCAATTTGTTGTCCGGATCAATTCTAAGGTTTGAAATGCTTCTTCAGTAAAACCTGCGCCATAAAGTGTTACCACAACTTCGAGTAACTCATCAGGGAAATCTTCATATCTCTTCGCAATTGTTTCAGCTATGGAATTATCCGACTTTTTTATTAGATATTCCGTACAGGATACAAATGGATTTTCAGCGTCAAGGGAGGATGCTTTGGCAAGCCATTTTTCAGCTTCCCGGCTGTTTCCAAGCCTGGTTTCGACAAGTGCCTTAAAAATATGTCCTTTGAGAATGTTCCCCTTGACAGCAATGGCTTTATCCAGTTGGATGTCTGCCTCGTCAAGATCATTGCGTTTAATTGCCATTTCTGCTTCAGCGATCCGTTCAGGATATTCATATCCAAAGCGTCCGGCGTGACGAAGAAAGTATTTAGCCTCCCTGAAATTCCCCATATACATAAGGGTAAGGCCTTTGTAATATAAGGTGCGGCCATCATCCGGGATCCTTTTTAACGACAGGTTAAAATGTTCCAGGGCCTTGTCCAATTTACCTCCCCTGAGTTCCAATAATCCCAATTCGGTATGCGCCCTTGAAAAACCGGGGTCAACCAGCAGCACTTCCCTTAAAATTTCTTTTATTTCCGGCAGATGATAAAACCAGTCGTTAAAGAGCACCTCGGCTTTTGCAAATAAACCTTCAGCGGTAAAATCTTTTCTTTCCTGTTCAGCATGTTTGTGAGCATTGAAATAGCTGTCGTACCTGGCTGGTTTTTCTGCCAAGGACAGAACATTTGAAATCGGTTCCCCGTTTTTATTAACCAGGAAAAGAGATATATCCTCAATTTCAGGATCCATTAATTCAAACTCTTCTGAAAGTGAAACAGGCGTCTGCGGAGTAAGGGATGAAAGTTCAATTTCCTTTATGGTCCTGCCATTTTGTTTTAACAAGAGTAGGGGGTTTTCATATTTTTTATTGACCTGGATTTTAACATTGGCCACCGCTCTTGCTTCTGATATTCTATCCATTGTGAAATTTATAGCCGCATATTCTGATGCTCCGTTGAAAGAGCCAATGGCGCCAACCGGGTACCAGTAATGGGTAAATTCAACCGCACTCATTGGAGCGATTTTGTCAAATTTTTCCTGGATTACGATCCGACCGCTCTGAATTTCTCCGTAATTTAAATCTTCTGCATGCGTAAATCTTTTTTCAAGGGCAGTAACATGCCAACCCCAACTCCAGTATTTTTTCCCCGGCAGATCATTCACATCAGCATAATGCACAAGTCCAAAGTTCTCATCATGGTTGTAATATCCCATATACCCCTCCCGTGCATTCAACATGTAAAATCCTACTGCTTCATCCACATTCTTCAGGATGGAGATATCCTTATTTGCATAGATTGGCCATGAGACTTCATTTTCATATTCCCCATGCAAGGCGCCGCTATTTTCAGGATAGAGGTGGGTTTCATTGGCCACACGCACATCCTGCTTTATGCGCGCTTCGCCCGGGAATAGTGTAAATGTTACACTCCAATGAAGTCTGCCGATCTTTTCCGTATTGCTCATGATCAACGAGACAGAACCGTCCTGGTTCTCTTTCATTGTGCACTCTCTCTTCCTTGCATTTGTATGCGAATGAGCATTTGGAATATTCAATTCCATGCCGCCCCCGAGATACTGGTAACCCATACCGGCATTATAAAATTTAGCTTCTTTGAAGTTCCTGTGAATCACTTCCTTTTTCCTGATTTTATCAAATATAAACCAGAGTCTCCCGCCATAATCCGGTGCCATGCCGATCTTCAGGTATTCATTCTCGGCAACAAGTATTTTGATTTTCTTTTTATCAATTTGAAAATACTTACTGCCATAAAATTGAAAGGGATAAGTAATGTAGCCGGTCAATAAGCCAAATGGCGGATACGGATCTAATGGCAATTGATTGTGCTCCAGTATTTCTTCCTCAATCTCATAGATTTTTACAACCGGATTTTGTGCTGATGTTTCATCAGCAACAACGGGAATTATTAAAAGCAATGAAATGATTCCTGCAACCAATAATTTTTTCTGGTTCATCGATTTAACTGTATTTTATCACTTTTTCTGCTTGCAGATTACATGACAATTGGCAATTTAGTAAACTATTTTTGTATTCATTGTGCTTATCACCCTGCTTATTCTTTTTCTAATCTATATTATTTAACTTGCCGGCTGTTTTTCATAACACCATCCACTAAATGAAGAAAATTAATCCGGTCGTTCTTATTCCCGTATTGATATCCTTTTTTGTTGTAAGCTTTATCGACCTGGTCGGGACAGGGGTAGATGAGCTCAAACAGGATTCGGACACTCCACAATACGTGCTTCAGTTGATCCCTTTTGTGGCCTTGATCTGGTTTTTCCTGCTGTCTGTTCCGGTAGGGGTCTGGCAGGACCGGGTTGGTAAAAAGAAGGTCCTCAACTACGGGATACTGATTACGTTTGCCGGTCTTGTTTTCCCGGTATTTGGAAATACCCTGCCTGTCATACTGGTAGCTTTTGCGCTACTCGGGATCGGGAACACCATCCTGCAGGTCTCAGCCAATCCCCTCCTGGTGGATGTGGTGCCGGCCAACAGGGCCTCCAGCTTCCTGAGCTTTTCACAGTTCATTAAATCCCTGGGATCCATGGTAGGTCCCTTCTTTGCAGGTATGGTCGGACCCTGGCTGGCCCGGCTTTTAAGGGATGACTCACCGGGTGCCTGGAGATACGGGCTTTATGCCTTTGCCCTGATATCCATCCTCTCCTGGATGTGGCTCTCACTGGTAAAAATTGAAGAAAGCAAACCGGACCGCGAACCTGCTTCCCTTAATTCATGTTTCAAACTGTTGGGCAACAGGTTTATTCTTCTAATGGTACTCGGCATATTTGTGGTTGTCGGGATAGATGTCGCGATCAATTCCAATATCGGTACTTTTTTATCCGGTAAGCTGGGCGTTGGCGAGGAAGCTGCCAAGTATGCCAAGTCGCTCTACTTTCTCGCCAAAATGATCGGCACCTTCACGGGAGCTTTGCTCCTCACCCGGCTGCATTCCGGGAAATTTTTTCTAGGTTCTGCGATCCTGCTGGTCCTGGCTCTACTCGTGCTGGCTTTTACCCCGAATGAGACTTCTGCCTGGGTGATCATCTTTATTGTCAGCCTTGGGGCCTCTAATATCTTTCCGCTCATATTCTCCATTACAGTGGCGAAATACCCGGACCGTGCCAACGAGATATCGGGACTGATGATGATGGCCATTTCCGGGGGGGCGGTCATCCCCTTCCTGGTCGGCTGGTTCATGTCAATCTATATCAATGGAGGGATACTGTTTCTGGTGGGATGTACCATCTACCTGATCCTGACCTCACTTAAATCTCTGAAGGTTTAATCCCCGTAATGATTTCCCTCGGTGATCCATTTCCAGTTCCCTGTCCGGAAAGGAGAAGCCGGCAGGTCCTCGCTGTTGAAAAGATTGGCTTCTGCCGGGAAATTTTTCCAGGCATACCTGACATTTACCGGGTGCTTCACCTTATCGCTCCAGACCATGACCGTTTTTTCATCAATGATCTCAGCTTTGGCGAACTCAAAATGCTCATTATCGGATGAGACTTCGAATCCCATCAGGTATCCGTAATCACCCTTCACTTTCAATCCCTCTCCCACCTGGCTGAAAGTCAGCATCATTTTATCCCCGGTTGGTTCGGCCTTTTCCAGCACCGGACCTGAAAATGTAATGTCCTTACCATAGGATATTTTCAGGGCGGCGAGTGCTAGGCGTTTGCCCACGTCCCATTTGTTTTCCGGATGGATATTTGCCGGATGGCCGATATCAATGGTTACAGCCATGCCCGTATTGGGCAGCACGAGCGCCCTTCGTTGTGCTTCCCTCAGTTCCGGCCAGGTCAGCTCATTGGGACGGCCATAGGCAGCCAGCTGCACAAAGAAGAACGGGAAATCTCCCTGTCCCCAGTGCATCCGCCAGTCGCATATCATATCCGGAAATAGACTCGCATATTCATGCGCCCGTGAGGCATTGGATTCTCCCTGGTACCAGATCGCTCCCGAAATGGAGAGATTTAATAGGGGATGGATCATCTGGTTGAAAAGACTGGACGGTGACCTATTGGCGAGATTCCGAGACCTGTCAAGGGGAAGCTCCAGCGGCGCATCAAGGGTATAAGACTTTTTGTAAAGCCAGTCCCCGCAAAGCAACTGGTACCCTCTGGAATCCCCCTGAGGATGGAAATTCATGTTATATGGATCGGTGATAAACCCTCCCTCATCCCCGTAATCAAAGATGCGGACCACGATTTCGTTGCCGTCAGGATTGAGGTATTCCGTATGCACATCATAGTTCCGCGAGGATGCTGATTCATAGCTTTCTCCGACCAGGTGTCCGTTGATCCAGACCATGTCATGGTCGTTCAGCCTGCCAAGGTTGATGCGCAGATCCTTTCCCTGGAAGGGAGGAGGTATATCGAAATTCCTGCGGAACCAGACAGCCCCGTCAAAATCCCGGAAGAGTTCATTATCCTGCTCCTGTGGCAGCGTGATCCGGTTCCAGTCCCCCACAGGGGTCTCCGCCATCTCCCATCCCTGTTTTAATCCATCTCCATAATAAACAGCTTCTTTGATCAGCTTAAGCCGGTTTGCCTGGCTCCTTTCCTCCCGGGATGTGCTGTAATCATAATCCTTGTCAAGACCCTCATAGAACTTTTGGATATGATCATACTTCTGGAGGGTCTCCTTGCTGGTCCATGCCTCCACATTGGTCCCCCCCCAGCTGGTGGTAATTAAACCGATGGGTATTCCCGTTTCCTGCAGGAGATATTTTCCAAAATAATAGGCCACGGCGGAAAAATCCATTACCACCTCACTGGTCGCCTCTTTCCAGCCGGACCCGTCCAGGTCATCCTGGGGAATCAGGGCCATCTCATTGGTTACTGTGAACATACGTAGTATGGGATATTTTGCCGCGCTGCTTTCTTCCTCCGCGGCTTTCAATCTTCGGAGGGGCCATACCATATTCGACTGGCCGGAACAGATCCAGACATCCCCGACCAGGACATTTTTCAGTATGATATCATTATACTTGCTTTCAACAGC
>LJUP01000138.1 GCA_001303955.1 Bacteroides sp. SM23_62 | reverse complement strand
AGAATGGCCTGTTGCCAATGTCATTCCCGTCACTGACCTTCTTCCATTTCAGTCCCCCGTCATCAGATCGGTAAAGTGCATTCTTCTCTGCTTCAACCAGGGCATAAACGATTTTTGGATTGCTGGGCGAGATGGCCAGTCCCATGCGGCCAAGCTCACCTTCCGGCAGGCCGTCCTCGGCCGTCCTTTCTTCCCATGTCTTTCCTCCGTCAAGGGTAACATACAGTCCGGATCCGGGTCCCCCGGATTTAAAAAACCAGGGCCAGCGCCGGTGCTCCCACATGGCGGCCATCAGCTTATTGGGGTTCTGCGGATCCATTACGAGGTCCGCCGCCCCGGTCTTCTCATCCACAAAAAGGACCTTTTCCCAGGTTTTTCCACCATCAGAGGTTTTATAAACACCCCGTTCAGGATGCTCCCACCATGGATTCCCGATGGCACCGACATATACTGTATTCTCATCTCGTGGATCAACGATGATCCGGTGTATGTTCCGTGTGTCTTCCAATCCCATCATCTCCCAGGAATGCCCGCCATCCAGGGATTTGTAGATCCCGCCCCCCAGGTTCAGTGAATTTCTGGGATTTCCTTCGCCGGTCCCGACCCAGATCACACCCGGATTGGACTGGGTAATGGCAAGTGCCCCAATATTGATCAGCTTTTCCTTGTCGAAGATGGGGTCCCATGATATTCCCCCGCTCTCGGATTTCCAGACCCCGCCAGAGGCAGTTCCGATATAAATGATATCCGGATTGCTGACCACTGCATCGATGGCCGTGACCCGACCGCTCATGCCGGCGGGACCGATACTCCGGGCTTTCATCCCTTTGATTTTGTCGACATCCAGTTTTTGTCCCGAAGCCGCAGGCAGCCACAGGAATGCCACCAGGGCAGATACAATCAATGATCTGCCATTGAAGGTTTGCTTCATGGTATAAAATAAGATTAAATGTATGAACCGTTTAAAGAAGACGAAATGTAATAAATATTTTCGGGATCAGGTCAATGCCTGTTCCATATCACCGATCAGATCATCCACATCTTCTATGCCTACCGATAATCTGAGCAAGGTTTCGCGAACATCCATTTCCATCCTCAGGGGTTCAGGGTATTCTGCATAGATGGTCGACCAGGGATGGATGATCAGGCTCTTGTTGTCATTCATGTTGGTGGCCCTGCGTATGATCTTCAGTCTATCCATAAAGGAATAACAATCATCCATGGTGGAAAGGTCAAATGTCATGATGGTCCCTGGAATACCATTGAACTGCTCTTTGCTCAGCTGGTAATATTCCGAGCTGGCCAGGCCGGGATAGGTCAGTTTCTTGATACTGGGATGGTTTGTAAAATGTTCAGCCAGCCTCAGGCAGTTCTCATATGACCGTTCGACCCTGAGCTCCAGGATATCCAGTCCCATGCTCTGCAACTGCGCAGCCCTGGGTGAGAGCGCGGGACCAAAATGGCGGAATATCTCTTTGCGGAGTTTGGCCATCAGGGCCATGTCCCCCTTCTTTTCATGGAATGAAACCAGGGTGGGAACTTCAGACCAGTCATTCACCCCTGTATCGACCACAATCCCGCCAACAGACGTACCGCCTCCGGAAATGAATTTGGTACTGGACATGATCTCCACATCAATCTTGAATGATTTGGCACTGAACACATTGATGGGAGTAAGGGTACTGTCGGCCACGACCAGGACATTATGCTTTTGTGCGATCTTTACCAGTTTTCGGATATTTGCCACTTCGAGCTGCGGGTTGGTAACTGTTTCAAAAAACAAGAGACGGGTATTTTCATCAATATTCTTTTCAAGGTTTTCATAGTCAAGCAGGTTGCAGAACCTTGGCTCAATGCAGAGATTTCTCAGGGTTTTATGAAACAGACCATAGGTATGGCCAAACAAATGTGGGGAGACCAGTATATTTTCACCCGGTTTGACAAGGGCCAGTATGGTATTGCTGATCGCCGCCATACCGGAAGCCATGGCCAGCACGGCCCTCCCCCCGGTCGCTGTAACTATTTTACGCTCAAGGTATTCAACAGAAGGATTGGTGGACCGTGAATAAGCATGTGCAGGTTTCTTATCCTGGAATGCACCGGCGATATCCTCTGCTGTCTCGAATTCATAGGCAACGGTTTCATAAACAGGCATATGCAGGGAATTATAAGGATCCTGTTTTGCATAGGGCGTTGTCAGCATCTTTGTCGTAAATCCAAGTTCTCGATCAGCCATTTTCCTTGCTTTTTGGTTTGAATCAGTAAATATAAGAAAAGTGGGGAATTAAAGATAAACAGACCTGCTTGTCATAATATTTTGATTTGATATAAGGGATATTATCTGTATATTCGATCACAGAACCAAATAACTATCCATGAAGCACTTAACCTTTGTTATTCTGGGAATATTTACAACTATTTATATATCTGCCCAGTCCAGCCTTGATATTTTTACCCTTTCAGGCCGTTACGGTTTCCCCCAGGAATATGAATCGACATATACTGAAAAAGGAAACGAGACAGGGATCCTGGCAAATCTGCAGTTTGGGGTGCCCTTCTCCGAATCATCCATATGGTACAATCAACTTACTTTTAACCATTTCAGGGTAGACAACGATATCACCATGCCGGATGATATTGCCAATCCAATTAGGATTTCCGGCTTTATCCTGCAGACAGGGCTTTATCAGAAATTCAGCAACGGGAGGGGCATGCAGCTGCTATTCGCACCACGGTTTATGACTGATTTCAACAATGTGGACGGAGGGCATTTCCAGCTGGGGGGTACCGCCCTGTATGAAAAACGATTCCACGATCGACTGCTTATGCGCTTCGGTTTCATGCTACACTATGAACTGGGCGGCCCCTACATGGTACCCATCGTATATACGAACTGGGAATTGTCATCAAAATGGAGCATCGTGGGCACATGGCCCATTTCAGGGAAGATCAAATACCAGGCCAATGATAATGTCTCTGCCGGGATCAGCCATTTTGGCCTGATTACTTCATACAAACTGGGACATCCGGATTACCAGGGGGATTACATGGAGCGTACGAGTATAGACCTATGCCTGTTCGGGCGTATCAGGCTGGCCGGGAATTTCCACCTGGAAGGAAGGCTTGGGTATGCCATGGGAAGGTATTACAAGCAATATGAGGCCGACCAGAAGGCTGATTTCAGGATCACCATCATTAAATTTGGCGATAACCGTGTGGTGAAAAATGTAAATTTCAATCCTGGACCTATTGCCCTTCTCCGGCTGGTATATAACCTTCCCCTGTAAAGCTGAAGCAAAAAATTCATACCTTTAAAAGAAAAACCTTCCAATAACCATTCACCTATATGCATATGGCTTTGAAATGTCCTTTCTGCGATCATGTGGGAATGCCCATCATTGAAAAAAAGATGTCTGAAACAGGCTGGATCGTTTTTGTTTTACTGGTTATTTTCTGCCTGCCTTTATGCTGGATCCCTTTTGTGACGGAGGGGACCAAAGAAGAGATCCGTAAATGCGCCAATTGTGGGAGCAGGCTTGGCTAAACCTCTGGCCCTTGAGCGAAATGGACGTCTGACTTTTACAGGTTACCTGGTCAATGCGCTGATCCTGATTAGCTGTCTTGGAACCCTGGCATATCCTGTGCTGAGTTACTATGGGACCATAATACATTTTGACTGCATTTTCAAGGAAATCACCGGGTTGCCCTGTCCCAGTTGCGGATATTCTAAAGCCATTGGCTGTGTACTGCAAAAGGACCTGTCGCAAAGTTTCCTTCACAATCCGGGATGGATCATGTGGATTGCCTTCCAGGGACTGCTGATCTTTTTAGGGGCAAAATCGTTGATGACCGGGAAACAGGCTGTGATCAGACTGAGACTACTGGTCGCACTCATTATCCTGATCCTGTCCGTATGGACAGGTAAACTGCTGATCGGTCCGGAATACTATTAAAATATAGAGCTACTTCAGTTTATCCTGGTATTTGGCACTGAATTTTTCCACCTTGGGCCTGACAACGAATGTACAATACGGCTGGCCAGGATTATTTATGAAGTAATCCTGGTGGTAATCTTCGGCCTTGTAGAAATCCTTAAATTCAGTGATTTCCGTAACAATCGGATCATCAAATGTGCCCGAGACAGCCATGGACTGCTTTGATTCCTCTGCCATCTTTTGCTGCTGGGCATCGTGATAAAAGATGACCGATCGATACTGGGGTCCGTGGTCATTTCCCTGCCGGTTCAAAGTTGTCGGATCGTGTGTATGCCAGAATACATCCAGCAGTTCCGCATAACTGATAACATCGGGGTCAAAGAAGATCTGGCAGACCTCTGCATGGCCAGTCTGCCCGGTAGTAACTTCCTTGTAGGACGGATTCTTTACATGGCCACCTGAATAACCGCTTACAACCCTGTCCACTCCTTGCAGGCGTTCAAATACCGCCTCCGTACACCAGAAACAGCCAGCGCCAAAGGTGGCTACTTCATATCTGTTTTGTTCACTCATATCATTTGAATGCTTATATGCTTGGATCATGCCGCTGAATGATCCAATCAAGATCACCATTACTGCCATTCTAACCAGACTCACCATCTTCATCACATTTTCCTATTTAAAACGATTCTAAGCTAAATAAATTATATTTTAAAATGTATAACAAATCTCAATATTTGTTGTTCAGTTAAATAGATCAATATTTGAGATTATCTTGAAAAAGTTCATAATAATTACAGCAACCGTATTTATGCTGGCGGGAATGGCAGGATCCTGCAAGAAGGATGAATGCACCGGAAAGATTACGATCTCCTACCAGACTTTTGATTATTTCGGCGGGATTGATTGCGGTATCATTATCGATGATCAGAGCAGGGGTTTTAACTTTGTGATCGATCATCAATCGGGACTCGAATCGCTCGTCGAATGCAGCACCCTTCCCGTTATCGATTTTGAAAAATACACCCTGTTGCTGGGCAGCTATGAATCTGATAAGGATCTGACTTACAGGAGCCAGGCCGTAATCAGGGACTGTGAAATCCAGACCGTGACTTTCAGGATCAGCTATGATACCGAACAAAAAGATACCAGTATGCTGGTGGATTACCATGCTTTGATCCCAAAGATCCCGGATGATTATGAGGTGGAATTTGAAATCCAGACCTGGCAGATCAATTGGCTGGATTTCCGGGAAACAGGATGGATATAAGGGAATTTCTCCAGATCGACAGCTCCAGGCTCAATGCCGAGATCCTCGTAGATAAGATCGAAGAGGATCCGGAGGTTTTCGAGACCGTGTGGGAGATCATGCTTGAGGACACCTATCCCCTTTCCATGAGAGCATCCCGGGTCATCTGGCTATTCGCCATAAAGCATCCATATTATCTCGAGCCCCGGCTGCCTGAGATCATAAGCATTTTACCAGGAATCAAGACGGAATCGGTCTGGAGAAACCTGCTGAATATGATTTCCTTACTATCCATACCATCCGCACATACTGGATCGCTTTTTAATCTCTGTTACGGGCTGGTGGAATCTCCTACCACGGCCATTGCCGTCAAAGCAAATGCCATGACCATCCTGTACAATATCTCCAATATAGAGCCTGAACTCAAAATTGAGCTGATCACTTTATTCGAATCTCAGAGGGATACGGAATCGGCGGCCATATTTGCCCGGTCAGAAATCCTTTTAAAGAAGCTTTACAAGGAAGTTAAATGATCAGGGATAAGATTTGCCGGAAAGGGCGGATCCTATTTGTTGAACAGATCGATAACCGCTTTGGCCATCGCACTTACACCGGTCTTATAGGTCGGTGCAAAATCAGGATAAAAGGCCGGGTTATGCAGGCCGGGTAAAGGGATCTCCTGATCAATGTGTGCCCTGAATTTTTCCCTGTTCACAGTCCCCAGCCAAAACATGGCTATGGGCACTTTTTCATCGGTCCTGCCATATCTGGCGAAATCTTCTCCCGCGGTTACAGGTTCCACCTCTATTACATTTTCAGGTCCCAGCATGGAACTGAAAGAAGCAACCGCTTCCTCTGTGAGTTTCGCATCATTGACAACAGGCGGTGTCTGTCCCAGGGGCGTAACTTCCGGGTACAGGTTTTCAGGCAATCCTGCTGATCCGGCAATACCGCTGGTAATACGTTGGAGTGCGGATATGATATGTCCATAGGTTTCATCATCGTAATACCTGACAGTAAGCTGCATCTTCACTTCATCGGGTATGATATTATGCACTGTCCCGCCATGAATGGAACCTACGGTCACGACAGCAGGTTTCAGGGGATTGATTTCCCTGCTCGGTATGGTTTGAAAAGCCAGTACCATCCGGGAGGCCAGTACAACCGGGTCAACGGCCAGATGCGGCAGGGCCCCGTGCCCTCCGACGCCATGCACGGTAATATCGACTGAACTTACCCCGGCCAGGAATGGACCAGGCCTGTATCCTATGGTTCCTGCCGGTAATTCAGCACTCACATGGTAGGCCAGTGCATAATCCGGCAGGGGAAACCTGGTGAACAATCCATCTGCGATCATGGCATCGGCCCCGCCGCTTTTCTCCTCTGCCTGTTGCGCTACCATCATAAGGGTACCCCTCCAGTCTTCCTTCAAGACCGCCAGTACCTTGGCTGTCCCCAGCCACACGGTCATATGCATGTCATGCCCGCAGGCATGCATTACTGGCATTTCAATCCCGTCAGCATCAGGCATAATCACTTTACTGGCATAGCTGAGTCCGGTTTTCTCTTCCAGTGGCAGGGCATCCAGATCGGTGCGGATCATTATCACAGGTCCCGGTCCATTTTGCATTAAACCCACAAAACCATTACCGCCTACATTCCGTGTCAGTTTGAAACCAAGCCTTTCCAGTTCATCAGATAATTTTTCCGATGTCTTGAATTCCTTGAAGGACAGTTCCGGATACTGATGGAAATGTTTGTATAACCCTTCGTGCTGCTCCAGGTTCCCGGTCAGTTGTTCATCAATGCGTTCCGCTAACTGGGCATTGCTTGCAGCACAGATAGCAAGGACTGCCAATGAGAGATATACTCCTAACATGATGGTGTCATTTCAAGGCTCAAATATAGTATTTAATAATTGGTGGAGTTAAGTATTTTTTTAATATTTAATAGGCTGAAAAAAACCATTATATGAACAAACTGATTATACTTACGGGGCCCTCATGCATAGGTAAAAGTCCCCTGGACAAAGCACTGAAGCGATTTTACCCTGATATCCGGGAGAACATGCAAAAACTGGTACTGTTCAATGATCGCTCTCCCCGACCAGGGGAAATGGAAGGTGTTGATTATTATTTCCGGAAGAAGGAAGAGATCGAGGCATTCCGGCTCGACGGGAATTATATCGTAATGGGCGTGAGAGGGGATCTGCAAGCCCTCAACCTGAAGGAACTGTCCGGTATGCTTAAAAAAAACAATGTGTTTTTCGAAGGGAATCCATACGTGGCCGAGATCCTCACTACCCATCCACAGCTCAAAGATTATCCCAAGCTGAGTGTGTTTTTGTCCCCTCTTTCAAAAGAGGAGATAAAATATTTCAAGCATCCGCAGAGAAATGTCAGGCTCCCGGATCTTATTACGGAAATCATGCGACGGAAGCAGCTTCGCAGAAAGACCAGACAGAAGGTGGAATTATCAATGCTTGACCTGGACGATATCGAGACAAGGGCCTCGAGTGCCTACCGCGAAATGAAAATGGCCTGGCAATTTGATCATATCATTCCCAACCATGATGGAGAGGACAGCGATAACTGGGAAGGATTCTATTATCCAGTAGGGGATGCCAGAAAAACCATGCTTGCCTTCGTAAGACTGCTACAGGGAGGTAAACCTGAGGGCGTTGAAAAATGGGAAAAAGGAATACTTAAATAGACGATTTCCCCGAGTTAATGACATGATGCAAAGGATCAGGATATTTTTACTGCTCATTTTTTCTATCTCAGCACAGGCCCAGGACATGGATGTTTATCAAAAGAAACTATACCTGAATCAGGAAGATACCCTGCCTTACCGCATCATGTATCCGCCTGGTTTTGATGAGACCGGCAAATATCCCCTCTTGCTGTTCCTTCATGGTGCAGGCGAGAGGGGAAATGATAACGAAAAACAACTGGTTCATGGAGGGAGCTTGTTTGCGGATCCCGCCAACAGGAGGGATTTTCCAGCAGTAGTCGTCTTTCCGCAATGTCCCCAGGATGATTGGTGGGCCAGGATGGAACGCTCCGAAGACCAGGATGGGGGAACCGGGTTTTCACTTTCTCCAGCAAAGGCCCTCCCAATCCGTCCATGCGCCTTGTACTGGATCTGCTTGATGAACTGGTCAACACAGCTTACATTGACGCTGACAGGGTTTACCTCGGTGGACTTTCCATGGGGACATGGGCACCTTCGACCTGCTGACCCTGCGGCCCAAAACATTTGCCGCCGCTTTTCCCATCTGTGGAGGGGGCAATCCCAGAACGGCCAGGAAAATTTCCAGGATTACATCGTTCTGGATCTTTCACGCGGCAGAAGATAATGTAGTTGCCCCCGGAATACTCAGCTGCAATGGCAGCCGCATTAAAGAAACAAAAAGGAAAGATAAGGCTTACCCTATATCCCGGAACCGGGCATAACAGCCGGGATAATGCCTCTGCCGAACCGGAGCTGCTCCCCTGGGTCTTTTCAAACCGAAGGTAATTTCCAGGGTGCCCGGTAATTGGCTTTCACCAGCTCATTGGCTTTGTCATCATTGAAAAATCTGCCTTTTTCGGCATCCCAGTATACTTTCCGGCCGGTTTTAAGGGCTATGTTCCCAAGCTGGGCAATCCTGGCAATGTGGCCTCCGATTTCAATGCTTGCATTGGGTGTTTCCCTTGATCTGAGACATTCCAGGAAATTCTGCACATGCAGGTCAAGTCCACTGGCCTGACCTTTCTCGGTAAAAGGTACCGCCTCCATCAAAGGTTTTCCATCAGATACTTCGGGTATGACCTCCCATCCACGGCGGTCAACAACCAGTGTTCCATTCTCCCCCAGGAAAGCCACTCCATGTCCCCGGCCAAAAGGCCCGCCTGATATTCCCACGGTGGATTCCCAGACCAGGGCAAAATCATTGAATTCATAATTGGCAAACTGCGTATCCGGTGTCTCGCGGGCGTCGTTCGGAAAGGCATATTTCCCTCCCGAAGACATGACAGCGTTTGGAACATACTGGTTCATCCCGTAAAGGGCATAATCCAGCAGGTGCACACCCCAGTCGGTCATGAGTCCACCGGCATAATCCCAGAACCAGCGGAAATTGAAATGGAAACGATGCCGGTTGAAAGGACGTGCCGGTGCAGGTCCCAGCCAGAAATCATAATCCACCCCTTCCGGTACCGGTTCGTCAGGCATCACCGGAAGTTCACCCTTCCATCCGATATAGGCCCAGGCCTTGACGGTCCGGATCTTTCCCAGGCTTCCCCCGTTTACAAAATCAACGGCTTTCTGCCAGTGCGGGTCGCTGCGCTGCCATTGCCCTACCTGGACCACCCGGCTGTGTTTACGGGTCGCCTCGACCATGATATCACATTCCTGGATTGAGTTGGCAATGGGTTTTTCCACATATACATCCTTGCCTGTCTCACAAGCCTGGACCATGGGCAGGCAGTGCCAGTGGTCAGGGGTTCCTATGATCACCGCATCAATGTCCTTTCGCTCAAGTAGTTTCCGGTAATCTCCGTACAGATCTGGTTTCTTTCCCTGGATATCCTCAGTTTCAACAGCCTTTTTTTCAAGGACCTTCCGGTCAACATCACACAGGGCAGCACATTCAACCCCTTCCTGCTGGAGGAAGGCCTTCAGGTCTGCCATGCCCATACCATTGACGCCAATGGCACCCATGACCACTTTGTCACTGGCGCCAAAGATCCTGGCAGCCGCACTGGCGGTGCCCGGCATAACGGGTATAACGCTGGCCCCGGCCGCTGCTGCGGTTGTACTTTTAATGAATTTTCTGCGTTCCATGGATTATTATTTGATAGATGGTACCTTCCAGGGAGACCGATAATTCGCCTTGACCATTTCATTGGCTTTATCATCACCGGTGAATTCACCCTTCTCTGCATCCCAGTATACTTTCCTCCCGGTTTTATAGGCAATGTTGCCCAGGTGTGCAAACCTGGCAATGTGTGCACCAATCTCTATGTCCGCATTCGGCCTTTCCCTTGTTTTTATACATTCAAGGAAATTCTGAACATGAAGGTTAAGTCCGCCATTCTCCACACGGGTTGTCAATGGTACGCCTTCCATACGGAGTTCATCATTTGTATTATCAGGGATCACCTCCCATCCCTGGCGGTCAACGACAAGGGTTCCGTTTTCCCCTATGTAGGCAACCCCGTGATCCCGGCCATATGATCCGCCTGATATCCCTACGGCGGATTCCCATACCAGTCCGAAGCCATCGAATTCATAGATGGCATACTGGGTATCCGGTGTCTCCTTGGCATCGTCAGGATAGGCATACTTTCCTCCGGATGACATCACGGAATTAGGTACATACTCATTCATCCCGTACAGGCCATAATCCAGCAGGTGCACACCCCAATCGGTCATCAGTCCCCCGGCATAATCCCAGAACCACCTGAAGGAAAAATGAAAACGGTGCTTGTTGAACGGCCGTTTGGGTGCCGGGCCCAGCCAGAAATCATAATCCACTCCCTCAGGGGCGGGCTCATCCGGGACAACAGGCAGGTTCACCCCCATCCATCCCTGGTAGGCCCAAACCTTTACCGTCCTGATCTTTCCCAGTTTTCCCGTACGGACAAAATCAACGGCTTTCTGCCAGTGCGGATCGCTGCGTTGCCACTGGCCCACCTGAACAATCCTGTCGTATTTGCGGGCCGCTTTGACCATGATATTGCACTCCTGTATGGTATTGGCAATGGGTTTCTCAACATATACATCCTTTCCTGCCTGACAGGCTTCCACCATGGGTAAACAATGCCAGTGGTCGGGTGTACCAATGATCACGACATCAATATCCTTCCGCTCGATCAATTTCCTGTAATCTCCGTACACATCCGGCTGCTTTCCCTGCAGTTCGGTTGTTTCGGCAGCCCTCTTTTGAAGCACATTGCGGTCGACATCACACAGGGCAGCACATTCAACCCCCTCCTGCCGGAGGAATGTCCTCAGATTGGCCATGCCCATACCGTTTACGCCGATCACGCCAACGGTCACTTTCTCATTGGCCCCGAGTAACCTGGAGGCTGCATGCGCCGTGCCGGGTATAATGGGTAGGATACTGGCTCCAGCTGCTACCGCAGTTGATTTTTTAATGAATTTTCTTCTTTCCATGGGATTTCGGATTGGTATGATTTAAAAATAATAAAATTCTACTTCATTCAGGCTTGATCCTCCCGGCTAATCTGTAAAAAAGAGAAGGCAGAAACCTGCGGATGTGGACCATCATCAATTCCTTTCCTCCTATGAGGACTTCATGCTTTTTTTTATAGACGGCATCCAGGTATTTTCTGGCACAAAGATCTGCACTGATCCCGGTGGCCTGTCCCGGATCCATCTTCCCGTGCGGTGTCCCTTCCCTGGTAAGGGCATGCATGGAAATATTGGTCTGGACCCTGCCGGGCATGGCTATGGTCACGGAGATGTTCCTTCCGGCCAGCTCTATACCCAGGGTCTCGAAAAACCCCTGTGTGGCATGTTTTGATGCAGCATAGGCGGATCGCAGGGGGAAACCGAATTTCCCGGTGATACTGCTTGTGGCCGCAATATAACCACCCCCCTGTTCCATCATATAGGGAAGGACAGCCTTCGTCAGAAGGACGGCTCCAAAAAAATTGATATGCATGATCTTATAATCCACCTCCAGCGGTGTCTCCCAGGTCAGGGAGCGCTGGCTGATGCCACCGTTATTGATCAGGACATCCACCCTGCCGAAATGCTCCATGACCCGCAATACAGCTTTTTCAATGGACTCCCCGGAGGACAGGTCAAAGGGCAGGTTCAAAACACTGGCACCGGATGATTCACAGGCGGAAACTACCTTTGCCAGTCCGGGTTCATCAATATCACTGAGGATCAGTTTCCCCCCGTATTCAACAGATTTGTATGCCAGTGCCTCACCTATCCCGGATGCTGCACCGGTGATCCAGATGATTTTATCCTTGAATTTCATACAGCGGGATTTTCTGCAGGCCTAAAAGTATGAATTAATTTCCGTGAATCACTAAACTTTGTATTTTTAAGCGCTTGATTTCGGCGGATGAAAATTAATATTTTACAGCTGGTGGAAGGTGCCAGGGAGGCACGGGGACTCACCATCGTAATTGATGTTTTCAGGGCATTTTCGGCGGCCTGCTATGTGGCAGGGAACGGCGCCCGAGAGATCATTTCCGTCGGTGAGGTTGAAACAGCTTTCAGGTTGAAAGCCGAACACCCGGATTATCTGCTGATGGGAGAAAGGAATGAAAGGATGGTGGAAGGATTCGATTATGGCAATTCACCCTTCCAGGTTGAAAGTATTGATTTTACCGGTAAAACAGTGGTCCAGACCACCAGTGCCGGGACAAGGGGACTGATAAATGCCATCTATGCAGATGAGATCCTGACCGGCAGTTTTGTCAATGCAGATGCTATCGTAAATTATATCAGAAAACAGGCTCCCGGACTGGTTTCCCTGGTCTGTATGGGATATGCCGCCCGGCATCCGACAGAAGAGGATACCCTTTGCGCTGAATACATTCGTCTGAAACTGCTGGGTCGGATTCCCGATTACCCTGAGATGACAGAAACCATAAGGCGGACCAGCGGGAAAAGATTCTTTGTGGCCGGGCATCAGGATTATGCCCCTTCCACGGATCTCTATCTTTGCCTGGATCTCAACCGCTTTGATTTCATCCTGAAGGCAGAAAAGATCGACTCAGACATGGTATCAATTAAGCCAGCCAAGGAATGAAGATGAAGGATAGGATACAAAATTATTTCCGGACCAAATCGCCTTTCCGGATCACCACAGACCTGCTGTTCTACTTGCTGATCCTGTCTGTACTGTTGCCATTTTCCAGGAAATATGTGGCTACCGGACTGAATAAACTGATCATGCACCGGCCGGCCATTATCAGGGAAGTCAACCAGATTTCCCTTAATGATGAAGACTTTGAATGGACCCTGATGGACCTCAACGGAATGCCTGTTTCATTCAGGGACTTTAAAGGCGAGGTGATCTTCCTCGGTTTGTGGGCCACCTGGTGCCCTCCCTGCCGGGCAGAAATGCCGAATATCCAACATCTGTATGAAAAATACGGCAACCGGGTAAGATTTGTGCTGGCAAGCCAGGAGGACAGGGAGACCATTCTCCGGTACGCGGAGGACCATAATTATACCATGCCTGTCTACAGGCTCGTGCAAAATCCCCCGTCCAAGCT
>LJUP01000137.1 GCA_001303955.1 Bacteroides sp. SM23_62 | reverse complement strand
TTATAACAGAGCCAAAGATAATTTTATACGTGTTCTGCCGAATCCTGACATACCTGCTAATCCAGGTTATGATAATATCAGAGTTATAGTACAGGATCCATCAGGTATTCTCTGGTTGGGTACAAACAATGGTGTCAGATTGTTTAACCCGGATATAGAGGTTAGTGGATTCATTGATCTCGAAGCTGAAGCCAATATTCCAACAGGTCTTCAAAATGATCTTATAGAGGATATATCCATTGATTCTGAGAGCAATATCTGGATTGGAAATGATAATGGGCTCTATTTATTTGACACTGAGACCAAAAGGTTCCATCATTTCGAACATTCTGTAAAAAACCCGTACAGTCTGAGTGATAATCAGGTAGTGGACATTTGTGAGTGCCCTGATGGCACCCTGTGGATAGGAACATGGGATGGCGGTTTGAACAGGTTGATCCGGCCGGATTCCGGATCGATGAATCCGGGAAGTGTTAAGTTTATCAGGTATACGCATGATCCTTCAGATCCCGGTAGTATCAGCAGTAATGCTGTACTTAGTTTGAATATTGATCATTCAGGCACCCTCTGGATAGGTACCTATGGTGAAGGAATTAACAAATTGGTTGCAGAGGAACAATCGCCCGGAATGGATTTAATACATCCATCCATACAATTTCAATGTTACCGGACTAATCCCCTCGACAACGAGAGCCTTAATTATAATTTTGTGCAATGCATATATTTTGACGCTTCGGGTACGATGTGGGTTGGGACCACTACGGGACTGAACAAGGAGAAAAGACATAAATTCAGTCATTTTAAACAGGACATATCAGAAGATGGTTTGGCAAGCAATAAAATACAGGCTATCTACGAAGATGATAAAGGCATGCTCTGGATTGGGTCATCAAAAGGATTAAATCAATTCAACAGGCAAAGTAACACCTTTAAATATATTATGCCCGGAGCCATTATGTCGATCAATCAGGACCAGCAAGGCATGCTCTGGATAGGGCAATGGTACAGGGGATTGATTAAATACAATCCATCCACCAATCGGGTTATCAATTATGTTTATAATAGCAACGACCCTAACAGCTTAGGGTGGGACCATATTTTTACTACCTATGTTGACAGTGATAATAATGTCTGGATTTGCACATGGAGTGGTGGATTAAATCTATACAACAGGGAAACGGATAATTTTACACGATTTACATTCAATGGTAATGACAATAATAGCTTGAGCAGTAACGATGTCAGCACCATTTTGGAAGATAGCAAAGGCAACATCTGGATCGGTACCCTGAAGGGTTTAAATCTACTGATAAATAAAGAGAAAGGCTTATTTAAATCTTATCAGCATGATCCGACGGATAATACTTCCTTATCCCATAACTTTATCAGCTGTATCTATGAAACCAGGGACAGTACTTTATGGATAGGGACAGTTGAAGGATTGAACAAAATGAACGAACATGGCTCATTCATTTCATATACCCGGTCAGATGGATTACCTGATGATGCTATAATGGGTATTCTGGAGGATGACCATGGAGACCTATGGATCAGTACCACGGATGGAATATTAAAAATTATCTTCAGTAAAATAGAGGAACTTGATACACAGACACCGGCTATCGGGGATATGCTGATTATCAGCTCATCAGCATTAAATGACCCGAACAGGTTATTGATTAAAAGATACAATGTTGATGATGGATTGCAGAGCAAGGAATTTGTGGCGCGTGCCGCTTTAAGATCACGTAACGGAGAGATGCTTTTTGGAGGAATCAATGGTTACAATGTTTTTCACCCCGACAGTATTAAAGACAATTTGCACCCTCCCGCTGTGGTCTTCACCAATCTTCAATTGTTCAATAAGGATGTATCATTGGGAGAGGTTTTCAATGGAGATACCATTCTTAAGCAAGCCATTACGGAAACAGAAGAGTTGATATTATCATACAAGAACAATGTCTTTTCCATTGAGTTTGCTGCCTTGAATTTTGTTGCTCCGGAACAAAATCAGTTTGCCTATATGCTGGAAGGCTTTGAAGATCAATGGAACTTTGTCGGTACGGAAAGAAAAGCTTCCTATACCAATCTGAATCACGGTGAATATATTTTCAAAGTCAAGGCTGCAAACAACGATGGCGTTTGGAGTGAAGAAGAAACATCCATGCGCATCATCATTACGCCTCCTTTTTGGAAAACCTGGTGGTTTAAAATACTGTTAATCGTACTGGTAATAGCTATTACCCTGGCGATTATTGAACTACGGCTGTATTCAATTAAATATCAAAAAAAGGTCCTTGAGATCAAGGTCAAGGCAAGAACGGCCCAGGTTGTTGAACAGCGGGATAAGATACAAGAACAGGCTGAAAGGATCAGACAGATGAACGAGGTGTTACAAAAACACAATATTGAGCTGGAAGATCATCTGCATCACCTTTCTGAGGCACTGGTGATGCAAAAGCTCATTGGCTTCGATGAATTTAAGCAAATATACCCGGATGAATCCGCCTGTAATCAATTTCTTGAAGAATTAAAATGGAAGGATGGATATACCTGTAAAAAATGTGGCGGTCATGAATACTGCACGGATGAAATCTCCCTTATGAGAAGGTGTAAAAAGTGTAATTACAAAGAATCTGTTACCTGCGGTACCATTTTTCACAGGTTAAGATTCCCTATTGACAAAGCTTTTTACATTCTCATCCTGACCAGCACAGGCCGTGAAATAAATATTTCACAGCTATCTAATAACATTGACCTACGCATGAAAACTTGCTGGGAGTTCCACAATAAGGTCAAAGGGATCATGCAAACCCGGAAAAGATTCAAAAATCCGAAAGAAGGGTGGAAAGAACTGATCTTCCTGCCCAAAAAAAGGTTAAGATCAGCAATTAAGTTCCCTTCACCCTTGAATTAATAAAATATCAGGACTTTACATCCTCTAGTTCAGTTGGAATATGTGCAGACTGAATACAAATTGAAAAAAAGTAATTTTTTATTTATCCGCCAAAGGAAAATGAACATTTACCAAATGTTTACCTCAAGACCTGTTATTCCTGATATTTCATAATTCCCCCCTTCCATTTAACCGCCAAATAAATCACGTAACTAACTATTGCACAGTGCTTTACACTTGACAAACAGTTTTTTTTGTCATAATTTGCATCTCCAATGCCCAAGTTAAACCAATAACCAATCAACTATGAAAAATTCTACTTTAAGTCTCAAATGGATTTTAGCTTCAATTTTCACCCTGCTGATTTTTACATCGGCACAATCACAAATAACACAGGCGACATTTTATTCAGCCGCAGATTTAAGCCTTGGAAGTGGCACCGGTGGTGACATTGGAGATGCAAAAACAAGGAACTTCGGCGGCGGGGGAAGCATTATGGTCACCAACTATGATGACTACCCGGGTTACATGTCCCCATTCGAAGGCTGGGTGAAATTCGATCTTACAACCCTTCCGGATTCGATTCCTGATGGACAGGCCATCCTGTATGCTGAAATTATCATGAAAGTGTCCAATAATTCAGGCAATGGTTATTACTGTTATCATTTGAAGGACATTGATGACTGGAAAGAAGGCAATGGATCATCGGGTAGCCTGGATGAGACCGGTGAAGGACTGACATGGACCATGGCCCAAGCATATGACTATGAAAATGAAGCTAACTACACCTTAATCCATACCAATCCGGATGTTGGTGGGGTAAGCTGGATAGAAACATTCAATGTTAAGAAAGCGGTTGATTACGAGTTGGGAGCTGAGGGTAACAAATTGCTGACCTTGCGGTTTTACCCAACCATTGACGATCCTGAAGCAGATAAGAAATGGCTGGGATTATATGCACGGGAGGCACCCTGGGGAGCTATCGACCCGGAGTCGGGGATTGCCTTGGACGCCCCCCATATCATATTCTATATCGGTACACCCCAACCCACGGTATTCAGTGATATCGAAAATTTCGGAGACATCGGGAATTATGACATTACACCTTCCGGATTCCGAAAATGGGCCGTGGTGGATGATGAGGGGGATGCCCGTCTGATGATCACTGAAAGGCCCGCCCCGATCAACGGAACACCAGGCGGTGTTGCTGTTTATAACATGGACACCTATGGGGACTTTGACATCAATCTGAAGGCCAAGGTAAACAAGATCAAAAGTGGTGCACTTGATCCATTGGCAGATTTCATTATCGCCTTCGGATATGAGGATGGAAAGAATTATTCCTATATGCGTTTCACGGGGGAAGACATCAACGGCTTCTACCTGGTTGATACCAGCGGAGCAGTTGAGGTAGGAGAACTGAACACAACCCCGGCCATTGCCGATACAATGTACCATGATTACAGGCTGGTACGCAGCGGGACCACTGTAACAGCCTATATTGATGAAGTAGAATATATGTCAGTTACGGATGATAAATTGGGAAAAGAAGGAATGATAGGCATGGGAAGTTACAATGATATTGCTTTCTTCGATGATTTCGTGGAAGGGGCTGGAGGCACTGGTATGGTTAATGACCTTTATCAAACAAGGTTCACGCTTTATCCAAACCCTGCAGAAGATAAGCTTTACATTAATGCTGAAAACACCATTCAAAAACTTCAAATCTCAAATATAGTCGGTCAGGAAATACAGACCTTTCATGTTGTAAGCTCCGGTTCAAAAGAGATTGATATCTCACAACTTGAGCGAGGAATATATTTCATAACGGTCCATGGTATGAATGGCAGACCGGCAACGGCTAAATTCATCAAGAAGTAAGTCAGCAAAGATGGTTTGCCTGCTTTCAGCGGGTAAGGATGATAAAGATCAAAAAAAAAATAAACTTTTATTTAAACGCCATTTAAAGTTCGATCATGGAAATTGAATATGGCTTAATTACTCAATTCATCCAATATTCCACGAAAGCAGGCATTTTTCAATTATCCGCCAAATTATCAATGTAAGTGCCTAATATTCAGTTATTTACATTTGGAAATCATGAATATTTATCGTTTATTTGTCGAATCAAACTAAAAACTAAAAACATGAAACATTTTTCTACTTTTCTGAAACTCACATTAACATCAATACTGACAGTATTAATGTTAACTGCAATCTATTCGCAGGCCAAGCAAGATACGATCTGGGCTGCTGCCGATGTTACACTTGGAAGCGGAACGGGCCAGGAGCTTGGAGATTTTAGTACCAGGAATCTTGGAGCCGACGCCAGCATGGAGATCTGTAATTTCGATGACAATGAATCCCTGATGTCCTATTTTGAAGGTTGGGCCCAGTTTGACCTGACCGGCCTGCCGGCATTGATTCCCGATGGAGAGGAAATACTGTATGCCGAAATTGTACTGAAAGTATCCAACAACACAGGACAGGGGTACTATGCATATCACCTGAATGACATTGATGACTGGGAAGAAGGAAATGGTTCCAGCGGTGCACTGTCCACAGAAGGAGGATTGACATGGACTGATGCCCAGGCATTCGATTATGAAAATGAAGCCAATTACACCCTTATCAATGTAA
Source organism: Bacteroides sp. SM23_62 (assembly GCA_001303955.1). Classification (GTDB taxonomy): domain Bacteria; phylum Bacteroidota; class Bacteroidia; order Bacteroidales; family SM23-62; genus SM23-62. Next base: position 7,950 of record LJUP01000137.1, on the reverse strand, counting down.
ATCCTGTCACCGGGGGTGTGAGCTGGGTCGAAGAATTTGATGTTACCCCTGCAGTTGCATACGAGTTGGGAGCCGAGGGAAACAAAACATTAAGCATCAGGTTTGCACCATATGTTTCGGAATATGACCCGGTTACAAGTCCCAAGTTGTGGTTGGGTTTTTACGCCAGGGAGGCACCCTGGGGAGCGCAGCATCCGACGCTGGGTATCGCCACTGATGCCGCCCATATCATATTCTACATCGGTCCCGTCGAACCCAATGAATTCAGTGATATTACCAGTTTTGGAGATATTGATAATTATTCAAAAACGCCATCAAAATATGGATACTGGCTGGTCCGGGAAGATGAAGGTGATGCACGCCTGAAACTCTGCCAGAGACCTGCCCCGATCAACGGGACCCCTGGAGGAGTTGCTGTTTATAACATGGACACCTATACCGATTTTGATATAAGTCTGAAAGCCAAAGTCAATAAGATCAAGAGCGGTGCACTGGATCCATTGGCAGATTTCATCATAGCCTTCGGATATGAGGATAGAAGTAACTACTCTTATATGCGCTTTACGGGCGAGGATATCAACGGCTACTACCTGGTGGATACCAGTGGGGCGGTTGAGGTAGGCGAGCTGAATACAACGCCGGCCATAAGCGATACCATGTATCATGATTACAGGCTTGTGCGCAGCGGGACCACTGTAACAGCCTATATTGATGAAGTGGAATATATGTCAGTTACGGATGAAAAACTGGGTAAAGAAGGAATGATCGGTGTGGGGAGTTATAATGATATAGCCATCTTCGATGATTTTGTGGAAGGTGCCGGAGGTACTGGTATGGTTAATGAGCCGTATCAAACCAGGATTCATATTTACCCAAATCCCGCAACGGACAAAGTCTTTATAAAAGCTGAGAATCAAATCCAGAAACTTACGATAAGAAATATAGTCGGACAGGAAATAACAAGTTTGAATAACCTGAAATCAGGATTGATCGAGGTGAAAACATCGCATCTGGAAACCGGGATTTACTTCATTACTGTACAAGAATTAAATGGAGGTTTCTGCACTCAAAAATTCATTATCAGATAATCAATGAATTTTTGAATGTTGACAAATCATGGAATTTCATGGTGAGATCTATCACCACAACGAATGCATATCCCAGGCTCAATTTTCAGTGGACATTGGATGAAATTTGTCAACGTAAAGCGAAGAATTATTTTTCTGGTACTGCTTGAAGTATTGCTTGTCATCCTGATCATTGTAGGATTGCTATTGATTCTGAGTTTTGTCATCTGAAGATAAATAAATAAAAATGGCATCAAAACGCTAAGTTATGAGATACTTTAAAACCTTATTATGCTGGATGGTAATTCCATCCTTAATGCTTGCGACTGGGTGTGAGAAAAAAGTGGAAGACCCGGTTGCATGCTATAAACTTTCCATTAAAAAAGAAGGAGAGATCATTGTATTGTCCGAGCCATATTCTGTGGATGCCGGTCGGGAAATACACTTTGAAAATTGCGGAAAAGCTGATTTTTACGCTTTCTTTTCCGGGACTCCCGGACATGTTTGGGCAGAATTCAACCCGTCAGATCTGACAACCACCGGTGCCGATACCGGAGCCGGCGGTCATATGAACTACACCTATCAGACACCTGGTCAATATAACGCTACATTCGTGTTAACCAACCGGCAGGTGGGCGATGCACAGGACTATAAGCAGGTGACTGTGGATTATTTGATAACGGTAACGGAGGCTGAAGAATAAAATAAACAGAACTGCAAAACATGTATCTAAACAATGATAAAATGAATAAATTAATGATCAAGAGAATATTGCTGTTGTCTTTCATAGCAATATTCTCGGTATTCAGTATCAGGGCCCAGCAACGAACCATTACCGGCACAATAACAGACGTCAGTGATGGTACTGCCCTGGTGGGTGCAAATGTTATTATTAAGGGTACCACTACAGGTACTGTGGCGGATGCGGATGGTAACTATTCCATTGAAGCTTCATCGGGGGATGTGCTCGTATTCTCTTTTGTAGGTTATACCTCGCAGGAGATAGAAGTGGGTGATCAAACCGTGATTAATGTCAGCATGGTGCTTGCCTATGAAGCACTTGATGAGCTTGTTGTCGTGGGATATGGTTATACCAGGAAAAGTGACTTGACCGGAGCCATCGTATCATTGGATTCCGAGGATCTGGCTGTCAGACCCGTTACAAGGATCGATTATGCCCTGCAGGGGCAGGCAGCCGGTGTCCAGGTTACCAATACGAGTGGAATGCCGGGTTCGGGCGCATCCATCAGGATCCGTGGACATGGCTCACTTCAAACCACCAACAGTCCCTTGTGGGTTATCGATGGTTTTATTGGTGGAGATATTAATTCTGTTGCCCCAGAGGACATCGAGAGCATGGAGATCCTGAAGGATGCATCCTCCACGGCCATTTATGGTGCCAGGGGTGGCAATGGGGTGATTCTCGTGACAACAAAAAGAGGGGAAAGGAACCAGAACAGAATTGATTTTTCATATTACCATTCTATATCCAATGTATCCAAAAAGTTGGATTTGCTTGATAGGGAAGGGTATTGTACCCTGCGCAACAGGGCACTAACGACTGTAGGATTACCGGCACAGTTTACCCAGGGCCAGATCGATGGTACAGAACCCATTAATGGTTATATCGCTGATACAGACTGGCAGGATGAGATTTTTCGCACAGCCCATACGAATTATTACAACCTGTCGATATCAGGGTGAAGTGGTAAAACATCCTATGCGCTGTCTGCAAACTACAGAGAGGAAAAAGGCATCATCTATGATTCGGATTTTAAAAGAGGAGGTGTAAGGTTGAACCTGGACCATGAGATCAGTCAAAAAATGAATGTTGGCGTCAGTGCCAATGTGTACCGCACGGAAGGAAATAGTTTTAATGTAACTACCGGCTGGTCATTGGGTACCGCAGGAGGTGCCATTACTTCCTTCCCTTATTACCCCTTGTATGATTCTACGGGGGCATACTTTAATCTTGCCACCTGGGATAATCCCAGATTGCAGGCCGAGGGTCAGAAAGACAGAACCAGGATCACAGGACTGGTGGGAGATGTTTTCTTCAGCTATGAAGTCATTAAGGATCTTACATTGAAAGCCGATATAGCAGGAGATTACACGAGCAACCAGCATAACACGTTCGTGACAGCGGAGTTGTTTGGCGCAACAGCCACGCGTGCCCTTGCCCGGGCATCCATTACAGATAATTACAGGAACAGGTGGATCGGGAACATCACAGCCACCTATAATAAACAAATCGCAGAGAATCATCAGTTAAAAGTCCTGCTGGGTGTTGAGCAACAGGTCATTAATTCGGATAATAACGGCATGGATAGTGAAGAAATCGGGAGGGAGTCTTTCCTGTGGTACAATATGGCTGCATTCACACAGGCAAATCATGCCATCTACTCAGGAACCTCGGGAAGTGTATTTCAGTCCCTTTTCGGCAGGGTTGACTATAATTTCTTGAACAGGTATATTGTTGAGGTCACGGTAAGAAGGGACGGATCCTCCAAATTCGGTCCCAAGCAAAAATGGGGCACCTTTCCTTCTGCTTCCGCAGCCTGGAAAATTTCAGAAGAGAACTTCATCAAAAACCTGAATGTATTCGACCAGCTGAAGCTCAGGGTCAGCTGGGGTGTATCCGGGAATGATAACATTTCACTCTATCAATGGCTGCCCAGGATGGCAGTGGGCACCAACAGATCGAATGCCAACTTTGGCGGGGTTGGAAGCACCGGAGGCGATATTATGTGGATCGGATCATCCATCGGGTCAATCCCGAATGAAAGTGTTCACTGGGAAGAGTCAACCACATCGAATATTGGACTGGACATGGGATTCCTGGACAACAGGTTGCGCTTCAATCTCGATTTATATGACCGTACCACATCCGAATTGCTATGGAATATGCCGCTGCCATTACATACGGGGTATGGAGATGGATGGAACATGGGTACCGTGAACATTATCTCCAATATTGCCGAGATGAACAACAAGGGATTTGAACTGGCCGTTGGGGCTGATATATTCGTCGGGGGGAACTTCAGGTGGACAGTAAATGGTAATTTCTCCATCAATAAGAACGAGGTCGTAAGCCTTGCCAACGATATAGAATTTTATACCGGGATCACCAAAATTGAACCCGGCAAACCCATCGGAAATATCTGGGGATTTATCACGGATGGAATTTTCCAGGAAGGCGATGATATTGATAACACACCAAGATTTACAGGTGACGAGGGATTGGGTGATCAAAGATTCCTGGATGCCAATCATAATGGCGTTTTAACCAATGCGGACATGGCTGTTATTGGAAGTGCCCTTCCTGACTATATTTTTGGAATTATCAATACATTGGCTTACAAAGGTTTCGAACTGCATGCCATCATCAACGGGGTGCAGGGCGTTGATATGTATAACGGATCACGCCAAACCCTGTCCAATGGTACCATAGGGGAATTCAATGGCGGTGCATGGCTGAAAGACAGCTGGACACCTGAGAATCCGAATACGGATATTCCGAAAATGTCAGACAGTTATGTCGATAAAACAAGTGACAGGTTCGTAGAGGACGCTTCCTTTATAAGGCTTTCGAATGTCCAGCTATCTTATTCTCTACCCATCAAGTGGCTGTCAAAGATCAGCCTGAAGCATCTCACTGTCTATACCAGCCTGCAGAATTACCTGACCATCACCAAATATAAAGGTTATGATCCGGAGATGCATTCAGGAGGCAACAGCAATCTGAACCTTGGATATGATGGTCAGAATTATCCGTCTACCAAAAGCATCACCTTCGGCGTAAGAGTTGGGATATAATCTTCAAACATAAACATGTTAAGCAAATGAAAACTCAAATTAGAACAATCATAAATACTGGCTTTGTGATAATTATGCTGGGGATTCTGGGTTTGACCGGATGCGAGAAACTGGATGAAATTCCACCTGGCATTCTCAATCCAGCCACCTACTTTGAAACACAGGAAGATGCCCTGACAGCCCTTACCGGAGCCTATGCCGGCCATTACGGGGGCGCTCAACGTTATTATCTCAAATCATGGATCATCGTAGTGGATGTCGGATCTGATGATATGGGAGACGGTTTCGGTGGAATCCAGGAACGCAAAGAAATGGACCGGTTCAAATTTGATCCCCAGTTCGGAGATTTTTACTGGGTATGGTGGTCAGCATACCTGATCATCAACCGGGCAGGAAATGTCATTGAAAATGTGGTCCTGATGCCGGATAATGCATTCGATTCACCGGAACTTAAAAAACGGATCATCGCCGAAGCCCGCTTTTTAAGGGCACAGAACTATTTCAACCTGGTCCGGTGCTTCGGCGATGTGGTTTTTCATGGTGATTCCTATGTGAGTGACCCGGTTGGGGATGCCGATAAGCCGAGGACCGATGTAATGGACATATATGATTTTATCATAGATGAACTGATCAAAGCCGAACAGGATCTGTGGGACAGGGAAATTACTGAAAAAGGGCGTGCCACCCGGGGCGCCGCCCAGGCATTCCTTTCCAAGGTATATCTGACCCTGGCGGGCTGGAGGCTGGATGCCAAAACCGGAAATATGGTGCAGGGAGATCCATCCAACTGGGCCAAGGCAGCAGAATGGGCCAAAAAGTGCATGGATGAAGGTCATTATAACCTGAGGGCCAATTACCGGGATGTCTTTCCGGCTCATGAGGATGATTACGATACCTATGAGAACAACGAGGAACATATCTTTTTCGTGAACTGTACAGAAGCCAATAACTGGTTCGAGACCAAGTTGTACTGGGGTCCAAGGCTGGCCAATGGGGAAGGAGGTTACTCATCGTTTGTCGGTGAAAAGGAACTGATTTATTCCTTTGAACCGGGAGACCTCAGGGATGAAGTAGTAAATCTCTATTATGTGATAGATGAACTTGAAGAGGAACAACCATTGGATGATGGCAATGCAGGTTACTGGTGGCCGGGAATGAGCTTCCCTCACGTTAATAAATACCTGCCGGATGAAGATGATTATACTTTTCCTCCCAGCGGAAATGCTTCCGGTACCAATTATCCCCTGTTCAGGTTTGCGGAAGTATTGCTGATCTATGCGGAAGCAGTAAATGAAACCAACGGTCCCACTGCCGAGGCCATTGAAGCTTTTAACCGGATCAGGAGGCGTGCAGGATTAAGTGAATGGCCCAATGTGAATGACCTGAATGGCAATCCCTATCCCAGCGACCAGGATGGATTCCGCCGGGCCATCCGGCAGGAAAGAAGGTGGGAGCTGTGTTATGAGGGGAAAAGGATATTCGACCTGCGCCGGTGGGGCAACCTGGTTGAAACCTTCCTGGCAAGGGGGAATGTTACAAATCCGACTCCACAAGATTTGATCCGGGCGCAGAACGTGCAGGAAAAACACAACCTGTTCCCCATTCCTTATCTGGAGATACAGAAGGACCCGAGTCTCACACAGAACCCGGGATTCTAATATTCGGATGACATAATTAATATTATATATTGAGCCTAAATTAAATGTTTAACCAAAACAAACTGACTATGAAAAAATTTATTCGATTATGCTTTTCACTTGTATTCCTTGTACAGGGAATTTTCCTCTTTGGCCAGGAACCGGACAGTATCTTCAGTGATGTTGAATTCCTGGGCAATGCCAACAATTACACAGAGGCAGTAGACACGCTGTGGGAGGTATTCACGGATAGTGTGGATATGGAAGTTGTCTATGGCATCGTAGAAGATAAACCGGTCGGCGGAAACCGTACCAGTATATTAAATGAAAGGACCTACGGTGCCCATGGTAATTTCTATGTATCGGCGGATATGAAATTGCAGAAAAGGCCGTCCGGGGTTGCTGAAACGGCTTGGTGGGAAGATGGCAGGCTGTTCTTTGCTTGGCAGAATGATACCAATTATGCCTATGCCATGTTCTTCAATACGAACGGACCTGCCAAGGACAACCCGATCGGACAGGGAGATGCGCTTGGTCTTTCCGGATTCTACTTCATGGTGGATGGAAAGGGATATGGGTTTATCCATTCCGATGATCCGGGAGATCCTGTAGAAGAAATACCCCCTGAAACCTGTATACCCTTCGAGGGAGATACCAGCTTCTATGACTGGAACGAGGTCAAGGTAACACTTGAGGATTCCGTCCTGAGCATGCTGGTCAATGGCGTTGTGTACCATGCCATAGGCCTGGATACGGTAACCATGATTGAGTATTATACCGGCAATGTGCTGGATACGATAGATACCATACCATCGGCAGTCCTGGACCTTGTTTTTACACCGGGACAGATCGGTATCGGATCATCGAATGACCGGGTATACTTCGATAATGTGATGGCCGGCTACATACCCATCGAAGGGATATTCAGCAGTGTACCCCATTTCGGAGATGCAGCCAATTACGACGAAGCTGAAGCTTGGCTGTGGGATGTATTCAGTGATGATGGTGAAATGGTATATGGTATTGTTCAGGACAAGCCTGCGGGAGGAAACAGGACAACCATAGCGCAGGAGAAGAAGTTTGGCGGCCACGATTACTATGTGGAGGCCGATATGAAATTGCAGAAGCGGCCCTCCGGCGTTGCTGAAACACCCTGGTGGGAAGACGGCAGGCTGTTCTTTGCCTGGCAGGATGCCAGCAATTATGCCTGGGCACAATTCTTCAACACGCACGGACCAGCCAAGGACAATCCAATAGGACAGGGGGATGCACTCGGACTATCCGGGTTCATGTTCATGGTGGACGGACAGGGATATGGATTCATCCATTCCGATGATCCGGGAGACCCGGTGGAAGAGATACCTGCTGAAACCTGTATCCCCTTCGATGGAGATACAAGTTTCTATGACTGGAACAATGTCAAGGTGATG
>LJUP01000136.1 GCA_001303955.1 Bacteroides sp. SM23_62 | reverse complement strand
CCCGAGAATCCATGAGATGACCTTCCGGAAAGCCCTGACCAACGCCGGACTCAATCCATATATGTTCGAAATGGCGAACATCAGGGAACAGGTTTCCTGGGTACATACCGACCGTGAAGAGGCCACCAGAAAGGCCAAATCGCTGGTTACGGCAGCCGTTGCCAGGGTGGCCTGGCATGAGGCACTGGACAAGCGAAGGGTCGATATCAACCCGGCCACACTGATCATCGGCGGGGGTATTAGCGGACTCTCGGCTGCCCTCGAGATTGCCGATGCCGGAAAACAGGTCTACCTGCTTGAAAAACAGGCCCAACTGGGCGGACATACAGCCAATGTAGAACTTACTTTCCCCTACATGGTCCCTGCAGCACAGATCGTGGGACCAAAGATCAAACGGACGGAAAACCATCCCAATATAGAGGTGTTCAAGGAAGCGGTCATAGACGAGATCTTCGGTTATGTGGGTAATTTCAACGCCGATATCAAGTATAACGGTAAAACAGAAAAATCCCTTGAATTCGGCAACATCATTGTTGCAACCGGATTGAAGCCTTTTGACCCGAGCTCCGTTGACCTGCATGGTTATGGTAAACTGCCCAATGTCATAACTTCGGTTGAATTTGAGAAAATGCTCCAGTCCGGCAAGATCGAAACCAAAGACGGCAAAGAACCAAAAAACATTGCCATCATACACTGCGTGGGCAGCCGGAATAAGGATTACCATGAGTATTGCTCGCGTACATGCTGTATGCTTGGACTGAAATATGCGAACCAGCTGCGGACGGCCCTCCCCGGCTCCAGCATATTCGAGATCTATGCAGATATGCGAAGTTTTGGCAAGGGATGCGAGGAATTGTATGAAGCAACCGCGAAAAGGAACATCATGTTCCTGAATTTCGACCAGCGGGAAGGTATCCCCCAGATCACCAAGGCAAATCCGGATGATTGCTGCGAAATGCTGATCGAGCTGAAAGAACGGCTTTCCAATACCCAGATCGAGGTTCCTGCCGACATGGTGATCCTCCTGGTTGGTATGGAAGCAAGGGAGGATGCCAGGGATACAGCGCATCATGTTGGTGTCAGCATGTGTGGAAACGATTTCTACATCGAGCGGCATCCCAAGCTTGATCCCGTGGCAACCACCACGGATGGCGTCTATATCGTAGGAAGCTGCCAGGGACCCAAGGACATCACTGACTCGGTTGCCCAGGCCAGGGCAGCTGTATCAAGGGTACTTGCGACCATCAGCCAGGGTTCTGTTGAAGTGGAAGTAACCACGGCAGTGGTAAACGAAGATATCTGTTGCGGTTGCCAGACCTGTGTCAAGGTTTGTCCCTATACGGCCATCAGCTTCGATGAAGAGAAAAATGTATCGGTGGTCAATGAGATCCTTTGCAAGGGCTGTGGAACCTGCGGTTCCGCCTGTCCCACAGGGGCCATCCGGAGCAGGCATTTTACAGACCAGCAGATCCTATCACAGATCAAGGGATTAATGACAACAGAAATGCAAGAAGTTTAAACCCGAATAACCAGCTTAAATATCAATATCATGGAATTCAAACCAACAATCGTTTCTTTCCTGTGTAACTGGTGTTCATACACAGGTGCCGACCTGGCCGGCACCTCCAGGATGACATATGCGCCCAACATCCGCGTGATCCGGGTCATGTGTTCGGGAAGGGTGGATCCTACCTTCGTGTTAACGGCCTTCAGGGAAGGTGCAGACGGAGTTTTGATTTGCGGGTGCCATCCCGGGGACTGCCACTACCACGAAGGGAACTATAAATGCCTCAGGCGCTATCACCTGCTGCAAAAGTACATCCAGCAGATGGGTCTCCACAAGGACAGGCTCAGGCTTGCCTGGATCAGCGCCAGCGAGGGAAAACAATTTGCAGACCTTGCAGATGAAATGACCGAAACGGTGACAGCACTCGGTCCCTGTGAGATCAAAGAAGTCATGGAAACATTAGCATAATCAAATTCCCACAATATGGAAGCAACAGATAAAAATGCAAAGCCAAAAATAAAATTGGCTGTCTACTGGGGGGCTGCCTGCGGAGGATGCTGCGTATCCGTGCTGGATGTGCATGAAGCACTGTTTGATGTGGTAGCGGCGGCGGACCTGGTATTCTGGCCCATTGCCCTGGATACCAAATACAAGGATGTGGAGGCCATGGCGGACCAGGAAATCGATGTGACCCTTTATAACGGGGCGGTCAGAAACAGTGAAAACGAGCATCTTGCCCATTTGCTCAGGCAGAAAACAAAGATCCTGGTGGCCTACGGATCATGCGCCCACCTGGGGGGTATCCCGGGACTGGCCAATTTTCACAACCGGGAAACCATATTCGAGAGGGTTTACGATACGAGCGAGTCAACGGTCAATCCCGATCACGTCAGGCCTCAGCCGGAGACAAAGGTGAAAGAAGGGGTACTGGTGTTACCTGAATTCTATAACGACGTCAGGGCCCTGGACCAGGTGGTGGACGTGGATTACTACCTGCCCGGCTGTCCCCCCCAGACCGAAAGGCTGGTGGAGGTTTTCATGGCCATTGTAACCGGTGCGGAACTGCCGCCCAAGGGATCCGTCGTAGGGGCCCTGGAGAAGACACAATGCGATGAATGCACACGCAAAAAGACAGAGAACAAGACCATCAAGGAGTTCCACAGGCCCATTGACATTGTGGATGACGGGGAAACCTGTTTCCTGGAGCAGGGTGTGATCTGCATGGGACCCGCCACCCGGGGAGGTTGCGGATACCGGTGCATAGTCGGGAACGCTCCCTGCCGCGGCTGTTACGGTCCCCCGGCAGATGCTCCCGACCCGGGTGCCAAGATGATGTCTGCCATCGGGACCATGATCGACTCAAATGACGAGAAAGAAATACAGAAAATCGTTGATCAAATTGATGATCCTGCCGGGACATTTTACAGGTTCAGCCTGCCCGGTTCAATTTTAAGGAGGAAATTATTATGAGCAAGCGTATAACCATAGACCCCATAACCAGACTGGAAGGTCACGGTAAGATAGAGATCTTCCTGAGCGATGAAGGTGACGTGGATAATGTATATTTCCAGGTCCCCGAACTCAGAGGATTTGAAAAATTTTGCGAGGGCCGGCCCGTCGAGGAACTATCGCAGATTGTCACCAAGATCTGCGGCGTATGCCCCGGCTGTCACCACATGGCCTCAGGAAAAGCAGCTGACGCGGTTTATGGAGTGGAGCCTACCCCCACTGCCAAAAAACTGCGTGAACTGTTTTACATGGCCCATTTTGTGCACAGCCATATTGCCCATTTTTATGCACTGGCCGCTCCCGATTTTGTGGTTGGTCCAACGGCACCTGCGGCAGAAAGAAATATCCTGGGAGTGATCAATAAGGTCGGTGTGGAGATCGGCACGGAAGTGATCAAACAACGCCGCATTGCCCAGGAGATCCAGGCATTGCTGGGTGGACACCAGACCCATGTGGTCATGAACATCCCGGGCGGGGTCAGGAAGGGCCTGTCAGCAGAAGAAAGGGATGACATCGTGGAAAAATCAAAGGGCTTCATAGAATTTTCCAAGTTTTCCCTCCAGATCTTCAATGACGTGGTACTGGGGAACAAGGAATATGTCGACATCATCCTGAACGGCCCGTATTCCCTGAACCTGCATAGCATGGGACTGGTGGATGAGAACAACAAGGTCAACTTCTATGACGGGAAAGTAAGGGTCGTGGATGTCCAAGGCAAAGAGCACTGCAAGTACGCGCCCAATGATTACATGGAGTTTGTGGAAGAAAGGGTGGAACCCTGGAGTTACCTCAAGTTCCCCTTCCTGAAAAAAATTGGATGGAAAGGATTTGTGGACGGACAGGATTCAGGTGTATACCATGCAACCCCGCTTTCCAGGCTGAATGCCTCGGACGGCATGGCTACTCCCCTGGCCCAGGTAGAGTTTGACAGGATGTATGAAACCCTGGGGGGCAAACCGGTCCATGCCACACTGGCCATGCACTGGGCCAGGCTGATAGAGTTGCTGTATTCAGCCGAGCGTGCCCTCGAGCTTGCGGAGGATCCGGATATCATTGGAACAGACCTGAGGACACCGCTTGACAATGTACCCAGCGAAGGTGTGGGCATCGTGGAGGCACAGAGGGGCACCCTGACCCATCATTACTGGACAGACGAGAAAGGCATTGTCACGAAGGTCAACATCATTGTCGGTACCACCAACAATAATGCGGCCATCTGCATGTCACTCAAAAAAGCCGCCGAGGGTATCATCAAGAAGGGAGTGGAAGTAAACGACGGTATCCTGAATATGGTAGAGATGGCCTTCCGGGCCTATGACCCCTGTTTTTCCTGTGCTACCCACAACCAACCGGGCAAGATGCCCCTGGTGGTGAATTTCAGGAACAAGGAAGGGGAGATTATCCGGACGGCCAGCAGGGATTAATTCCCTGGCTGAATTTGATCCTTCATCAGCATGGACGATCGGATGAATAAGCTGCTGATAGTGGGTGTCGGAAACGATATCCAGCAGGATGTCGGCATCCCTGTCTTGCTGACCCGGGATATGATGGACCTGGTCCCGGCAGGGACCTTTGATTTTGAGTGCCTGTTTGTAGGTGGACTGGAACTGCTGGAGTATATCAATGCTTACAAGGGGGTCGTATTCATCGATACCATCAGAACGGATCAGAAAGCGGCGGGCCGGGTACATGTATTCAAAACCGCGGATTACCAGGAAACCCTGCACCTGTCCTGCAGGCACGATGTCTCTTTTAAAATGTCCCTCGAAATGGGCAGGAAGCTCGGCTTCATCATACCGGAAAATATCCTGGTCATCGGGATAGAGATCCTGGAAGACCTGGAATTCGGTGCCACGCTAAGTGACGACCTGAAACAGAGGTACAATGAAATCCGTACAGAGGTTAAGAACCTGGTGATGGAATTCAGCAGGGGGATCATGATCGGGTCAACAGATCAAAATAACGACCAACAATGAAAATAGTATATGGGAAGGTTTAATTCAAAGGGGATGTGGAAAGTCCCTCACATTAAAAAGAAGCAGAAGAAGGTCAGGAAGAAGCTCACGGATGATGACGATGAACTGCTGGTCGTTGAGGAATGCTATTGCCCGAACGGACATAACCTGGTAAGTCCGAATGTTGAATTCTCCGGACGTCACGGGATTCTAATCAAAATCAAGAAGGGAAAGCAGGAAGGCTCCATCGCGCTCAGCCCGTACTGCGGGGATAAGTCTAAATATACGATTGGTATAGACCTTTCAGAAGGGGAGATCATGAACCTTCTCTGTCCAACCTGCGATGTTCCCCTGCCCGTTTATGCACCCTGCGATTGCGGCGGGGACATGATCACACTCTTTGCGGACAAAATGGGCAACTACTGCAATTGTATCGGCATTTGCAACCGTGTGGGTTGCAGTCATGCAGAGATCAAGCAGGGATCCGAATTATTCAACATATACCGGAGGAAGGGTGAGATCCGCGGTACCCAGGGATACCTTTGAACCCATGAATGACAGGCTTCCGGGCATAATCATTACAGGAGCATCAGGTTTTATCGGGAAACATTTTGTAGAACAGAATGCCAACCGGTACAGGCTTTTTTGTCTGGCCCGGAGATCCCAGCAGGAATCAGGCATACCCAAACATGAGAATATTCGATGGACACAGGTAGACATCGGGGATTTCTCCAACCTGCAGGATGTCGTCGAGAGCATAAACAGGTATGGTGGTGCCGATTATATCCTGCACCTGGCCGGCTACTATGATTTCACCATGCACGATAATCCCCAGTATGAACATACCAATGTGGCCGGTACCCGGAATGTGCTTAAGCTGGCCCAGTACCTGAATATCAAACGCTTCATTTTCTCCAGTTCCCTGGCTGCCTGCAAGTTCAACAAGGATCCGGACAACCTGCTTGACGAACTGAGTCCCCCCGATGCCAATTATCCATATGCCGTCAGTAAACGTAAGGCGGAGGAAATGATCCGGAATTATTCCAGTTTGTTCCCCTGCACCATTTTGCGGTTTGCCGCCGTTTACAGTGACTGGTGCGAATATCCCCCGCTGTTTGTATTTCTCAGCACATGGCTCTCTGACAAATGGAATTCCCGGATCCTGGGAGGCAGGGGAGAGTCCAGTATCACCTACATACACATTAGCGACCTGGTCAGGATGATACAAACCATCCTCGAGCGGTCTGAAGAACTTCCCCAACTGGCAACCTATGTGGCCAGTCCCAATGGCACGGTCACACACCAGCAGCTCTTTGATGCCGCAACAAAATACTATTATGGCCGGCCCAAAAGATCCATCAAAGCGCCAAAATTCATCGCCCTCCCTGGTATCATTGTCCGGACTGCCATAGGTGATCTGCTGGGAGAAAAGCCATTTGAACGGCCCTGGATGATGAAATATATTGACCGGAAGCTGGTGGTCAGGGCAGACCAGACATTTGAAGCCCTCTCCTGGAAAACATCGCCGCGGAATGATATCCTGCGTCGTTTGCTGTTCATGATTGAAAATATGAAGAACCATTATGTGGACTGGACCGTAAAGAATGAGACTGCCCTGCACAGGATCTCCACCCGCTTCAATGTGAAAGCATATGAAGTGATGATGCGGCACCGGGATTTCATCATCAACAAGATGGTCGATCATGTTTACAGCCTGGATAACGGACAGGTCTTCGAGCATTACCGAGCCATGGATAAACTGGTTTTGAAGTGGTACATAACCATGCTCTACCAGCTGATCGCCACCAGCATTAAAGTTGGTGACCGGATCCTGATCAGAAAATACATTCAGGCCATTGCCTACCGGCGTTTTAATTCAGGTTTTTCCTCTGCAGAAGTGGTCGGGTTCCTGTCTGCATTTGAAAAGATCATGCTTTCCGAATTGCTCATTGACCCGGAAGCCCAGGAAACAAGGGAACAACTGTTCACTGCGGTTACCATCGCCATCCAGATGAGCATAGATGAGGTCGAAGAATCCTTTGAAATATTTGAAGCTGACGCTGACGGAATAGTACCATTGCCTGAAGTGATGCCTTCCCTGCAGAATGTAGGAAACCTGAAATCCATTATCACGGACCTGGAAGATACCTTCTTCGATTCACTGGAACACGAACTGAGCCAGGACCTTGCCTTTATTCATGAGCAGATACATCAGTCAGACTGAATACACCCTCTGTAAATCAATGGCTTACTCTTTCACGGGCTGTTTCCACTGATGTTCTATTTCTTCGAGTGAGCGCCCCTTTGTTTCAGGTATATATTTCCGGATATAAAGCGCGGCCAGTATTCCCATGATCCCGTATATCCAGTAGGCAAATCCATGATGGAATAACTGGTTCAGTGCGCTGCTGTTATTGAGGATGGGAAAGGTCAGGGAGATGATCAGATTGGAGACCCACATGGCAGCCACTGCAAGGGCCATGGCACGGCCCCTGATCCGGTTCGGGAAAATCTCGGAGAGAAGGACCCAGGTCACGGGTCCCCATGAAAGGGCAAAACAGGCCACATATCCCAGCATACATACCAGTGAAACCAGGTTCACCTGCTCCAAAAAAAAGGTAAAACCCAGTACGATCATGAAGCAGGCCATACCAAAGGCACCGGTTATCTGCAAGGGTTTTCGTCCCCACCGGTCCACCGTGAAAATAGCCAGCATGGTGAAGCTGAGATTGATGATCCCAACAATGATGGTCTGCAGGAGGGCAGCATCCGTGCCTGACCCCATGTTCCTGAATATTTCCGGGGCATAATACAATACCACGTTGATCCCTACTAACTGCTGGAAGACTGCCAGTAAAACACCGATAATGATCACCGTAATTCCATGGGAGAAAAGACGGTTTGACCTGGCAGACAGATGGATGGTTCCTATAATGCTTTCCAGGATGCTTATCGCCTCCCTGTCCCCGTTGATCCGCCTGAGTATCTGCAATGCCCTGTCCCTTCGGTTTTTCATGACGAGGTACCGGGGTGTTTCCGGAACAAACATCAACAGCATCAGGAAGAGCCCGGCCGGGATTGTTTCGGATGCGAACATCCATCTCCAGCCCAGGCGATGCAACCATGCATCATCACCCTGCCTTGCAATGCTGTAATTCACAAAATAGACTACAAGCATGCCAAAAATAATCGCAAACTGGTTCCATGAGACCAGCGTCCCGCGAATCCTTGCCGGTGAGATCTCCGCGATATACATGGGCGAGAGCATGGAAGCGATCCCGACACCTATGCCTCCGATCAGGCGGTAAATGATGAAGGCCAGGATGAATGTTTCACCTGCTGTGCCCACCGGCTGGAAAAACATCTCCGGCATGGCAGAGCCCAGGGCAGAAATCAAAAACAATGCAGCAGCCAGGATCAGCCCCTTTTTTCTCCCGAATTTCAGGCTGATGATGCCCCCTGATAATCCCCCTAGGATACATCCGATAAGGGCGGATGAAACAACCAGCCCATGCATGAAATTGGCCGTGGTTTCCGGCCAGTTGAAGGGATCGATGAAGACGTGTTTCAGGGAGGATACGGTCCCGGAGATGACGGCCGTATCATAGCCAAATAACAAACCTCCGATGGTAGCGATCAGGGTCGGCAGGAGAAGGTAAGGATTGGCGGAGATTTTATCCATGGTGTAACCGGATGTTTGAAATTAATCAATATAAATATGGCAAAAGTTGTTAAATTCGGTAGCGCATACATTATAAATTTTATTTCATGACGGAAATTATCTCTTCCAGGCAGAGGATTAAAGATGTACTTGCTCACAAGCAGACCGGTAAACTGGCCATTGATTTCGGCGCCACACCCGTGACCGGCATACATGTCCGGGTAATAGAAAAACTCCGCAGGTATTTTGGCCTGCCGGATATCCCCGTCAAGGTTACCGAACCTTACCAGATGCTCGGTGAGGTTGACCCCGAACTGTCAGAAATGCTGGAGGTTGATGTCCTGGGACTATCTCCAAGGGAGAACATGTTCGGTTTTGAGAATAAAGACTGGAAAGAATTCAGGACACCCTGGGGACAGGTGATACTTGTACCCGGTAAGTTTGTTACCTCGGAGCATGAAAACGGCGATATACTGATCTACCCCAAAGGTGATATCAGCGCCAAGCCGTCAGGAAGGATGCCGGTTTCCGGATTTTTCTTCGATTCCATCATCCGGCAGGAACCCTTTGATGAGGCTGATCTCAATGTCGAGGATAACCTGGAAGAGTTCGGGGAATTTGATGAAGCCGATATTGAATACTGGACCCGCCAGGCTGAACTGGCATCCAAGACCGACAGGGCAGTGCTGGCTAATTTCGGGGGCACAGGCCTGGGTGACATTGCCCTGGTCCCAGGCCCTTTCCTGACCCATCCCAAAGGTATACGTGATGTCTCGGAATGGTATATGAGCACTGTGCTGAGAAAGGATTACCTCCACCAGATCTTTAACAGACAGACCGATATTGCACTGGATAACCTGCAAACTGCCCTGGGCATATTCGGAGACAGCATAGATGTTATTTTTATTTGCGGAACGGATTTCGGGACCCAGGATTCCCAGTTTTGTTCGGCAGGAGATTTCAATGAACTTTATGTACCCTACTATAAAAAGATCAATGACTGGATCCACGGCCATACCACATGGAAAACCTTCAAGCACTCCTGCGGTTCAATAAACCCGCTGTTGCCCAGCATGATAGAGGCCGGATTTGACATCATCAACCCGGTCCAGATCAATGCCCGTGACATGGATGCCGCCATGCTGAAGAGGGAGTACGGGGACCAGGTAACTTTCTGGGGTGGCGGGGTTGATACCCAGAAGGTCCTGCCCTTCGGTACGCCTGATGAGGTCAAAAAGCAGGTGTTGGATCAATGTGAGATCTTATCGCAGGGTGGGGGGTTCGTATTCAATACCGTCCATAATATCCAGGCCAACCTACCGCTCGAAAATGTTATCGCCATGCTGGATGCCATCAAACAATTCAATGGCAGCTGAACCTACCGGGTATGTCTCAGGCCTTTGTTAAACCCGATCAGGACCAGTCCCATCAGAAAATCAAATATCCCTGATGCCAGCACCATCCATATCATGTCGATGAAAACGGCGTAGGAAACGAGGAACAGGGTGGCAATCATCTTGGCAAAGATGGCAAAGCGGATCATGATCCGGTTCCCGACCGGATCCAGGGCAGCCGAAACATAAGCCCCGCACATGACGATGTGGAAAATCCCTGCCTGGATTTTGAAAAAATTCCCGCTATAAGCACTAAAACCAAACAGGTCAAAATAGTCCAACGGGATCAGGATCAGTCCCAATCCAACGCAAAAGGAATGGAGTGCAACCAGGACCAGGAATATCCTTGGCAGTTTCAGGGATTTTACATTCATGGAGAGGTTATAATTTATGGATTGATGGCAATGCTTAATGAACAAGGTAATGTTAATAAAAATTGTCACATAAATCACAGTCTTCACATGCTAATTTTGATTCCTTCTAAATTGCTTAAAGCGCTTGGTAATTAGGCTAAAAAGCAGTTTTTTTGTTCTTGGAAAAAATGCTCCACGTCACGCATATCCATTTATATGATATTTTTTTGTCATTTGTTGTTACAATATTCACATTTTACTGAAGAATTTACAATTGATAACAGATAAAATGGTTAGATTATGACAATTCAAAATCGGATAAACCGCTTGCTTAGTTATAAGCATTTACTGAACCGGTTTAAGTCCCTCGGCATGGTAAGAGTCTTTTCAGACAATATCGCAGATCCCCTTGGCATATCTGCATCACTGGTCAGAAAGGATTTCGGCATTTTCGGGATATCAGGAAGCCAGAAGGGGGGGTATACGGTTAACGATGTCCTGGCAAAAATCAATGAGATCCTCGGGAGCAACGAGATCCAGAAGGTGGTTATCGTGGGCGTTGGCCGGATCGGTGAAGCATTGATGTCCTATGGTGGTTTTCAGAAGGATGGGATCAAGATCGTTGCCGGATTTGACATCGATGTCAAGAAGATCAAAAAAACCGGAGAAATACCGGTGAAACCCATTGAGGAACTGGAGGACTATGTCAGGGACCATAATATCACAGTGGCCATAATGGCTGTTCCGGATATTGCTGCCCAGCAAACACTTGAGAGGCTTAAAGCAGCAAAGATCAAGGGTATACTGAATTTCTCCCCGGTTAAATTCAAGAGTACGGAAGAGATCACGATCAATAATTTCAACATTGAAAATGAACTGGTTAACCTGATCTATTTCGTAAATAAGTACAAAAAGAACGGAAAGAAAATTATCAACACCAACCATTAACAGCGTAAATATTCTTTTTTATGAAAACAATCATTTCCGACATTATTGACGGTTACGGCAATGATCGGTCCCGCCTGATGGATATCCTGCTGGATATACAGGAAGAGATAGGGTATATCCCGGAGGAAACCAACCAGCGGATCGCGGACCAGGTTGGAATCTCGAAGGCCGAGCTGGTTGAAACGATCAGTTTTTACCACTTCTTCAGCAATAGACCGCTGGGAAAATATACCGTCTACCTGAATAAGAGTGTGACCGCGGCAATGATGGGCAGAGAGAAAGTAAGGCAAACCTTTGAAGAGGAAGCAGGTATTACCTTTGGAAATGTGAGCGGTGACGGACTGATAGGATTGTTTGACACCTCATGTATAGGAATGTGTGACCAGGAACCTGCGGCCATCATCAACGGGGTAATATTCAAGGACCTGACCCCTTTTCGTGTCAAGGAAATTGTGAAATATATGAGGGAGGGAATGCCCGTCAGCGAAATGTGCAAGCAAAACTACGGGGATGGAAACAACAGCTCTGACCTTGTGAAGGCTGTAGTCAGCAACAATATCCGCAGGAAGGGACCGGTGGTCTGGGATCCCTATTCCCCGGGGGAAGGATTGCAGAAAGCGATTGCCATGAAGCCCGCGGAAGTTATCGAAGAGATCAAGAAATCCAACCTGAGAGGCCGGGGCGGGGCCGGTTTTCCAACGGGACTGAAATGGGAATTCTGCACCAAGGCCAGGGAGAAGGAGAGGTATATTTTCTGTAATGCGGACGAAGGAGAGCCGGGGACGTTCAAAGACCGGGTGATCCTGACGGAACTCCCCGGACTGGTTTTTGAAGGAATGGCCATTGCAGCCTATGCAGTGGGAGCCAGATCAGGTGTTCTTTACATCCGTTATGAATATAAATACCTCCACAGGCACCTCGAAAATGCCCTGGAGGAACTCCGGAAAGAGAACCTGCTCGGAAAAAATATTGCCGGCAGGAAAGGATTTGATTTTGACATCCGCATCCAGTATGGTGCCGGTGCATACGTCTGTGGTGAAGAAAGTGCACTGATAGAATCGGCCGAAGGCAAGAGGGGAGAGCCGAGGGACAGGCCGCCATTCCCGGTAGATAAAGGATACCTGGGAAAACCAACCATCGTAAACAATGTGGAAACCCTGGCCAAGGTTACCAAGATCTTCAAAAAAGGAAGTGAATGGTTCGCTGGTCTGGGTACCCAGGAATCTGCCGGGACCAAGCTGATGAGTATTTCGGGTGACTGCCGCTATCCGGGGGTTTATGAGATCGAATGGGGACATTCCATCTATGATATCCTGGAAATGGTGGGTGCGGAGGATGTACAGGCCGTACAGGTCGGCGGACCTTCCGGCATACTGATCGGACCCAACCAGCTGCCCCGCCGCCTCGGTTATGAGGATCTGGGCACCGGTGGTGCCTTGATCATTTTTCATGAATCCAGGAACTTGCTGAAGGAAGTCGTTATGAATTATATGGAGTTCTTCATTGAAGAATCCTGTGGTTCATGCTCCACCTGCCGTACCGTACCTGGACTGCTAAAAGATAAATTGCAGAAGATCCTGAACGGGCATGGTGTGGTGCAGGATATCGATGATCTTTTCGAATGGAGCAAATCCCTGAAACTGAGCAGGTGTGGACTGGGCCACACGGCGGCCAATCCCATCGTCACAAGCATTCAGAATTTCAGGCACCTTTATGAGAAACTCGTACTGCGGGACCGCGAATTTGAAACCGGTTTCAACCTGGCGGAATCCGTAAGGGAATCCTGCGAAGCCGCCGGAAGACCCGTCAATATTTAACCCCTAACAATACCAGCATATGTCAGCTAAAATAAATTTCATCATCGACGGCAAGCGATGCCAGTCAGAAGAAGGCAAATTCCTCGTCGATGCCGCCAAAGACAACGGGGTATATATCCCGACACTCTGCAATTATGAGGGACTCAAACCCAAGGGTTCCTGCAGGATCTGCACCGTGAAGCTCAATGGCCGTTTCACCACCGCCTGCACATCCCCGGTACATGATGGGATGATTATTGAGAATGACACCGTGGAACTGAATGAAATGCGCAAGCAGATCATCGAATTGCTGTTTGTATCCGGCAACCATTTTTGCCCTGCCTGTGAGAAAAGCGGCAACTGTGAACTGCAGGCCCCGGCCTACCGCTTTGAGATGATGGCGCCAAGGTTCCCCT
>LJUP01000135.1 GCA_001303955.1 Bacteroides sp. SM23_62 | reverse complement strand
CCATAGCCATAGAGATTTCCATTTTATCCAATTTTCTACTGAATAATATCTGGACATTCAGGAAAAGGGATACGAAAGTGGGACTGGCATCCAGGATCTTCAGGTATCATCTGGTAACAGGACTTGCGGGACTTGTCAACTATGGGATCCTTCTCTTGCTGGCAAAGGTGTTCGGTGTCCACGATCTGATCGCCAACATGATCGGGATCATTGTCGGGACTTTTATCAACTTTTTTCTTAATTCCCTGTGGACCTGGCGGATTAAAGTGGAGGATCTGTAACCATTAATTTCACGGGTACACCATTTATTCCAGGGATCAGTAATTCCGATCCGAAGGATATGGTCAACAGGTAATCACCGGGCTCACCAGGTACATTGATCTGAACGTTTAACAGGATCTGTTCTCCCGGTTCAAGGGAAGTCAGCCGGGGTTGTTCCTGAATCCTTTCGTGGTGGAATTTCCGGTCCGGGTTCACAACGGATTGGTAGAGCATGGGCGGCAGGTCACACGGACAATCCAGACAAACCGTCTGATGCGTGGGATTCCCAATCTGGACCGGAACAATGATCTGTTGTCCGGGAGCGGATCGTAATTTCTTCTCCAGGATCTTGACAGATAAACGGTTAAAGGAGCAATATCTTCCGATGTCATAGTAGTACACTTCATCCCAGACTGTTGCCAGTACCCTGGTGCTGTCCGCCTGTCCCCAGTGTGTAAGCAGCACCCGTTTCCCATGCAGCCCTTCTTCAAGGTTCCAGACATCATACTGGTTTCTGCGGTACATAACATTGTTGCGGGTAAATGCAGGCTTCTTATTGTAGAACCAGTAAAGCGAGGGGTGCTGGTACTTATTCATGAATACAACGGGCAGGTCCCCTGCCACCTCACCAATCTGTTTTGCCCAGACATCCTTGTCGTGGAACATCCTGGATACATGGACCGGCATGGGCAGGATTTCAACGATGAGATAGATCCTGATGAGCAGGATCACCGGTGTGCTTGCCAGTCCCAGTACCCTGATCCACTTTCGCAGTCCCGGATAGCGGTCCAGATTCAGCAAGGCTAGCACGATCATCGGGGGAAAGGCAGCTGCGGTCCAGTGAGGTTCCACATGCCCCCTGACACTGGACAGGAAAAAAAATCCAAAGAAGCCGATAAGATTGAATTTCAGCATTCTCTCATAGGCATCCTTTGCCGGCCTGGCAAATGCAAGGAAGAGCAGCAGGACACCCACAAAAGGACCCGTAACCAACAGCTGATTGCCCAGGTATTCGAGGATTTGCCTGGGCTGGAAAGGATCGTTGCGGCTGATCAGGTGATATTGAAAACTGACAAAGTTGTTTTTGACCTGCCAGATGATATGGGGCAGATATAAAATCACCGCTACTGCCACAATCACCCAGAAAGTTTTGCGCAGGATCAGTTTCCAGTCCGACAATAGCGTAAAAAAGATGATCAGCAGGGCATGGTATTTACTATACATCATCAGCGCAATGATCACCCCCAGGCCGAGGGCCTGGACCATCCTGTCCTCCGTAAGAAATCTTTTCAGGACAAGGAAGAAAAGGGATGTGAAAAAGACCAGCGGGATGTCGGGCAATGCCAGGAAACCGGCTACGTTCAGATGCATCAGGGTGATGGCAAGGATGCAAATGATGAATATGCGCGGGTCCCTGTTCCCTTTTGGAACCAGTTGATAAACAACCAGAATGGTAGCGGCTCCGAGCAGGGAGGGAAACAGTCTTACGCCCAGCTCACCCGGGATGATCATGGAACCAAGTTTAATAAGCACGGCGATCATCGGAGGGTGGTCAAAATATCCCCATGCCGGGAATTCACTGTATACCCAGTAATATGCTTCGTCCTCTAAAATTTCCGTGAAGTAGGATTGGACAAGATTTATCATAAACCAGGCAAGGGCGAACCAGGCGATCCTTGTATTCTCTTTCGAAAACATATTGTCTTTAAAAATAGATTATATTTACTTTTCAACAATTGC
Source organism: Bacteroides sp. SM23_62 (assembly GCA_001303955.1). GTDB lineage: Bacteria > Bacteroidota > Bacteroidia > Bacteroidales > SM23-62 > SM23-62. The sequence continues at coordinate 11,542 of LJUP01000135.1, read as the reverse complement.
CTATGCGAAGATTTCTTCCAATACTGTTTTTCACAATGGCATTCTCCTCCCCTTTACATTCGCAGAAATTTGAGTGGCTGGCCGGTTTCGATGGCTTCCTTGATAACCGGGAATATTATTCGATTCATATACCCCAGACCATGTTCGGTTCAAGATTCCGTGCCGAGCTGGGAGGGAGCATTTCTGGTATTCACAGGTTGCGTGCAGGTATCAATTATTTGTATGAGTTTGGTTCTTCCATCGATGCATACAAACCGAATCTCACCCTGTATTATGAATACCATAACCTGGGAATAAGACTTTTAGCCGGCGCTTTTCCACGCAGGGAATTGCTGCACTTCCCGCAGGCTCTTCTTTCGGACACCCTGCATTATTACCGGCCGAATATTGAGGGATTGTATGCCGGGTACTTTTGGGACTGGGGACAACAGAATGCCTTCCTTGACTGGACAAGCCGGCAGACAGATACCATCCATGAAAGATTCATGGCAGGAACATCCGGGAAATTGTGTTTCGGGGATTTTTTCCTGTCAAATTATTTTTTAATGTCACATTTCGCCGGTGCAGCCATAGATGATCCGGATCATTCCATCAGGGATAACATGGGCTATAATGTAGATCTGGGAGTGGATCTTTCCGGCAAGACCCTTCTCGATTCACTCTGTATCAGCGTCGGGATCCTTGGCTCATTCCACAGGATACGCGCCAACGGGGACGGCTGGCAGACACCGGTTGGATTGCTGGGTCAGGCCAGCTTCCTTTATAAATTTGCCGGGGTATCGGCCACCTATTATGCAGGTGAGGGACAAACATTATTATACGGGGATCCATTTTACCGGCTTGGCAGCTATGGCCGACTGGACCTGTTTGTCTTGCCATTCCGGAAGGGTCCAGTGCAGCTGAAACTGGATTTAGGGATGCACTTCGCAGACGGGCAGGTGGATTATTCACAGCAACTCTGGCTCACCTTTGACCTCGATGGCACCCTACCTCCATAAAATCTCTCCTGCCTTACGGTTCGCCTACCCTGTATAGTACTGGCAATCTTCCATCAGGCACTGTTTGTTCAGGTGACTGAATTCGCAGCCAATGTCCTCCTCCTTTTCCAGGCTTACTTCCAGTTCCTTTTCAATGAAATCAATGGCCTTGCTCAGGGATATATAGGTATCCCGTTACCAGGCTTATGAATATGCCGGTACCGACAGCAGCTCCGCAATTCCCATGAGATCCGCAAAATCCACCAGGGATAAACCCGGATCTCTTCTCTGCCTGTGCCAGTTTCTCTTCCAGCTGGTCCCGCTGACCGGTCCGGTTATAATAGCAACTCAGCAACACAGCCGGCACCAGGAAATGATGTTCCGGACCGTGCATCTTGACGGCAGGATGCTTCATGATCCCGGTGGCCAGTCTGACCGGGTTCAATGAGGTGGAATGCTGACAGGATTTCCTGATGATTTCAATGGCTGGAGAGGCATGACAAACATCACGGATGAAGTGCCCTTCTGTGCATACTGCCTGGCTTTCAAAATCCTGTCCGCAATAGTTACACATCTTTGGCTCAAGCGTATCAGCGTAAGCCAGCTCACCCCCGCAGATCAGGCAATTGTTCCTTGGTTCCGTCATGTTTGGGCCATGTATCAATCAGCCGTCTCGGCAATCGTATAAACCGTCCTGTGTGGATAAGGAATGGTGATGTTTTCCTTGTCGAAACGTAGCTTTACATTGTTCTGCCAGTCGAAGTGAATATTCCAGTAATCTTCTTTCTTGCACCAGATTCGGACCACCAGGTTCACAGAACTATCTCCCAGTTCGGTAACACCTATAAATGGAGCAGGATCAGGAAGTATCCGCTCATCGGCAGCTGTCATATCTTTAAGCACATTTTTGGCCTTTTCGAGGTCATCGTCATAACCTATGCCGAATACCAGGTCCATTCTCCTTGTCTCTTCCGCAGAGAAATTGGTGATGGTCCCCCCTGAAATTGCCCCGTTAGGGATGATTACCCGGCGGTTATCCGGTGTATTAAGTACGGTATTAAAGATCTGAACTGCGCGTACGGTCCCTGCCTCACCCTGGGCTTCAATATAATCACCCACCTTATAGGGCTTGAAGATCATGATCAGCGCCCCGCCCGCAAAATTTGACAGGGAACCCTGCATGGCCAGTCCCACAGCAAGCCCGGCAGCACCAAGCACGGCCACGAAGGATGTGGTTTTCACCCCTACAATGTCCACGACAGATATGATCAGCATGACTTTCAGTATGGTACTGATCAATCCCACGAGGAAGGGTATCAGGGTGGGATCCACATCACGCTTTTTCATGAACTTCCGCAGGAACCTTGAGAAAGAGTTAATGATGATGATACCAGCTACCAGTATGACAATGGCAAGCACGAGTTTGGGTCCCCATGACATCAGCAATTCAATTGCTTTTTCTGTGTACAGTCCTACCTTATCCATTTTTCTTATGATTGGTGATGATTAAAATTGTAGGTGATAAATATAACTGTTTATCTGCTGTTTCGTAAGATCAATTCCGGAAATTGAAAAAGTTTGGTATTTTACCTGCCTGAACCAGGCTGTAATCAATGGGCTGAATGGCAAACCAGAAAGGGAATAAGGGATTGGGACTCATCATTTGTTTGCTGGGATATGTCGTGGCAGGCTTTATGGTATGGTTGATCTACGATGCGGTATCCATCATTCACCCGATCCTGGTGGTACTGGTCCTTGATATCCTGGCCACGATCATCATTTTTCTGTTCAGCGTGGCATTCAACAATTCCAGTATGTATGATCCCTATTGGAGCCTGGTACCGCCCATTATTCTCTGCTACTGGGTTTTCCATGACCAGAGCTGGACTGCATTAACACTGTTGCAGGTCCTGATCCTGATCCTGGTAACGGGCTGGTCCCTGAGATTGACCGTGAACTGGGTCCTCAGATGGAAAGGTCTGAGGGAAGAGGACTGGCGTTACCTGGCATTCCGGTTTAAATACCGGCATAACTACTGGGTGGTCAGTTTTTTTGGCATACACCTTTTCCCGACCCTGGTTGTTTTTCTCGGTTGCCTTGCCGTTTACCCGGCCCTTGTCCTTCATGAGGGGGGAATGGGACCCGTCGAATGGTTCGCTGCTGTTGTTACGCTTGCCGGGGTAGTCATTGAAACGATATCGGATATTCAGCTGAGCAGGTATGTGAATGATAAGGATAAATGTGATTTTTTGTGTTCCGGTTTGTGGAAATACAGCCGGCATCCCAATTATTTCGGCGAGGTTTTGTTCTGGATGGGGCTTTTCCTGTTTTCGTCAGGTGCGGAGCGCCTTTACTGGTGGATCGTGCCCGGACCGGTCATCATCATCCTGATGTTTTATACGATCAGCATACCCATGATCGATAAACGCATGCTCCGGAGAAAAACAGGCTACAGGGATTACCTGAAAAGAACCTCGGCCATGATCCCCTTGAAACCGAAAGAAAAACCTGCTTCTTCAATCACCATCATTAAATGATTCCTGTCTGTGCCTGTACTCGCGTAAATATTCATTTTCATCGGCAGAAAGCGCCCTTATGGTAAATGGATCTTCCCCGGACAGCCATTCATCGAATATTCCGGGATGAGCCATCGTTTTGCTTATGAGTACCTCGAGTAACCATTCGGATGTGATGACCCTGTTTTGCATCAGGACAGCCCTGATGCCCTCATTGATTAAGCGTCCTGCACGCAGGGGGAAATCATACAGGGAGGCCATTATCTGCCTGTTCCCGGACTGGTTATACTGCGCCAGGCAGCTGTCCACATCAGAAGAGAGGTAACAACGGCAGGCCATGGGTCTCACCGGGTAGATCAGGCAGGAGTGGTCCAGGAGAAACGGGCAGGGGTGGAGGTACTGGAGGAATTCCCTCACACTCATGTCACCTGTAACAGCTTCCTTTTCCCGGGCATTCCTGCAGACCACCTGCTGCTGCTCTTCTGCCATTTCCCTGGACAGGTACCGGCTGATCAGCAGGACTTCCTGGGTGGAAACCAGCACGGCCTGGTGACAGCACCATGAACAACCCTGCGCGCAATCAATATGCAGTCCCTCACGCAGACACCTGTTCCGGAAGGATATGATCAGTCCATCTATCGCTTCATATGCCGCTGTCATTAACATGGTCAGGCGATCCTTCGACAATCCGTCAGCCAGGTATTCCCTGGCCAGATTATATCCATCATGGAAGAAAATATTCCCGATGTCATCCAGATCCAGTATACGGTTCCCGGGCATGGTTCATGGTTTCAGTATCTGAAAGATTTTTACCTGAGAGAAGCTTTGGTGAAAATATGTTCAGGTATGTCAACGTCAAATTCTATGCTTTCAATGAGAAACTCGGTTCCGTCACCGGTTTTAAGCATGTCTTTGAAGATCATCCTGCCCGGGAACCATCTGTTGCCGACGCGCTTGAAATCAAAGAGCTCGGTCTTTTTCAGCAATTTGCCGCTTTTGGCATACAGCTCCTCCTTCAGCGGAATATACTTTTTCTTGTCCATCCAGATTTTGCGGATCTGGTAGGTTACATCCTCGGAATTTGCATTCAGTTCCACGATCCAGCATTTTACATCCCTGAGTGTTTCCTCATCGATCACGACGGCATCATAATGATCCTTGTAAGTGGCATCGTCCATCATATCCTCGTAGGACAGATCGGATCCCATGACGGATTGCCGAAGCATGTGTCCGGAGATCTGTATGGTCCTGTCCGTAGAGGGCGAATAGATCCAAAGTGAGTTTTCAAGTTTCAGCATTTTTGTACCGGCTTCCCTGGGTGGGGAAAGGTACTCCGAGTAGGATTTCTGATCACCTTCAGCCCAGGTTTTGGATTCTATGGTACGGCTTGAGCGCGGACCATGAATGACCATTTTTGAGGTCAGTACCCGGGTTTTGGCTGACATATTCTGATCCATCCTGTCCATGACCTCATCCCCCGAAGGATACTGGGCATGAAGCTGGTGAATGCCTGTCAGCAAAGAAATCCCTGACAGCCATATGATGATTGATTTTTTCATGATTGGAATTTTTACAGTTGTTATGTCTGTCACTATGTCTCCAGTTCTTTGAATAATTGTGCCGTTTTCCTTTTGTATATCCCTATCCCTGAAAGCATGGTTCCCAGTGTGGACGAGAACAATCCGGGGATAAACCCGATGTAATAGGCCTGAGGTACCAACTTGGCATGAAACTTCCCGGGCATCATCATGGTGGCTCCTTTCATCATGCTGCCGATATCAATTCCCTTTTCCTGCAACCAGTACGCAAACAGTAATCCAAGTATGGTGCCAAAGGCTGAACCGATCAGTCCGATCAGTGCTGATTCATAGATCATGCTTTTGTATATATGCCCTTTTGCCTCCCCTATGGCCAGCCTTACGCCGACCTCCCCGTAACGCCTCAATCCACCGATCAGTCCCGTATTCCACAGCACTATAGACATGGCCAACACGAATATAAATACGACAATGAAGGCCGCGGAATCCACCAACTCAAGGTACCCTCCCAGGAACTCATCCTGTTCGGTAAGTTTTAGCATAATGGGTGAAAACTCATCCCCGGGATCTGAATATTTATTGTTGAAACTGGCACAGACCACCCCTGCCTCTTCTCCATCATAATGTCCACCAGGCAGATATCCCAGTATCTCACCCGATGCATCCTCCATGTCAAGAGCCGCCTGGGCATCCGAAATATCGACGATGATGGCTCCCCTGTCCATGACGGACACGCCGAATCTGATGGTACCGGCAACCGTGAAATTGTAGAAGCTCATACTGCCATACATGGTTGATCCCATAAGGGTAACATGATCACCCGGGGCAATTTCCAGGTTGGTTGCGAATTCATCACTGATCAGTATTTCACCCGGATTGTCCGGGATATTGCCCGCTACCAGGATATTCTCAAGATTCAGGCGTTCAGGCTCCCTGCTGCCAGGGGTGATCATATCAATGGCAATGGCCACGGTGGGTCCCTGGGAACGTGTTTCCCCGTTCTGATCAGGTGCATCCAGCAATCCGCCAAACTGTGTCCGGAGTACCCATTCCATATCAGGATAATCCTGTTTGACCTTATCCATCAATTCACTTACATTTACCAGCGCCAGGTCTATGGGCCTCTGACTCAAATTTTCAGCGTATTCACGGGTCATGATCTTGACGTGGCCGCTGGAAAATTTGGCGCTGAAATCGGCAAAATCGCCCATTATCCCGGTAAGGTAGCAAACCAGAAAGACCGTAAGCATGACACCTGCTGCCACCACTATGGCTGGAAGGAGGCTTCTCTGCCGGTCGCGCAATAATCCTTTGAACAGAAATCGTATCATTGTAATTTTCCTTTAATTGCTTCAGTTGGGTTCATTTTGGAAATCTTCCTGGAGGGAAGGTAGCTGACAATGGTCGTGGTAATGATCACAAGGAGCATGACTGAAAGGATCAGTCCCAGGCTGTATGCCGGGTAGATTGTTTCAGCAATGGGCAGTCCCATAGTATCCGAACCCGCAGGCATGGAATATCCCACTTTAGCCATCCAGTAGAGGAAAGGAATTCCGGGTATGGCACCCAGGGTCACGGCCAGCAAAGCATGCATGGCCCCTTCCACGGTAAACAACCTGACCACCTGTCCACGTGTCATGCCCATGGCCATGTAGGTTCCTATTTCCTTCTGCCTTCTGAAAATCGAAAGCACCTGGGTGTCGAATATCGCCAGCATGGCCAGGAGCATCAGTATGATATAAAAAACCGATCCGCCAACTTTTTTCATCTTGATCATATCTCTCATATCCTGCAGCAGGTAATCATGGTCCCGCAATATCCAGCCGTCTTCTTCACCTTCCCAGGCATAATCCTGATCCATAACTAGAAGGGTAGCTTCGCCGGGCATCTGGGTCATTTCCTGCAGGTTTTCAAGCGGGATCCATATCTGCCCGTTATCCACGGCAGGAACATTACTTCTGAATACATCAGCGATTAACAGTTCCGTGGCATCAAAGGTGCCATCCACATCGCGCCAGCGGACGGTAATATAATCACCGATGTTCAGCTTTGAATCCCTGGCCATCCCTGTCCCTATGATGGCCGGTATATCCTCGCCTTCTTCAAGCAGTTTATCTGTCGGCAGTTCAGAAACCTGCTGATGGGGGTCAATTCCCTTCAGCAGGATACTCATGATGCGACCGCCAGGGTATATGGAAGCCTGTGTGATGAGTATGGGCGCCATATTTCCCTTTTCAATTTCATCATTGAAAGATTGTGGTATAACCCTGTGGCTGTCTTCCAGTGTAAAAGGATCGAAAGGATCATAATCGGCTGTCCAGATCTGTCCCCCTCCTATCTCCCAGGCGATCATATCACGTATGGCCATCCTGTCCCATCCATCGATGATCGCGTATTGCCAGATGACCAGGATCAGGATTATAGCAAGCACCAAAACACTCAGCCAGGTCCTCAGACCTGCGCCGATCAGGTTTCGCAAGGCTAATTTTATTGCTGACATAATTTGATTTTTAAAGGTTTATGAAGTTTCGTCCTGTACGACCTTACCGTCTTCAAGTGTGATCTTTCTTTTCAGGTACCTGATCACCTTATCATCATGCGTGGCAAAGATAAAGGTGGTTTTCAGTTCCCGGTTGAGCTTTTCCATGGTCTGCAGTATGTGGTGTGAATTGGCCGCATCCAGGTTGGCAGTGGGTTCATCTGCCAGCACCATTGCCGGTTTTTTAACCATGGCCCTGGCGATGGCCACCCGCTGGCATTCCCCTCCTGAAAGTTGTGCCGGACGGGATTTGATCTTGTCCGTCAGGCCAACCCATTTCAACGCATCCAGTACGGCATTTTTCCTTTCTCCGTGTGTCATATCAAGGAGAAGCAGGGGGAATTCCACATTTTCGAAGACAGTATAAACCGGTAGCAGGTTATAGGTCTGGAAAATGAATCCCAGGTGGATTTTGCGAAGTTTGGCTGCCTGTTTCTGGGAGAGGTCCCCCACCGAATGTCCCAAAACATGTGTGGTCCCTTCCGAGGGTGAATCCAGGGTGCCGATGATGTTGAGCATGGTCGTTTTTCCAGACCCGCTAGGCCCGACCAAACCGGCGAACTCCCCGGTTCCGAAGACCAGGTCAATACCGTTCAGGGCTGTGAAAAAGCCTCCGCCGATTGGATAGCGCTTGATGAGCCCTTTGATGTTTACGATTTCATTGTTTTCCATTAGTAAAAATATTTGATACCATTAATGATTGAATACTACCATGAATTGTAATCCCCTGCCTGCGTAAAGATTCATGCCTTCCAGGACCTGGTAAAGATGATAGCGCTGCGGGTTCCAGAATCCCATGATGTAAAAACTCCATTTATCGAACTGCCATGACCAGCTGATGAAATTGTATAGCTCTTTGTTGGTCCAGTCATAGAAGATAATCCCGTTCAGGCTGTTGACAATATTAAACGGATAATTGGCAGACAGGGCTGAAAAGTGAACATTTTCCCCGCCTGACAGGGGCCGTTCCGAGGTCCCGAATGTGAAATACTCTGTCATCAACATCAATCCGCTGCCCAGGCCAAATGTATAATCCACTCCCAGGTTCAGCGCATGCCTGTACTCAAGTTCCGGGATATGTATCTCCTGGTGTATCAGGGCAGCTTCAAACCAGAATCCGACAACATAATCAAACTTACCGTCCAGGGCCAGTCTCTTTTCCCTTATATGGGGCTTTTCCCCGTGCGGGATCGGGAAAACTTTCTCAGCATCCGCAACACGGTAATGATAAGTGGTTGCGAGTTCCCCGCCGGGTACGGGGAATTGTACACGGAACCCGAATTCAGGTTTATTCCTGACCGAGGGGATGACTTCCCATCCCTTGGGCCTGTCATTCCCGATTAGTCCCCAGACCCAGATATTGGCATTATTGAGGAAATAGTACCTTCCGAGGATCCCCCACACGCCTTCGGTCAGTTGCAGGGGATCACGCGGATCAATCTGGTCAAACCACATCAATGGCCTGAGCATATTGGCCGATCCGAAATTGATCTTCTGGAGTCCTCCCCGAACCTCGAACTGATCCCCCGAAAACTTCATCCACGCCCGGAAGGGCCTGATATCTCCCTCCCAGACTGAGCTGTCGGCGGACCAATAAGTGCCTGATCCCCATATGTTTGCTGAAACTTCAGCATCAAAGGAATAATCTTCCTTGACGGGTACCTGTAACTGGATCTCCGGCAGATACCGCAAGCCTGCCTGTCCCCTCCAGGCTTTTTTTGTATCTCCTGGGCCGGGCAGCCCGGTTGACTCCTCCATCTGGCTCAGTATTGCCCATCCGATGGCCTGGCCCTTAAAAACGAAGGGTTGGGATGTGCCTGTAAGCGGGATGCCTGCCACAAGGACCGGCAAAAGGGCAGCATACCTGTATTTTGTGACTATATGTCTGGCTATCAATATCATATTAAGATTTCCGGGGCATGATGCCATAGAAGAAAAAGTTAACCATCTCCATGATCAGATCCTGGGGACTATCATACATCTGCTGCAATGACTCATCTTCCATCAGTTCGAACATTTTATTCAAATACCACAGCATGAACTCAATTTTCATATCCTGCCGGATATCGCCCCTTTTTTGGGCCTCAGCGTAATCATTAATGATCAATCCCATTGTTTCATGCATCCGCTGGTGAATGAAATCGTGCAGCTCAGGTTCGGCATGGGGAATATAATCAGAGAAGAATTCCTTGCTCATTCCGTCAGACCCTTCTAATTTCATGTTGATGGTTTCCCTGACCTTCTCCTTGAACGGCAGGTCTGAATCCATGAGCTTCCGGTACTTTTCCATAGCCTCGTCTGTCAATTCTGTGATCCAGGTCTTTACAAGCTCATTCTTGTTCTTGAAATGCTTGTAGAAGGTCATCTTGCTTACCTTGGCCTCCTTGCATATCTCTTCCACTGTCACTCTTTTGATCCCGTACCTGAAAAACAGGTCCTTTGCCGTCTGTATAAGTTGCTTACGTTTCATACGATAAGCGTAAAAACTTACGAACAAAGTATAAATATACGACAATCGTAAATTTTCACCAAATTATTCTGAGAAAATTGTACATCCGGAAATGTTAAAATCTGCCAGTTCAGTGAGGGTAAAGGATCCGGTCCATTTCGATCAAATGACCGGATTCCAGGTCCATCATACAATTGATCATCCTGGCCTCCCGGTATAATGAGAGATCTTCAAGCCTTACCTTTTTCTCCTTCAGCCTGCCCCGGTCAAGCAGGGATTGACGCATGGTTCCTGGCAGCAGGGGAGGGGCGGGGGTGACCCATTGGCCGTCCCCTGCCAGCAAAGCAATATTGCTGACGGATGTATCCGTAACCAGTCCTTCTTTGATAATCAGGATTTCATCACACTCCCCCCTCATCCCAAACAGCTCCTGTAATTTCTTCCTGTCTGCATATTTAAATGAATAATCCAGGTCTTCACAATGAATGATCTTCAGGCTGCGGACCGGGCGTGTCTCGTGGGGATGAAACTGTATCTTATCGATGTCCCTTCCATAGAGCACCCTGCAGCGGTAGGTCCCGTTTCCGAGTTCCACCGGTACCTTGATGTAGTCGGCAAGGTCCAACGTTTCCTGTATGCCCAGCAGGGCATTCCGGCTGTGATTCAGACGGGCATTATGCCATTCCAGGTTACAGATCAGCCTGTTTTCGATCTTGATGGTCTCAAGCAAAAGGGACATAAACCTTATCTATTAATTCCTGGTATTCTTTCGCCGGGTCACTCATAAAGGTGATACCACCACCGCTGCGGTATATCATCCGTCCATCCTGCTGTTCAATGAACCGGATCATGACGGCACTGTCAAAATCCTGGCCGTCAAAATATCCCATAATGTCGGTGTAGTATCCTCTTGGACTGCCTTCGGATGCCCTGATTATCCGCAGTGTTTCCTCCTTTGGAGCACCGCTGACAGAGCCTGCCGGCAGCATGGAAAAAATAATCTCGCCAAGTTTGGAACGGTAATTATCAGGTAATTGGACGGGAATCACCGAGCTTACCTGCAGCAATTTCTTCCGGTTGGTCACCAGGGTATCAATGTACCTGAATTTTTCAACCCTGACATGATGGGCATGAATGCTCAGGTCGTTCCGGATGAGGTCAACAATGGTAACATGTTCGGCCATTTCCTTCTCATCATTCAGCAGCAGGTCCCTTGCGCCGGGCAGATCCGCATCGATGGTCCCTTTCATGGGGAAAGAACAGATCTTTCCCCGGTTGATCCGGACAAAAGTCTCGGGCGAGAAAACCACGAATTCATTTTTATAAAGCAGCCTATACCTGGCATGGCTGAGGTGATATATATGATGCTAACTGAGGTTGGTCGTCAGCCTGGAAGGGAATGTCAGGTTCGTTAGATAGGTTTTACCGGCCCGGGCAGAGAGACAAGAGTATCCTCGGGCGACCGGTATGCAGGGGTAGTAAACCTGATGTCCGGAGGCAATTCATCCATTGGAAAGAGCAAG